>JBBQBY010000001.1:0-54854 GCA_038318235.1 Caldilineales bacterium
CGCCGATGGTAAGCTGATCGGGGCGATCTTGATCGGCTACCCGGTTGAGGCGTCGATGGTGGCAGAGGCAATTAAGCAGCAGGTGGACGTGACGCCCTATCTGGGCGCGCTGCGGGCCGGTGATTGGCAGGTGTTGAAGCAACTGGTGCAAGTTTGATCGCGCCATGGGGTAATCTGCAAAATACCATCAGAATGAATCGAACTCTTTGGCTGTAATCAAGTACGGAGTGATGTTTGGACGGTAAGTCCTGCGCGCTCCTCGCCTCAAACAAACCACGACGGCTTTCCTTGACGGAGTAGCCGCTACAATTTTCGATCAATCCACCGACTACGGCTATAATACGGCTTATGGTCATAGCGTAGGTCAGCGCATAGGGCATATTGTGAGTGGAATTTAACGCCGGGCGCGTATGGCTTGCGGCTGCTGACACCGGTCTATCTGTTGCCAGCCCGGTCAGGGCTAGACCTTGCGGTCAAGTCTGGGTATAATTCAACCGGTGACCAAGTAGTGCGCCATCACACCGTTGACATCATGGCCGCTACGGCATTGCTTGGTGCCCAGTTGACTAATCAACTGAATTCTTAGGAACAGATTGATCGCGTTCTCACAAATTTCATCGTTCTCTGAAGCATAAGTTCTGAAGCATAAGGTGTCACATGAAACACGTTTATTTGACTTGGCATGAGACCGAGGAATTGGTCACAAAATTGGTCTTTAAAATTAACACGCCCTATGATGCCATCCTAGCCATTTCGCGCGGTGGGATTATTCCTGGCGGGATGATTGCCGAAGCCTTAAAGATGAAAGATGTGCTGACCGCGGCGGTCTTGTTTACGGATAATCCCGGTCAAGCTTCACTCAGTTGGCCGCGTTTTCTGCAATTCCCGCCCGATTCGTTGCTAAAAGGCCGTAAGATCCTGGTGATCGATAATCTTTGGAATCGGGGCCGCGACATCCTGGCCGCCAAAGGCCGGATCGAAACCGCCGGTGGCTTCCCAGAACTGGCTGTGTTGCATTGGAAGCAGATCGGCAGCGACTATCCAGACCAAGCGCCCGACCACTATGGCGAAATTACCGAGGATTTTATCCACTATCCGTGGCAACGGATTGACGATTCGGATTATCGCGTGCTTGCTCATCCCGTTACGCCATTGTCTTAATCTTGTCTTAGGCGCAATCAAAGCATAAAGGATCCAGTAGGTGCGTGCTTTTAGCCGCACAATTTGGGGTATACGCAGCACGTGCGGCTACAAGCACGCACCTACGCATGATTTTGTTCGGCAAACGCTGGATCCTTATTTCATTGAAATGGCCTTAATCTGTAAAATGGTAGATAGATCTGAATCGTTATGTTACTTGGCACATCTGGACGATCAAATCGAGATAGACTCGCATCTGAATTGTAAAATAAGGCCTTTATATGAGCGAAAATTTGGCCCTGACCGCTATTTCACCGGCCACAGAGCGCATTGGGGAATTGATTCGGTTGCTGCATTTACAATACCCCGATCCAACGTGCGCCCTTGATCATCGCAATGCCTTTGAATTGCTGGTGGCGACCATTCTATCGGCCCGATGCACCGATGTGCGTGTGAATTTGGTGACGCCTGCCCTCTTCGCAAAATATCCGACGCCGTTAGCCTTTGCCGAGGCGGACCGCAGCGAACTGGAAAAGCGTGTGTGTTCCACGGGTTTTTACAAAACCAAAGCTAAAAACATTCAAACTGCGGCGCGACGAATTGTCGAAGCCTATGCGGGGGAAGTGCCGGCTACGATGGATGATCTGTTGACTTTGGCTGGCGTCGCTCGCAAAACCGCCAATGTCGTGCTTGGCACCGCCTATGGCATTGCGGATGGCGTTGTCGTAGATACGCATGTGCGTCGCCTGTCGAATCGCCTGGATCTGACGCAGGCCGATGATCCCGAAAAGATTGAGCGCGATTTAATGGCGCTTGTGCCAGTGACCGAGTGGATTCAGTTTGCCAATATGTTAATTCTGCATGGCCGGCAAGTTTGCGATGCCCGCAAGCCAAAATGTGCGCTTTGTACACTGGCGCACCTTTGTCCTTCGGCCATGCAATAAGGATTGTTCGACATAGGCTCTGTTTGTAGAAGGTAGAGCGTAGACCTATAAAAGGCTCTCTCCCTTCTACAAGCGCTCACCATGTGACCATTAATCATCTAAATATTTTTAGGAAGGTTAGCGCCATCTCTAACTCCCGTTGGGCCTTAATCTTGTTTGTGTGTCTGACTGTGCTCTTTGCGCTTGTATTCATCGACCAGCGTTTGCTGCCCAGGGTAATCCCCACAAGTACGCCTGTCGCCACTCTCGCTAGCGCGCTTGTACCGGCGGGCCAGTTAGCCTATCTGAATTCCACCAAATTCGGCGCGCAAAGTGCCCTCAAGGTGAATTTGCCGGCTGCTTGGCAAGCCATTGACCTGGATGCTGAACACCTGAAACTTGCCCTGGATAAGCTGAAAAGTACAGTGACTACACCGCCCATGCTGGTGGCGGTCGAGACGCTGCTCATCGCGGTTGATGCGGATTCAACGGCTCTGGTTGCGTTGTTACTTGATGATCAGGCCAAGGGGCAAGCTGCGCTGCCCCCCAATCTAATTGTGGTGGTGGTGCCGCGCCATGGATTGAGTCTGGCCAGGTATCTGACCGACGTCGGCGCAGATTTGCAGCGTCATCCTGGGGTCGAAATTCAAGAAAGCAAACTCGATACCACATTGCGCACTACGGGGTTACCGGTTGCTATTCTGCACTACACCTTAGCTGCGGACTTGGTGCCTGGCATAAACCCGCCGATGGATGGTTATCAGATCGCTGCTTTTGATGCACAAGCCACCAACATCATTGTCTTTACTTTTACGACACCATCGTCACGTTATACAGAACTGCTGCCCATATTTCAGGCGATTGTGCGCAATGCACAGCTGAATTGAAATTTGGTCGTAGCTAGGAGAAATTGCCTGTGCCTGCACTTGTCCCGCCTGGATTTACCCGTGGCCCACTCTTATTGATGGGTTCACCGGCCACTGAATTGGCTGAGACCATGCTCTTGCAACGTTTTTGGACGGACGCTGGTGGTTATGGCGCTCGGATTCTGGTTGTCCCGACTGCCACGACCGCCCAGGCAGCTCAAAAGTATGTGGATCTTTTTACGACTTGGGAAGCGGCGGCTGTCAATGTCCTGACCATCGAAAGTCGCGCGGACGCGCAACAAGCGCATCATCAAGCGTTATTTGACAATGCCACTGGGATTTTAATTTTAGAGGGCAATCCTTTACAGTTTATCAGTCTGTTGGGCGGCACACCGGTGGCGCAGGCCATTCGGCGCGCCAATGCGCATGGCAAAACGGTGGCCGGTCTTGGCCGCGGCGCATCCCTCCTTTGCCAACATATGATCGCCTTTGAACAGGATAGCGAAAATTTACCGACTTTTTTGCACCGGCGGCTGATTCAATTTGCGCCCGGTTTGGGGCTGATCAATCGCTTGGTGCTTGACGTTGCGCACGTTGAAGCAGAGCACCAGAACCGCCAGCATTTACCGATGGCGCTGAGTACATTGCTCACCGCCGTGGCCTATAACCCATTCTTGATCGGCTTGGGCCTGGAACCGGGTGTCGGCGTCGCCGTCTATGCCGACAGCACCGTAGATGTTTTTGGCGAGGGCAGCGTTCTACTGATTGATGGCGCAGGCATGAGCTATACCAATGTCCACGAATACAAAAGTGAAACCCCAATCAGCATGCTGGGTGTAAAGCTTCATGTATTAGGCTATGGTTATACCTTTAACCTCGATGAGCGCACCGTCCATCAACCTGTGGCCAGTGATATTCCGACCACGGCTGTGCCGGATCAGAGTAAAAGTCCGTTTTAGTAGGTAGACGGCAGAACAAGCTTTTACCGTCTACCTGCTACCTGCCTACCACTCATCAATCCACTCATCTTTTTCGCCGACCACGCGGAATTTACGTTCCTCGGCCATTTCACGCGGTGCGGGCAAGGCGTAACGAGGCTGTTGATCGACGTTGCCATAGCCTGGTTGCATGGGCATATGTCCCTGCGCCCCATTGCCAGCCAACACAATCACCGGTGGTTGTTGGGGAAAGGCCGGATAGCCATACCCATTTTGCGGAAAGCGCCCTTGAGGATTTGAACGGGGTGAATCCTCTGCTTCGGAGCGGCGTCTACTGGAGGCCAAGAGCAGCAACGCGGTTGGAATCCCCGCTACGATGCCAAAGAGCACGCCAATCGCCATCCCTAGGGCGTCACTGCTCAACCGATCGCCAATCCGCCAGCCTGCTACGGCCACAAAAACCAGTGCCATCAGAATTATCAAACGTTTCATCGTACGCTCTCCCTCTAAATTGCTTTCACTTCACCAAAAAACGTTCCAACAACCCGCGCCAGGCTGGTTGGGCTGCTGGTTGTTTTGTTTGCGCTTCAGCCTTCAACGGCGATGCCTGTGGTACTACCGCCGGTGCTTGCCAACGGCGCGTTGTGCGGCCACTTTCGCATAGTTTTGCCGCGATCTCAGCCAAATCATCCGCGCCTAACCAGGCCGCCTGAAAGCGCACAACTTCGCCTTTAGCCACCAACAGGAAATCGCCTTTGCCTTCCAATTTTTCTGCGCCGCTATCGGTGACGCCAGCGGCAAAACGGGCTTCATCGCGGCTGGCCACGGCGCCAACCAAGCGGACTGGGAAATTGGCTTTCATCGCGCCGCCGATCAGGGCGGCGGTTGGCTTTTGGGTGCAGGCAACAATGTGAATCCCCGCCTCGCGCCCACGTTGACTCAGGCGGGTTAACATCGCTTCGACCGCGCTCCCGCCGGTTTGTAGCAGATCGGCCAACTCGTCCACGGCTACCACCAACACCGGATTGCTGATATGCGCTCGGTCGCGACGCTCCATTTCTTGAACCAGCCACCGCAGGCGCTCAACCGCCGCGCCCATCTCGGCTACGACTTCGCCTAGTACGTGCGGCAAACTAGCCAAGGCCCCAAAGCCGCGCCCTTTGGGGTCGATCAGCACCAGTTGAACCTCCACTTGGCGATTGTGCATCGCCAGCGAGGTGAGCAACGTACGGGCCAACGCTGTCTTGCCCGAACCGGTGGTACCCGCTACCAAGACGTGGGCTACATCTGGCGCAGGCAAGCGCAGCAGGAGCGGCGTGCCATTTTGTTCGATCCCCAGCACCGCCGTAACAGGGGGGACGGTTGGTAGGCGGCTGCACAACGCGAGCAACCGCACCGGTTCTGCCTTCGCGCGCGGCACCTCAATGTTGATCGCATCGCCTTGGCGGTAGATGCGGGCCTCACGCTTGCCCAAGGCCAACGCGATCTCTTCGGCGAGCGCGACGATTTTATTAATTTTGGTGCCCATTTGGGTCGCCAGTTGAAAGCGGATAAAGCGTGGGGTTACAACACCGCCTTGCACATGGCCCTGGACTTTGTGACGTGCCAAAACCGCCTCGATGCGGTCTGCTTGCAGATCCAGATTACGTTTGCGATTGGTCATCTTCTAACTCCCCAATCGTTGATGGATTGGTCGCTGGTGTGCGCAAGGTGTGAGAGGTTTAGCGTATCAGTAAAACCCGACTCTAACTTTTTTCGCGCCAAAGCTTAGCCATGTAGGAACACGCGCCGATCTCTAGTTTTATGTGATTTAGGGCGGTCGCTTTTGGTGCGTGACGAAAATCTACGCTTAAGTAAATGACAGCGTATAAAAACAAAAAAGCCCAATCTTACGGATCAACCCTACATCGACACCACATCTTCGCCGCAACGAAGAATTGTGCTTGTCGTTCGTAGAATTGATCCGCGCAGACCAGGCTTTTTCTTAAGGCTCGCTACTTGTCCAGATGGCACGCGTACGAGCCTAGTGCTGTGCGATTCAAAGCTCCTAGAAATCCATTTTAGAATCTCGTAGAACTTTTGTTCTGTTTTGAGTATATCAGAACAAAAGTTCTGTTGTCAAGTAGCAAAATTGTAAATTTCGTTTATACTGAGTTCAGAATGAAACCCGGCGTTTTCGTCGACGATCTTCCTGGAACCCTTCAGGCTCTTCAGGGTCATAGAATCGATCGGCGACCCCTTCCAGGAAGATTTTAGAGACGCCGGTTCTCAACTTGATTTGAGTATAATCGCTAATCAGTATAATGTTTTTAGGCTTCACTAACACGCCTGATCATTTGACAAACCGGTGTTGACCCACTAAACTGCAACTCTTAAATGAGAATTTTTCTCATTTAGTGACGCGAAACAGGATCAGGAGCATGAATGTTACACAAATGTAGCAATTTCGCAGGATTGCTGGGGCTTGTCGGGCTTGCTTGTTTATTGCTAGCTTGTCAGGCCCAAGCCGAGCCATCTTCCACGGCGCCCACTAGATTGACCGTGATTGCCACGACTACCCAACTCGAAGACATCGCCCGTGTGATCGCTGGCGACCATGTAACTGTGATCGGTTTGGTGCCGCGCAATGGCGACCCGCACGAGTTTGAACCGACGCCAGACAATGTCAAGCAAGTGGCCCAGTCGGCGGCCGTTTTCATCAATGGCGTCGGGTTGGAAGGCTGGTTGGAAGAATTGGTCAAGAATGCCGGCGGCGAACGACCGATCTTTGACGTTTCGAAAAACCTAGCGTTGGGCAAGATCGACGCCGCCTTTGCGGAAGGTGGTGACCCCGACCCGCATATTTGGATGAACCCGCTGAATATGGTGACGGTGGTTGACAATATCGCGACCGGTCTAAAACAGATTGATCCAACGGATGCCGACGCGTTCGATGCCAATGCCGCTGCCTATAAAACGAAACTGACGGAATTAGACGCCTGGGCCGAAAAGACACTGGCTGTGATTCCGCCCGAACGGCGCAAACTCGTGACCATGCACGATGCGATGGGTTATTTTGCCACGCGCTATCAATTTAAAATTGTCGGTGCGGTGATTCCCAGTGCGAGCACCGAAGCTGCCGAAACTTCCGCTAAAGATTTGACCAAATTAGTCGAAACGATCAAGCAAGAGCAGGTGCAGGCGATCTTCACCGAAGCTTCGGTCAACCCTAAGTTGCTTGAGCAGGTGGGCGCCGAGGCCAACGTCAAAGTCGTCACGGATCTATACATCGACTCATTGGGTGACAAAGGTGGCGAAGCTGGCACGTATCTGGATTTCTTCCGCGCGGATGTCAACAAGTTGGTCGATGCATTGAAGTAGGGCAAGACGGCAAGGATTTAAATCCTCGCCTAATCCACAAAGTGCGTTGATAGTCATTAACGAATGATTGCCATAAGCGTAGGTGCGGTTTTTAACTGCACAGGTTCCGTTCCCTTGCTTGTGCGGTTAAAAACCGCACCTACAAGGTTACCGATTTATTTTGTTAATGACCATCATTCACCCTGATCTGCGTAACACAAGTGAGAAGATTGAATATGAGCAATCTAGAGCATCCAGAAGTGGCCGTGATCGTGGATGATGTGATCGTCCGCTATCCTGGCACCCATGAGACCGCGCTCGAAGCCGCCAACATCCGCATCGGACGCGGGCAACGGGCGGCCTTGATCGGCCCTAACGGCGCCGGCAAATCGACGCTTTTGAAAGCGATGGTCGGCCTGTTGCCTTTAACGCGTGGCAGAATTCAGGTATTGGGCGAACCGGCGCATGTGGGCCGGTACCGTGTGGCCTATGTGCCACAGAGCCGCGAAGTCGATTGGCATTTTCCGATCACGGTTTTTGACGTGGCATTGATGGGGCGTGATGCCCATCTGCGTTGGCCGCGCTGGCCGCGGGCGCACGACAAAGCGCTGGCGATGACGGCGCTAGAAGAAGTGGGCATGGCGCCACTGGCAAAGCGCCATATTGCCGATTTATCCGGCGGACAACGCCAGCGGGTCTTTATTGCTCGTGCCCTAGCCCAACAAGCCGAGGTGCTGCTGTTGGATGAGCCATTTGGTGGCGTGGATACGGCTACCGAACAATTGATCTTTCAACTAGTAGACCAACTTTGTCGGGCCGGTGGCACCGTGATTATTGCCACGCATGATCTGGCGACATTACCTGAACATTTCGATCAAGCTGTAATCTTGCAGCACCGGGTGGTCGCCAGCGGTTCACCCGATCAAGTCTTAGCGGCTGCCGTGTTGGCTGAAGCATACGGCGGTCCACTGGCCTTATTACACGAGCGAGCGCAGCATGACCTGGTTAATTGAACCCTTACAATATGCGTTTTTCCTGCGGGCGCTGCTGGTCGGCGCGCTGCTTGGCGCCACCTGTGGTGCGCTTGGCTGCTTTGTGGTCCTACGCGGCATGGCCTTTATTGGCGACGCGATGGCGCATTCGGTGTTGCCCGGCGTGGTGATCGCCTATCTGCTGGGCGTCAACATTATCGCCGGCGCCTTTGTCACTGGTCTGCTGGCCGCCATTTTGATCAGCGCGATCAGTCATACCGAACAAGTGCGCGAAGATACGGCGATTGGTATTGTCTTTACCGGAGCCTTTGCGTTGGCAATCGTGTTGATCAGCCGCACGCAAGGTTATGTGCGCGATTTGACCCATTTTCTTTTTGGCAATATTCTGGGCGTGGCACCCGGTGATGTGATCATCGCCGCAATCGTTACGCTGGTTGTCCTGAGCTGCATGTTTCTGTGGTATCGCGAATTGCTGGTCAGCTCATTCGACCGCACGCATGCCCAAGTGATCGGTCTGCACTTGAATTGGCTGCATATGGGGCTAATGGCGCTGTTAGCGCTGACGATTGTCTCGGGCATTCAGGCGGTAGGCGTCGTGTTGATTGCCTCTTTGTTGGTGACGCCGGCCGCCACGGCGCGCCTGCTCACTGATCGTTTAACAGTAATGATTTTGCTCGCCGCCTTGTTGGGCAGCGGGGCGACCCTGATTGGGCTCTACACCTCCTATTATGTACAGGTTGCCTCGGGTGGCGCTGTCGTCTTGACGAGTACGCTCGTGTTTTTGTTAGCGCTAATCTTTGCACCGCATAAAGGGATCCTGGCGCGTCGTGTACATCAAACGTTACCCTCCTAAATTGACCATAGCCAGACCCCCACCTAACCTCCCCCTGCTGGGGAGGAACTGATGTTTCGTTTGCCCCAACTGTTCCTGCCCAACTGGGAGGGTGAGGTTACAACGCCGCTATCCAAACTAGAAAGTTTGTTCGTGTTTCCGTGGCTTTAAATTTGCAGGAATTTAGTTCTATGGCGTACAATTCTACCCATGACTAATTCAACACGTCCAGATTTGGGCTCTGTATACCGCCAGACCTTCCATCAACTGCTTGCTGCCCACGGGATCACCGAGTTGCATGGGGCAGAATTGTTGCGCTTGGTCCACATGGTAACCAATACCTATGAAAATGTTGTCGGGGCGGTTGGCGGCGGTGAAAGACTCTCGGCACCCCGTTGGCGCTTGTTGATGCGTCTATTGGTGGAAGAGCGGGCCGGTGGTTCCTATGTCTATCCGACGGAACTCAGCAAGTCGCAAGCCGTGAGCAAAAATACGATCAGTGCGCACTTGCGGGCCTTAGAAGAACAAGGGCTGATTATCCGCGAACTTGACCCGCAAGATCGGCGCCAGTTTCGGATTCATCTTTCCGATGCTGGACGCACTTTGATTCAAAACGATACGCCCAAATATATGATGTGTCTGAACCAACTGACGGCTGATTTGACTGGCCCAGAAGTTGAACAATTGCAAGCGCTCTTATGGAAATTATATGGTTCACTGGTCCATCATGGCGGCTTGAATGAGCAATGTATGCAAATGAACCAATCTCATCAAACGGATCATCAAGCCGAGGCTGAAACGTAACTACCCTAGTGGTGCGTCCATTTAGTTTTTAGAAGCGTAGTGACGACTTTAGTCGTTCCGACCGACTCAACGACTAAAGTCGTCACTACGGTTAGACAGTAAGTCAGTAGGACAGTCAGCTAATAGACAAAGCAAATCAAAGGCATACAAAAGGTAGGTGCGGTTTTTAACCGCACAGCTTGGGTAAACCAGCCAAGTGCGGTTAAAAACCGCACCTACGATTGTCTGGCATTTAAATGGTTTGTCTATAAGGTTAGCAATCTACGCAGTTTTTATCGCATGTTATTTGTAAAGACCTCTTGACAGCGCAAAGAGTAGCACGGGCCGAAGAGCGGCCATGAATAAAGGAGGTATGTTTTGGTAAATAGTCAACGTGGTAATCGGCAAGGCCAAGGTCGCAATAAGGGCGGCTTTAAACATTTGGGTAGGGCGATCCGCTATCTAGGGCGTTATCGGCGGACGGCGCTGCTTGGGTATCTTGCCCTCTTTTTGAGCACAGGCGCGCAATTGGTTGTGCCGCAACTGGTGCAAAATATCTTGGACGCCGTGGGTAGGGGCATGGCCGCCCGCGCAACGGGTGGCACGCCGGACGCTGCCTTCCAAGCGCTCTATTGGGCGATTGGCCTGATCCTGATCTTTGCGGTCATTCGTGGTTTTTTTGCCTTTGCGCAAGCTTATTTGTCGGAAAAGTTAAGCCAGAGTGTTGCCTTCGATTTTCGCAATGAGTTGTTTGCCAAGATCCAGCATCTCTCGTTCAGCTATCACGACCGCAATCAGACGGGCCAATTGATGATCCGCGCCACTGACGACGTGGACAAGCTGCGCGTCTTTATCGGGCAAGGGTTACTGATCATCGTGCAGGCGTTTGTGCTCCTGATCGGTGCGCTAACCCTATTGGCGCTCACCAACTGGAGCCTGACGCTGACGGTCATTGCCATTCTACCTTTAGCCTTGATCCTGTTTATGCTCTTTGGGAGTATTAGCCAACCGATGTTTGCCCAGGTGCAAATGAAGCTTTCTGCTTTGAACACCGTTCTGCAAGAAAACCTGGCCGGGATTAAGGTGGTCAAGGCCTTTGCGCGCGAACCACAAGAAGAAGCCCGTTTTGATAAAGCTGCCGAAATTTTGATGCAGCAACAGATTACGCTGGCGCGGGTTTTTAGCTTCCTCTTTCCCTTTATTTTTTTAACGGCCAGTTTGGGCCAAGCGGCCGTCATCTACTTTGGTGGCAAGCAGATCATCGTCGGCACCTTGACCGTGGGCGAATGGCAAAAATTCAGCCTCTATCTGGTTTTGGTCTTTTTCCCAATCGGCCAACTTGGCTTCATTATCTCGCAGATGAGCCAAGCGAGCGCAAGTGCGACGCGGATCTTTGAAATTCTCGATACGAAAAATGAGGTTGCGGACAAGCCAGACGCCAAGCCATTGCCACCGATCCAGGGGCATGTCGAATTCAAAAACGTAACTTTCCGCTATTTCAGCAGCAGCGAACCGGTATTGGCTGATATCAGCTTTGAAGCGACGCCCGGCCAAACCGTCGCGCTGCTTGGTTCCACTGGTAGTGGCAAGACGACGATCATCAATTTGATCCCGCGCTTTTATGATGTCAGTGAAGGCAAGGTGTTGATCGATGGCTTTGATATCCGTGATGTACAACTAGAATCGTTACGACGTCAAGTGGGGATTGTGTTGCAAGAGACTAACCTGTTCACCGGCACCATCCGTGATAATATCGCGTTTGGCCGGCCAGACGCCTCGGACGAAGACGTGATCGCGGCCGCCAAAGCCGCGGCGGCCCACGATTTTATCGTCAGCTTTCCCGAAGGTTATAACACACCAGTGGGTGAGCGTGGCACGACCTTGAGCGGCGGGCAGAAACAACGCGTTGCGATTGCACGTGCCTTGTTGCTTGACCCGCACATTCTGATTTTGGACGACTCAACCAGCAGCGTTGACGTGGTGACCGAAGTGCAGATCCAACAGGCGCTCGACCGCCTGATGCAGGGCCGCACCAGCTTTGTGATCGCACAGCGGATTAGCACAGTGGTCAGTGCCGATCAGATTTTGGTGCTGGACAAAGGTCGCATCGTCGCTCGTGGTAAGCATGTCGATTTGATGGAGCAGAGTGAAATCTACGCCGAAATCTATCGCAGCCAACTCGTCGAAGACGCGACGGTGGTAGAAGAGCCGGGTGAATCGGAGAAGATGTTAACCGCAATAAGTAATAAGTAACAGGTAAATGGTAAGTGGTCATGATCGGTAACGATCACTTACAAATTACTAATTACCTGTTACCTATTACCTATTAAGGAGGTTTCTATGTTTGGTGATCCAAGGCGTTTATTCGGCCAGGATACGAGCAAACCACGCAGTGTTGGGTCTACGCTCAGCCGCTTGGGTAAATATTTTAAAGCGTACTGGCCTTTGTTAGCGTTGGTGCTGGTCTTAATGGTGGTCAACACTTGGGTGCAGGTCTATACACCCCAATTAACTGGCCAGGCCGTTGACTGTTACCTGGTGCCCGCGGGTGTCACAGGTCAAACCACGGCTGGCGCAGCGACCACGGCCAGCAACGCAGCCCAAAGCAATTGTTGGTATGATAGTTTGCCACCCAATGCCAGCCCCGAAGCGCGGACAAGCGGGCTGCTCCACTTGGTGCTTGTCTTGGTGGGCCTTTTCATCCTGGGTGCGCTCGCCGGCGGTGCGATGTTCTTTCTGATGGGTTGGATGGGTCAACATGTGTTGCGCCGCTTGCAGGTAGATGTCTTTCATCAACTTCATCGTCTATCGCTTAGCTTCTACAGCAAAAACGAGACCGGCGATCTGATGAGTCGCATCACCAACGATATCAGCACGATCCAACAGACGCTTACTTTTGCCCTGGTCAATGTCCTCGGTGGCGTTTTGCTGATGGTCTGGCTAGCCTATAATATGCTGCGCGCTGATCTGCTCTATGCCCTGATCAGCTTAGCGGTGGTGCCGTTGATGGTCATTGCCACGCTCTGGTTTAGCGGCCAGGCGCGTAAGGCCTTTCGGGTGACGCGCCTGAAAATCGGCGATGTCAACGCCGAGTTGGAAGAGGGCATTGCCGGTGTACGCGAAGTGCAAGCCTTCAGTCGCGAGGGTGCCAACATTGCCGCCTTCCGCGAGAGCAACGCCGCCAATCGTGACGCCAACGTGCGGGCTGTCGCCTATTCCGCGGCGCTGTCACCGACCCTGGAAGCGCTTGGCTATCTGGCAATTGCGATTGTGGCTGGCGTGGGTGGCATTTATTTGTTGCGCGGGCAGACGCTGGGCGCCACCGCCGTCTCACTGGGCTTGATCGTCACTTTCCTGGGCTATGTGCAACGCTTCAATCAACCAGTGCAGCAGATCAGCATTCTCTGGACAAATATTCAGAGCGCCATCGCTGGGGCTGAGCGTATTTTTGACCTGCTCGATGAAGTGCCGGATATTTTGGAGAAGCTCGATGCCAAGGAAATGCCGGAAATTCTCGGGCGCGTGGTCTATCAAGATGTGCGCGCCGAGTATGACACTGAGACGCCAGTGTTGCGAGGGATTAACTTAACTGCCGAACCCGGCCAGACGATTGCGATTGTTGGGCCAACCGGCGCCGGTAAGACGACGCTGGTCAATTTGCTGCCGCGCTTTTATGATGCTACGAGCGGCAGTGTGACCATCGATGGGGTTGATGTGCGGGATGTAAAGCTGGCCACTCTGCGCCGCCAGATTGGCATCGTGTTGCAGGATTCTTTCCTGTTTAGCGACAGTGTGATGAATAATATTCGCTTTGGTCGCCCGGAAGCCAGCGACGAAGAAGTGATAGCCGCTGCCAAACTAGCCCGCGCTCATGATTTCGTTGAACGGTTGCCCGAAGGTTATAAGACCGTGCTGGGTGAGCGTGGCAGCGGGCTCAGCCAAGGTCAGCGCCAGCTACTTTCGATTGCCCGTGCGGCGCTCGCGCAACCTCATGTGCTGATTCTGGACGAAGCCACGAGCAGTGTAGATACGCGCACCGAGCGGCAGATTCAAGCGGCGTTAGAGCAACTGCTGGCTGGGCGTACCAGCTTTGTGATCGCCCACCGCCTGAGCACCATTCGCAATGCCGACCAGGTATTGGTGCTGGTGCAAGGTGAAATCGTCGAGCGCGGTCGCCACGAAGAATTGTTGGCGCACAAGGGTGTTTATTACGACTTGTATATGAGCCAATTCAAACGACAAGAGAGCATGATGATGAGCACCAACGGGCACGCCCCCGTGGCCGTAGCGGTTTAGGCCATAGAGCACCCTGCCAACGGCTTTCTCCCTTTCTAGAGGAGGGAGAAAGCCGTTGGGGAACAAAACAAGTAGCGTGACGCACACCCGACGCGGAGCGCCGGGATCTACCAAAAAGGAAGAATAAAAGGGCTATCCACAGTTGGTGGATAGCCCTTTTATGATAAGCACTCAGCCCTATCCAAACCCTACTTGCCTTCGGTTTTTTTCTTTTTATTGAGCCGGTTGCGGCGGAACATGCCGACCAGAAGCACCAAACCAATCGGCAGCGTGACGTTATTGCAGATGCCTTTGCTGGCGCCGGCAAGACTGGGCAACTTGGCCGTGGTCGTGGGCAATTGGCTGCCACTGATATTCATCGTCGCCGTGACTGCCGCGGTCGCGGTTGTTGCTGGTATGCTATCCGTTTGATTGTGGGTGGCGGTTGTATCTTGTGTGTTCGTTACTTTAGATGCGCTCTGAATCGTGCCTTGCCCTTGCACTTCGAGCGTACCGCTCACGCCAGTTGTGGCGCCCAGTGTGCCAGTGATCAGTTTGTCATTCGTAACCTCGCCGTTGCCTTTGTAATCACCAGAGAGCAGGGGCGCGGCCCAATAATAGGGGGCGCTCGATGTTGTCTGCTTCAACATATCGAGTTGGGCGTTGCGCAGAGCTTCCGCTGTGGTCTGCTTTTCGCGCAGATACTTATAGAAGGCGCTATATAATTTTACCGTAGCCGCATCTTCCACCGGCCAAAGCGTGCTGATCACTGCCGGTGCACCGGCATATTGCACGGCCCGGTTCAACTGAATTATTTCGCTGCCCGTGTTGCGCGAATTGGTATCCGCCGCGCTGCGCGACAAGACAACCAGGTTGGCCTGCGCCAGATTCAGATTGAAGAAATCATGCGTTTCCAGATTGCCATCATCTTGCGCGTCTGGCGCCAGTTTGATCGTGGTGAAAAGTGGTTGGAATGGCTTATAGGTCGCCGGTGACGCAATATGCAAGATGTCTACTTGCGGCGCTTTGTCATTCACCTGGAGTTTGGTGGCCTCTTTGCCAATGATCGCCGTCGCCCCATACAGCTTTGCCACCGCCTGCAATTCCTGCTTGGCAAAGTTGAGTGAATTATCCACATCGCCCACGGCCAACATCCGCCCCGTGTCGGCATTGCGTTTGCCAATCGCATAGCGCAACGCACTAGCGCTTGGCGCATAGCTGATCGCGAAATCCTCGACCAGATAACGTTTGTGGGCCGCATCATACAACCCCGCGAAGGGTAGATATTCCAAGATGCCTTGCGGCACAATCACCAAATTGCTATGCCGGATATAGGGCCGGATCGGGACAATCAGACGACTATACAGATCGGCGTTCTCGGTGACTTGGGCGGTCGGATTGGCCATCTTTGTGCGCAGGGCGGTCACAAAACGGATCAACTCATTGCCCGTCACGTCGAGCGGCACCAGCACGTCACGATCTTGATCCACCACCCAGGCGATTGAGGTCTTGCGTAAGATAAAGAAGGTGACCAGCGTTGTATGGCTGTCCAATACGCTTTTCTTGAGTTGTTCCAAGCTGATCGCGTCAATGCCGATCAGCGAAGCATATTCTGGGTTGCTCTGTTTCAGTTGGGTCACTACTTGTTGATACTGCACGCTGGCAGTTTTGGTCGCTTCGCCCAATTGATTGAGCAACGCCTGATTTTGCTGGTCAGCCGGTTTCAGATGTTCCGCATCCAGGGCCCGTTGCGAACCAACCAGTTGTTGGCGCAACGTCTGCTCCTGCTTGATGATATCGGGTGTTGTAGCGGCGCGGAAATCGATCCACGGATTGGCGTTTTTGTCGAGCGAGGCGCGTGAGCGAGCTTGTTCCATATAATTGAAGGCATCATCATAGCGCTTCTGTTTCCAGAGCAAATTGACCAGGCGCTGATAGCTTTCCGTCTGCACAACATTGGTCTGGACAATCGCGACTGCTTGCTGATAGCTGCTGATGGCCTGCACCACGTCGCCTTTCGCTTCCTGCGCCATCCCCATTCCCGCCAGACTTTCGCTCTCTTCCGACTTATCACCAATCCGGCGTACGATTTCCAGCGCCTGGCGGAACGGTTCCAATGCCTTATCGAATTGGAGAATATTCAGGTAGACGGCCCCGATCTCATTCTGAGTGGCGCCCTCGGTGCTTTGATCGCCGATCTCCTTGGCAATTGTCAACGCTTGCTGGAATTGTTCCAGTGCTAAGTCATTTTGACCGGTGTCACGGTAGACTTTGCCCAAATTAACCAGAATGCGTTCTTTCACCGCTTTGTTATCCATTTCATCGGTGATTTTTAACGCCTTTTGATAGGTGTCCTGGGCTTCCTGTGAGCGATCGAGATCGTTAAGGACAATGCCAACATTGTTAAGCGCCAAGGCTTCACCAATCTTGTCACCCAGTTTCTGCTGCGCCGCCAACGCCTGTTGATAGAAGGCCAACGCCGAATCATGTTGTTGGAACGCCCGGTAGGTGCGGCCCAACCCCGTATACGTTTCAGCAGCCAGGGCCAGATTGCCCATTTGCGTCACCAGGGCCGAAGCTTGTTGATAGGCAGCTAGGGCCTTTTCATAATCACTCATGAGCAGATAGGTGGTACCCAATTGATTGAACGTCGCCACGACACCGGCATTATCTTTGGCGTCTTGATAAAGCTTGAGTGCCTGTTTGTAAGCCGGCAGCGCCTGATCAAAGCGTCCAATCTCACTATAAGCGGCGCCGATGCCGCTCAGGGTTTGTGCCGCCCCGGTCTGGTCGCCCGCGGCTTGCGAGATCTTGAGCGCTGCTTGATAGAATTTGAACACTTGATCATATTGACCCTGCACTCGGTAGAGCAAGCCCATATTATAGTTAGTCGTGGCGATTAGCATTTGATTGTTGCTGCTCTCGGCGCTGGCCAAGATCTTTTGATAGGCGGCAATCGCCTGGTCCAGCTGGCCCATGTCGCCGTACGCACCGCCGATGTTGGCTAAAGTCGCCTGTTCGAGCGGCTTATCGCCAAGTTCCTGCGCGATGGCGATCACTTGTTGATAGCTTTCCAGCGCTTTGGCGGGCTGGCCTGCTTTGCGATAAAGGCTACCCAGATTATTCTGCGCTTGGCCTTCCAACTTCCGATCCTTGGCCTTCTGCGCCAGCGCCAACACCTGTTCATAGCTTTCTCGCGCCTTATCCGCCTGCCCGGCGTTGCTATACAACTCACCCAAGTTACTCAATACTTCGGCTTGCAGGGTGGGATTGCCGCTATCCTGCACAATTTTCAACACTTGTTGATAGGTTTCCAGCGCCTTAGCCGTCTGCTTTAAGTCGCGATAGATGCGGGCGCTGTTGGTCAGGGCACTCATTTCCATCGCCCCGTCCTTGCTTTCGCGGGCGATTACTAATGTCTTCTGATAGGCATCCAATGCTTGCTGCGGCTGGTTTAAGCGGCGATAGAGTTGCCCCAAATTGTCCAGCGCGGCGCCTTCCAACACCCGATCGGCCATTTGTTGCGCCATAATCAACGCCTGTTGGAAGAGTTCTCTGGCTTGGTCATATTGGCCTTGCGCCAACTCGATACCGCCCAGGCCATTGAGCGCTGTATAAATCAGCGCTTTGTCGCCGATACTCCGGGCGCCGTCTAGGGCTTTCTGATAGGCAGCTTGGGCTGGCCCGACCTGTTTTGCCGTCACATAGACTTTGCCCAGCTCGATATAGGCGGCGTTGGTCACACTCTGGTTATTCATCTGCCCACCAAGCGTCACCACCTGCTGGTACGTCGCCACTGCCTTATCCATCTGGCCCGCATCGCGATAGGTGCGTCCTATCCGGGTCAAGGCATCGGCTTGTAAGGCATTGTCTTGCAAGGTTTGGGCCAACTTGAGACCATGCTCATACGCTTCCAACGCCTGATCATAGCGGTTGGTATTTTGATAGAGCCGGCCTAGGTTAACGAACACTTCAAATTGTAAATTCTGGGCAGTGGGCGCGCTGGCCAATGCCTGGGCCAGCACTAACGCCTTTTGAAAGGCATCCTGGGCCTGATCTGGTTTGGCCAGGGTGGTGTAAAGCTTACCCAGTTCACTAAGCGTTTCCGCCTGCGATTGTTTGTTGTCGACCTTTTGGGCCACGGCGAGGGCCTTCTGATAAGCTTCTACGGCTTTCTCCGGTTGCCCTGAATCGCGATAGATGTTAGCCATATTCGCCAACGTCTCGTCCTGCAAGCCGAGGTCACCCAGTTGTTGGGCGATCTGGAGGGCCTGATCAAACTTGCGCTGGGCATTGTAAATCTGGCTAATGTTGCCCAAGATATTGATTTCGGCTGGATGGTCTTTGGCCTTTTGGGCCAGCGCCAAAGCCGATTGATAGCTTGTCAACGCTTGATCATATTGCTGCGCACTCTGTTGGACCGCACCGATATTTTCGAGAACGGTGGTCTGCAATTTGATGTCGTTGAGTGCCTGGGCAATCGGCAAAGCGGCGGCAAAGGCATGCAACGCTTCAGTCGGCTTTTGCAAGCCAATCAGCGTCTTGCCCAATTCCACATAGACGGCGCCTTCAAGCGCTTGATTCTTACTCGTCACGGCAATCGTCAGCGCCGCACTATCGCTAATTTGCGCTTGGTCGAATTGCCCCAGTGCCCGATAGACGCGACCGATATTGGCTAACGCTTGACCTTCTGCCGCCTGATTGCCCGCCTCACGCGCCAGGGTGAGGGCTTGTTGGTAGGGCTCCAGCGCCTTGTCGAACTGGCCGGCGTTGCGGAAGGTCTCCCCCATAGCGTTTAAGACCGCGTCTTCTAACTTAAAATCCCCCAACTGTTGCGCAATGGCAAGTGCCTGCTCAAACTGGCCCAAATTGCGATAGACATTGCCGACTTTGAGCGTGAGCGTATTGACGAGCTTGGTATTACCGCTGGTTTCGGCCAGCGTTACCCCTGCTTGATACGCCGCTAGCGCCTTATCGTTTTGCTGCAACGCCGTATACACCTCGCCGATGCTGTCGAAGATCATCGGCTGCCATTGCGGGTCAATTTGCGCATCACAGGCCGCGGTCTGGTTGGACAACCCCTGGACCAAGGTCAAAGCCTGCTGGTAGCTGGCGAGTGCTTCCGTGTACTTTTGCCCCGTTTTGTAGAACTCACCCAATCCATCGCGCACCATGGCTTCGAGCACGCGGTTGCTGCTCTGCTGGGCCAGGGTTAAGGCCGTTTGATAGGACTGCAAGGCGGGATCGTTCTGGCCGAGCGCTTGTTGGGCCGCGCCCAGGGCGATTAATGTTTTGCCTTCTAAGTCTGGCAGCGTTAATTGGCGGGCCAGTACAAGGGCTTTAGTAAAACTTTGCACCGCTTGATCCTGTTTGCCCAAACTGCTATAGGCTTTGCCTTGCTCAAGCAGGGTCTTGGCTTCCAGCATATGGTCGGTCAACGCCTGCGCCAGCGTGAGCGCTTCGGCAAACGTTGCCAACGACTGATCCAATTGGCCGGCATCGCGATAGACTTTGGCGATTTCGGCCACCAACTGTCCTTCCCGCGCGGGATTCTTGGCCTGTTGGGCAAGCGCGCGCGCTTGTTGATAGGCTTTCAAGGCGGCATCATATTCGCCCAAATCACGGTTGGCATGACCAATCGTGGTGAGGGCTTCACCCTGCAATTTGGGATCCTTCAAGGCTTGCGCAATCGCCAATGCCTGTTGGGCAGGTGCTAATACTTGGTCTATTTGACCCAGCGCCTGTCGTAGACGGCTCACGGCGGCCAGGGTTGCGCCTTCTAGCGCCCGTAATTTGAAAGCCTGCGCGATCCGGAGCGCCTCTTGGTAGGCACTGAGCGCATCATTACACTGGCCTAAATTTTCCTGCAAAGCACCCATGCTCGCCAACGTGTTGGCTTCACCCGCGTGATCAGATAGTCGCCGGGCCACCAAGCGTTCTTCGTCATAGGTCTGCAAGGCGTCCGCGGGTTTTTGCAACGCCACTTGTGTTTCGGCGATACTGTCCAGCGCGATTTCTTGCAGCGCAAAATCGTCGAGCGTTTTGCCAATCGCCAGTGCATCCTGGTAGAACTTGAGCGCCTGGTCAAACTGGTTTTGGGCCCGATTGATATCGCCAAGGTGCGCTAGCGCCTTGCTTTCCGCCGCGCGATTGCCAGATTCGCGGGCGAACGCCAACCCTTGATTAAATGCTTCCACAGCCTGATCGCTCAAGCCCTGGGCAAGATAGATGCGGCCAATGTTGTCGAGTGCTGTCGCCTTTAACTTAGCATCGTTCACTTGATCGCTCAGGGTAATCGCGCGCTGATAAGCGGTGAGGGCTTGGTCATACCGCTTCAACTCACGATAAGCGTTACCGGCGTTGACCAGGCTCTCGCTCTCCATCGCGGCATTTTTGGTCTGTTGCGCCAATTGCCGTGCTTGCTCGAATTGGGCCACCGCCTGGTCGAATTTCTGTGTATCGCGATAGAGTTTACCAATTTCCAGCAATGTATTCGCCTGCGCATTGTTATCTTTCAACTGCTGGAATAACGCCAGCGCTTTCTGATAGGCCGCCATACCTTTGTCGGTCTGGCCTTGTACCCGATAAAGTGCGCCCAACTCGTTCCAAGTCTGACCTTGCAAATTGAGATCCTTGATCGTCAGCGCAATCGTCAGGGTAGTTGTAAAGGCCGTTTGTGCCTTGTCAAACTGGCCAAGCGCGCGATAGATGCGGCCCAAATTGGCTTGCGTACGCGCTTCCTGGGTCTTATCACCCGCCTTCTGTGCGCTGGCGAGTGCCTGTTGATAGGGTTCCAGCGCTTGTTCAAACTGGCCGGCATCGCGTAGATTGCGTCCCAAATCCTGTAATACGGCGTCTTCCAGGTCAACATCATTCAATTTTTGGGCTACGGCCAGCGCCTTCTCATAGTCGCCTTGCATGCGATACACATCGCCGACGCGGGCCGTGAGTTGATTCACCAAACTCAGATTGTTGAGGCGCTGGGCGACGACAAGCGCCTGTTGATAGGCCGCTAACGCCTGGTCAGCTTGGGTCAACGCCTGATAGGTCTGGCCAATGTCATCGAGAATTTTTGCTGCCCAAGCTGGATCGGTGGGGGCTGCACAGGTGAGTGCTGGGCTGCCCAGCGTGCGCACAACAGTCAACGCCTGCTGGTAGGCGCCAAGCGCTTGCGGCTCCTGCTGGCTGTTATGATAGAAGTCGCCCAAGCCCTGTTGCGCCTGCGCAGCTAAGACCTGGTCGTTATTCTTTTGGGCCAACGCCACCGCGCTTTGGTAAAATTGTAATCCTTGTTCGTCTTCATTGAGCGCCTGTGCTGTGCGCCCTAATTCGAGCAGCAAACTACCTTCTAAATTAGCGATTGCTTTATCATGGATAATGGCCAGCGCTTGGTTATAGTTTTGCTGCGCCAAATCAAATTGACCCAACATCCGGTAGACTTTGCCAATTTCGATCAACAGCTTGGCTTGTAACGGGTAATCGCCAGTTGCTCGCGCCAGCGCCACTGCTTGGTCGAAACCGGATAATGCTGCCTCCAACTGCCCGGCGTCGCGCGTTACTTTGGCTGCTTCGGCGAGAATCTGCCCTTCTAATGCTTGATCCTTTAACGTGCGCGCCAATGCGCGCGCCTGCTCAAATGCTTGGCGGGCCTGGTCCAATTGGCCCAAATCGCGATAGGCTTTGCCAATCTCGACTAAGGTAAGGCCTTCCAAATGCGCATCTTTTAACGATTGGGCAATCGCTAAAGCGGCTTGGTTGGTCTTTAAGACCGTATCGGCATGACCCAGCGCGCGGTTCAGCCGGCTGATTTCGTTGAGGGTTGCTCCTTGTAAGGGGCGCAACTCAAACTCCTGGGCCAGCGCCAGCGCATTCTGATAGGTGGTGATCGCTTGGTCGCATTGGCCAAATGCTTCCTGCGCCGCGCCCATGCTGACCATGATTTCGCCTTCGGCTTTATGGTCAGCCAAGCTTTGTGCCAGCAAACGGGCGTCATCGTAGGCTTGGAGCGCTTTGTCATATTCGTTGATCGCTTGATGCGCTTCGGCGGAACTAATCAAGGCCAGCTGTTCCAATGGTTGATTGTTTAGTTCGCGCGCGATCGCGAGTGCATCGTCATAGAACTCTAGCGCACGGTCATTCTGATTTTGGTCATGATGGAGTTTGCCTATGCGTACCAATAGACGACCTTCGGCCTGTTGATCATTCGCCTTGCGGGCCAGTGCTAACACTGCTTTATAGGTCTCCAGCGCGCGGTCAACGCGCTGTAAGGCGAGGTAGACCCGACCCACATTCTCCAGCACGCGTGCTTGCAAGGCGATCCCAGCGGTGTCGCTTGGTTTCCCAATCACTTTCTGTGCGGCTTGGAAACTTTGCAGCGCCTGTTCATATTGCGTCAAGTCCCGATAATTGATGCCGATGGCCAATAACACTTCGCCTAACAAGGTCGCGTTATCCGGCCCTGTCGCCAACTTTTGCGCGGCTTGATATTGGGGCAACGCCTGGCTGAACTGACCCATATCGCTGTAGACATGGCCGATTTCGAGCAAGACATTCGCCTGGCCTGTGCCATCTTTAATTTTTTGGAACTGGGCCAACGCCTGTTGATAGGCGCCCAAACTCTCTTCAAATTTCGCTTGGTCACGCTTCAGGCCGCCGATCTCTTCAAAGGTTTGCGCCAATCCATTGGTGTCGGTTAGCGTCTGGGCCAGCGTCAGCGCGGCTGTGAAGGCGCGATCGGCCTGGTCATAATTGGCTTGCGTCCGCTCAATGCGCCCGATATTAACCAGGGTTTGGCTTTGCAGGATGCGATCTCCGCTGGTCTGGGCTTTGGCGAGGATCTTTTGATAGGCGGCCAGCGCCTGTGCGTATTGACCGGCATCGCGCAAGCTGCGTGCTAGCGCGGCCTGCACCTCATCTTCAAAGGCGACATCGCCCAGTTGTTGGGCAATGCTCAGCGCCTGATCAAATTTGCCGGTCAGGCGATAGATCTTGCCAATACTCTTTTGCAGGTTGGCCGCCCAGGTTGGATCAATCGCCGCTACGGCGCAGGTCGCCGACGTTGCCGCGGCCGGCGTAACAACGGCCCCTGGCGCCAGCGTCTGCACAATGCTCAGCGCCTGTTGATAGGCGCTCAAGGCCTGATCGAACTGATTGGCCGTGCGATAGAAATCCCCTAAGCCTTGTTGCGTCTGGGCTTCCAACTTGCGATCCCCCTGCTTTTGCGCCAAGGCCAGGGCGGCCAGATAGGCTTGTTGGCTTTGGGCCGCTTGGCCTGCCGCCTGATTCACCGCACCGATGGCTAAGAGGAGCGCGCCTTCCAGGTTCGGCACAGGAGCCGTGCGGACCAGGGTCAGGGCCTGGGTATAACTTTGCAAGGCTAGATCAAATTTGCCCGTTTCTGCCTGAAATTTACCTGTTGCCACGATCATGTTGGCGAGGATCGTTTGATTGCCCAAAGTGCTAGCCAGTGAGATGGCCGATTGATAGGCTGTAAGCGCCAGATCCAACTGGCCTGCACTCTGATAGGCTTTGGCAGTCTCGGCGACGATCTGAATTTCCAGTGGATGGTTTCTGGTCTGTTGCGCCAGCTCACGTGCTTTGGTCAAACTTTGGATCGCTTGGTCATTTTGGCCCAAGGCATAATAGGCGCGGCCTATCTCAACTAGCGCCTGGCTCTCCATGGTCTGATCTTTGATCGTTTGGGCTAGTTTTAGCGCTTGCTGCGCGGACACAAGCACTTGATCGGCCTGGCCCAACCGCCGTTGCAGTTGACTCAAGTCCGTCAATGCTTCGCCTTCTAAACTGTGCAAACCCAGTTCACGCGCCACCGCCAATGCTTGGTGGTAGGCGGTAGCCGCATTATTACATTGACCCAAGACTTCCTGGGTTTCGCCAATGCTGATCAAGAGGTTGCCCTCAGCATTGTGATCGCCCAGATCCTGCGTCAGTTGTAGCGCATCGTTAAAGTCGTCTAAGGCTGCCTGATTCTCATTCAAGGCGCGATGCACCAAGGCCGAACCCTTGAGCGCAATCTGTTCCAACGCCTGGCTACCCAATGCCTGAGCCACGGTCAATGCATCCTCGTAGAAACGCAACGAACGTTCGGGTTGCCCAAACTGACGATAGACATCGCCGATGTGCACCAGCGTGCGCCCTTCTAACGGATGATCGCCGGATTTTTTTGCTAGCGCCAACACTTGTTGATAAGCGTCTAACGCCCGTCGATCTTGTTGTAAGGCCAGATAGACGCGCCCAATGTTGTCGTAGACGTTGCTGGTGGCGGCGTCATCGTTGGTCGTCAGGATCAATTTCAATGCGGCCTGGAAGGACTCTAAGGCCTGATCATATTTGGTCAACTGGCGATAGGTGATGCCAATATTGACCAAGATTTCGCTGGCCACGCGCGGATTATCCGCCGTTTTGACCAGTGTCTGCGCCGCTTGATATTGCCCCAAGGCCTGGTCAAATTGCCCTAGCGCTCGGTAGACATTACCAAGCGCCAGCAACGTGTCGGCTTGCGAATTCGCATCGTTGATCTGCTTGAAGAGGGCCAATGCCTGCTGATAGGCCGCCACTCCAGCCGCAGACTGGCCCAAAGCTTGGTAAGCCGCGCCGATTTTCGCCTGGGCCGTGGCCGCCATGTTGGTGTTCTTCAATGCCTGGGCAACGGTTAATGCCTTCGTAAAGAGCGCCAACGCTTTGTCAGATTGACCAAGGTCTTGGTAAATATCCCCAATATCTTCGTAGATGCTGCCTTTGCTGGTCTGGTCGGCCAGTTGGTCAGCCGTCGCTAGCGCCTTATCATATTGGCCAAGGTCACGGTAGACTTTGGCCAGCGCACCACGTAAGCTAGTTGCGAACTCTGAGTTCTTTAATTCCAGGGCAATCACCAGCGCTTTTTCATAGGGGTCAACCGCTTGATCGTTATGCCCCTGCGCCCGGTAGGTGCCGCCTAGCCCGTCGAGGGCTTGCGCTTCTAGACCGCGCTGCCCAAACTGGCGCGTATTGGATAGCGCCGTCTGGAAGGTCGCCAACGACTGTTCATATTGGCCCAATTGGCGCTGCGAAAAACCGATGTCCATCAAGATTTCGCTGACGCCTTCGTTGTCTTTCAATTGCTGCGCATCGGTGAGCGCTTCTTGATACAAGACCAAGGCTTTTTCGTGCTCGTCCAGTTCACGGTGGACGCGTCCTTCGTCGAGCAGGATTTCGCCGACGACTTCCAGATTTTTTGTCGCCCGCGCAATCGTCAATGCCTTGTCGTAGTGGGCGAGTGCTTCGGGGAATTTGCGCAGTTGGCGATAAATCGCGCCAATTGCAAAGAGGGTGTCACTTTTTAATTCTTGATTATCGAGCTTTTCGCCCACCGCCAGCGCTTGTTGATAGGTGGCGAGCGCCTGATCAAATTGTTCCTGGTCGCGATAGACCATACCCGTGTCGGCGAGCACTTTGCCTTCCAGCGTAAAGTCTTCGATCGTGCTACAAGTCGGTGCGCTGAGCCCCAGGCGGGCGATGTTGGCGCGTGCCAGGCGCAATGATTCCGCATAGGATTGCAAGGCTTGCGCATATTGCTTGGTCAGCCGCTGTACTTCGCCCATGTTGCTAAAGGCGATGGCTTGCAGCCCCAGATCATCGATCGCCTGGGCAATCGCCAGCGCCTTTTGATCGGCATCCAGCGCCTGGTCATACTTGCCCAGATCGCGATAGGCGCGCCCCATGCCCGAATAAATTTCAAATTCCAACACCCGATCACCGGTCTTTTGCACCAGCACCAGGGCCTTTTGATAAGGATCAAGTGCGGCATCATATTGGCCAGATTCGCGATAAGCCCCACCTTCGCCGGCCAGCGCTTCGGCCTGCATCAGAATTAAGTTTAATTCCTGGCCAATCACCAATCCAGCCTTATATTCGTCCAGCGCTTTCTCATACTCGCCAGAACTGCGCAAGGAATCACCTAGATAGATATGACCGTTGCCTTCGAGTTCACGGGCTTTAATCGTTTGTGCAATCTGGATCGATTCGCGAAAGGCAAGCTGTGACTGATCGAATTGACCGACCAGATCATCCATGTGGCCCACGCCAAATAACGCCCTGGCCAGCGCCAAGTTATCATTGGCGCTTCTGGCCGCATCTACGGCGCTTTGATAGGCGCTCACGGCCTGGGCACATTGCCCCAGATTAGCATAGAGGCCACCCAGGCTGACAAAGATGCGATTCTGCATCGCCATATCGTTGCTGGTTTGGGCTGCGGTAAGTGCTTGCTGATAAAAGCTTTGCGCCTGATCCACGTTCTTTTGCGCCTGATAAACCGCCCCAATTTCGCCATAGATCAGCGCGGTGGTGGTCTGGTTGTTGCGCATCTGGGCGTACACCAGCGCTTGTTGGAAAGCCTGCAAGGCCCGATCATACTGGCCGGCGTCGCGGGCGGCGCGCCCCAGATCAACCAGCAATTGGCTCTGTGCCGTGGTATCACTTAGCACTTTGCTGGCCGTTAGGGCTTGCTCATAAGCGGCCAATGCTTGGTCATATTTTCCGGCGCTGCGGTAGATTTGCGCCAGATCGCTGCGCGCTTGGCTCTCCAGGGCCCCGTTCTTTACGGCTTGGGCGGCGGTCAAGGCTTTCTGATAAGCCTCGGTCGCGCGCTCCAACTGATTCATGTTGGCATAGGTTTTGCCAATGCCATCCCAGAGCAAGCTTTGCAGCGCCTGATCACTGCTGACTTGGGCGTTGACCAACCCTTTTTGATAGAGTTGCAGCGCTTGCACATTCTGGCCCAAGGCGCGATAACTGCTGGCGAGATCGGCCAAGATATCAATCAAGAGCGCCGGATTATTTTCCGTTTCGGCTAAAGTGAGTGCTTGTTGAAAATAGGCCTGCGCCTTGATCATTTCGCCGACGTCGCGATAGGCGCGACCTAGATTAGCCAGGGTTCGACTTTCCAACTGGTGATCGCCCAACAAAGGCAGCAGGGTTAAAGCCTTTTCGTACGCCTGCTTGGCTAAATCAATTTGACCCAATGCGCGATAGGCATTGCCAATATTCACTAACGTTCGGGCGGCCAGCGCATTGTCGCCCAGTTCCGTGGCAATTTGCAGCGCGCCTTGATAGGTTTCGAGCTCTTGTTGATGTTGGCCCAAATTTTCATAGACATTGCCAACGTTGTCGAGCGCTTCGCCGGCTAACTTCTGATCGTTGGCGGCCTTGGCCAGTGCCAAGGCCTGTTGATAGGGGCCGACAGCCTTATCAAATTGTTTGGTTGTCTGATAAATTTGACCCATGTCGGCCAATATCTGGCTGGCTAGCGCGTTATTGTTGGCGCGCTGGGCAATCGTCAAGGCTGTTTGATAGGTCTGCAAGGCCTGGTCATATTGCTTTTGGGCCAGATAGACGCGGGCTAGCCCAAACTGGCTATCCCCGAGCAATTCTGTGCCACCCAATTTTTGCGCCAGGGTCAGAGCCGCTTGAAAGCTTTGTAAAGCCAAGTCAAATTGTGCCGTGGTTAAGTAGATTCTACCCAGGCCAACGTGGGCCTTAACCATTCGTTCGCCATCGCCAATCCGTTGCGCCAGTGCCAAGCTTGCCTTGTAGGCTTCCAGCGCGCCGTTGATATCCCCTTGCGCCGTCTTGACCAGACCAATATAGCGCCAGGTAATACTCTCGCTTTTAGGATTGCCAATATAACGATAAAATTTTTGCGCCGTGACCAACTGGATCAACGCATCTGGCCACTGCTGCGCCTCGATCAGCGTCAACGCGGCGACCAATGCGGCATCGCCCTGATTGTGCACCACGGGTGGGGCGGTGGCAGGGACGGCCAACACCGGCTGGGGCAACAGGGTCAAAACCACCAGCATGATCTGCAAACATGCTTGGGTTGCCCTGCGTAGCGATCTTTGGGATGCCTTTTTCATGATTTCTGCTCCAAACGTACGACGTCCGTTATAAACTTGATGATAGCGATCTTTATCGATGATAGTCAATGGCGGTAGGTGGAAAAGCGTAAGTGGTGATTGGTAAGTGGTGATTGGTAAGTGGTAAATAGTAAATGTGAAAGATCACTGCCTGGCAGCGAGATGAGCAAGGCTGGCCACTGCTGCCCACTTACCAATCGCCACTTACCAATTACTTCGTAACATGCACAAGTGAATCCAGCCAAGGTGCAACCCGATCAACCGTGCCGAAAATGTTAATCGGCCGGTTGGCGACCGTCGCCCATTCATCGGTAAACCGAATGTTCTCGATATTGCTCCGACTATTGGGGAAGTTATTGGCGAGGAATTGGTTCGACCCCGTCTTTAAGTACAGACCTACTTTATTGCCCGTTACTTCGTTATTGGCGATCTGGTTGCTGGCGGCCTCGGTCGTCAAATAAACGCCGCGCTCTCCATCGGCAATCTGATTGTGGAAGATGTAATTTTCGGTAGAGCGAATGTAAACGCCGATCCTGTTCTTCTCCAGCGTATTCTTCCAGATCCAATTTTGGAACGATGCCTCGTAGATGTAGACGCCGTATTGTGTGCTGCCGACGATTTGATTGTCGTGCACGATATTGGTGGCCGCGCCGCGCTGCATGAGGATGCCGCGTTTGTTATCGTTCAATTTGTTGTTATAGATCAAATTGTTACTGGAGCGCCAGACAATAATGCCATCGGTATTATTGTCTAGGATGTTGTCATAGATCGAATTTTTGTCGCTTTCGCGGTCTAACATGATGCCGTGTAAACGATTGTTGACCGAGCGGTTGCGGCGGATGATGTTATTGGTACAGCGGCGCGAGAAGATAATGCCGTGGTTGCCATTGTCGTGTACATAATTATCTTCCATAATGAAGTTGTTCGAATCATCATGCGGGTCAAAGCCGTATTGCACGTTATTAAACACTTCATTGTTGCGAATAATCATATTGGTGGCGCCAAACGAGTAAAAACCGAAATAATTATCGTGGATTTTGTTGTTCTCCACGTGGCCTGTCACCAATTCTTTGCCAAACTTGGTGCTGGTTTCGATGCGCCAGGCCAGACCATAAACGCCACCGCCGCTTTCACGGGTGGCGGGCTGGCCCAAGAAGGAAATTTCCGAATTAACCACATCCATCCGGGCATTGTTGACGCGAATATGGCTGCGACCATCCTTATAGTTACGGTCATAATCGTTTAACTGGGGATCCCAGGTGCTGACCTTGACGCCGCTGATGCCAAGACCACCGCCGTCACCAAAAATTCGGATCGTGCCCGTGGTGTCACTCTTTAACTTGAGCCACGCCACCTGCGGTGCTTCTACCAAGAGCAATGTGTGGCGCTTTAGGATTAGGTTGGTTTTCAAAAGATAGACGCCGTTGCCTTGATCTTCCAACAGAGAACTATCACCCACGCGTGCATATAGGGTCGGCACATCTAACACGGCGCCCCAACCATCCACCGTGATCGCGTTGATCTCCGGCTTATATTGCACTTTTAAGTTGCTCTCGCGGCCGACAGCGCTGTCCATCGCCTGGCGATAGGCTTCATAATCCTTAAAGGGTAACTTGATCTGAACTTTTTGCCCGATCTCCCATTTGCCGCTTGGCACGCTAATCGCACTCTGCTCAACGCCATACTTGCGGCTGATCAGTTGAGGGGTATCACCCACGCCAATTTCATAGTCGGTCAAGCCTTCGCCAACTTTGGTCGCGCCGGCATTGGTCGTCGGTGGATCGTTCACTTGAATAATTTTGCTGCTCGCCAGGGCAAAGTTATAGTTGGGCAACTGATCCTCGGCGTTTTTGACATGCGAATCCAGCGTGATGCCGGGCAGTGGCAATTGACGTTCGAAGAAGAGATTGATGCCAAGCACAATGAGAACGACGGTGACGGCTGTGGCCAGATAGGCCGGGATCATCCGAAATGGCTTTAGGGCGCGTAGCCGATTGCTCGACCAGCGTGTGCCCCACCCTTGCAAGTTCATGGTAAAGAATGCATAAATGCGCAGGATGGCAAACCAATAGCTGAAGAGGATGTACCAGGGCAGGACAATAATGCTTGACCGTCGGCGGCGTATATTGCCCCAAATTTTGATCAGGCGCGAGGTCAACCACCACAGAACAAGCACAATTGTAATAAAATAACGTTGGTAATAGATCGACAAGAAAAAATAGGTCGGTGCAATCAACGTAGTCACTGGTTGAAACAACCGATCGATCAGGTGGAAAGCCAAGGCCGGCTCGTGCCAAACCCAGCCACTGAAAAGCGTTCTTAGGTCAGAACGCCAACTGTTGCGCGCCCAGCGAATACGTTGCTTGATAAAAAAGCCTAATTGCGGCGCACCTGGCGTATATACCCGTGCATTCTCTTGATAACGAACTTTCCACTTTTGGGCTTGCACTAGATTAGTGAGCGCTTTATCATCCCCGCTGATCACAGGTCGCCCCCAAAATGTCTCGTTTTCCAAATCGTCTAGCACTGGCAAGATGGCCGCGCGGCGATAGACCGCTGTACGCCCAGAAATACAGGTCACGGCATTGCCCAAGACCGCCAAGAAGCGGATCTCGTCCATATAACGAATATCCAGATAGACATCAAACAAACGCTGGGCAATGGTGTGCGGATTTAAAACGTTCTGGCGGGTAGTCACACCGCCCACATCTGGATCTTCAAACGGGGCCACCGCTTTGACGAGCACGTCTTCCGTCCAAATGGTGTCACTGTCGACCAAAAAGATGATTTCACCGCTGGACGACAAAGCGCCATCGACAAGCGCCGGTCTTTTTCCGGGTTTTTTCGTGACGATCAATTTCGTCGCAGTGATGCCTTCAACGGCTGCCTCTTGCTCGAATTCTGTAAATACTTGAATACACTTCTCATCTGTGTAATCAATGACCGCGATGATCTCCGTTGGTCTGTTCGCGGCCCAAGAACGCAACGCCATCAAAAACACTTCGGGGTTTTCATTGTAGACCGGTGTGACAATACTGGTGGTTGTCATATACCCAGAGGGTTCTTGGGGGTGATAGCGCAAGCCGATCAATTTGCGCAGTAGCCATATGCCCCAGCGGTAAATGCCGATATAACCGACCGGAATTAAGAGGAAAATGAGGTTGCCTGTACTCTTTAACGCGCTAAAAAGCTGCAACAAGACGTCATACAGACGTTTAAATTCCAACAGCAATTGATCGGGCATAATCCCACCTGTGTTTACAGTAGCTTACAAACTTGAGGGTTTAAATAATCGAGTAGCTTGAAAAATTCAGAAAAGTGAAGTCGCAGTCACTAATGTCTCTGTGCGTCCAGCATGACAAAATTGCTTGGAATCTGCTGGCGGTTGTGGTTGACCTGAATTGTCGCGGCCAACATGAGCGTTTCCCAACCGCGATCCTGGCAAAAGGCAAAAAATCCTTCTGTATCCTTGGGCAGACAGGCGCCTGCATAGGGCGCGCCCCCACGTGTACCATACAATGGATTCCACATGCCCTCCGCACTGCGTGCCACGACAGCACTTACGACATTGCTATCGATCGCAAGCTTTTCGCAGATTTCATGCACTTCATTGAAATAGCTAATCTTGAGTGCATTGTAAATATTGTTGACATATTTAATCATCTCCGCCTCAGCCGGTGTACACTGGATAATGAGCCCACCAAAAGGCGTATAAATATCATAAAGAATCGCATTCGTCAGGTGGTCTGTGGTCCCCAGCACTGTGATCCACGGGCGGTCAAAGTCTTGTTCACTGCTGCGCTGGCGCAGAAATTCTGGATTCACGGCGAGCCCAAAGTCAATGCCAGCCCGTTTGCCAGAAATTTTTTCTAAGACCGGGCGTAATTGCTGTTCTGTGGTGGTGGGCGGTACAGTGCAGCGCACCACCACTACCACAAATTTACTGGTTGCAGCTAAGCCCGCCCCAATGGTTGTCATCGCCGCCGTCAGTGGACCTAGTGAGGTTCGACCATCGATGGTTGGTGTTGGCACAGTTACCATCACAATGTCCCATGTTGGCCAATTTACCTGGGCTGGTTGCATAGCAAGCGCCCCTTGCTTTGAAAGGAGCGTAAGTTTCTCCTGTTCAATGTCAACGTAGCCAATTGTATAGCCTTTTTTGGCTAATCCTTTACCCGTTGCCTGGCCTACAACGCCGGCGCCCACAACTAATATATTCAACACTAGATTGGTTCCCTTGCTTTGTTCTCTGTTTCTGTAGAGAAATGGGTCTCAAACAGATGCGTTGCCGCTTTATTTTATATTTTGCACAGGATAGTTTATGCACCACGATACTTTGGTCAATTGTGGTGTCTGGGCAATTTATAAAGAGTAGTGAAATCATTGATGGTTTATGTTAGTGACTGCCAGAGAATTTACATCAGCTTGATTCATTCGATTTATGGTTGATTATTTTTTTATGTATTGATGATTGATATTGCTATAAAATGTGCCGATTGATAGGTAATATATACTAGACACGGGCATAGATGAGAATTTTTACGCTGTACCTACCAGAGAAAAAATTCTGTGAAATTTTATCATCTATGCCCCCAGACAGTATAGCTAAAGATACGCCTAAGATTAGGGGTGGCATAATCAATTGTAGCAGGACGGACTTGAAGCGCGCGGTGGATCAATGCCAGCACTTATGAGCTTACGCTGGAAATCCATAAAAATTGATGAAAAAAGGCAAATATAAATAAATTAGTTACTCGATTATACTGGAAAAGTGTATAAGTAACTAGCCGTAAATTAATCAAATCGCTTGCATAATGCTTACAAATTTTGACTTTAAAACTTGGCTGCTTTTGAGAAAATTGTATATGATATTTACCAGCAAACTTAATCTCAATATACCGGAGCGGGTTTGGCGGTTTCAGACAGGTAATATACGATTGATATACGATATATATACGGAACGCACTGAATAACCTTTGTTTGCACTATGAAAAACCATCAATTAGCCTACGTATTTGGGATTGTTTATAATTTTGGTTAAATAAATAGATTTAAATATCAACCTAGCCAAATAAAAGGTCGTATTGATACGTATAACATTGGGGTTTTTATGCTACATCAAACGATCAGTAAGTGGGGTGCATATATGGGGGTAATGCTGAGGGGAAGCAAATATGGTTCAACCGGATCGCAAAGGGGAAATCGCTCAAATCTTCCTGGAAGCTGGTCAACCCCTAGAAATCCGCTTGAACCGCAATTATATTAGGCAATGGGCAGAAATTAAAGTGAAATTAGTTTGAAAATGAGGGTTCTGAAGCTTCCTGGAAGCGGATACAGATGGCCGCGTTTACTGGAAAGTCGCTGTCCGCTTCCAGGAAGCTGGCTCGACGAAAACCACGGGTCTCTAGCTAATTTTACTTTAGAATGATCCTACCGTATAAAACTGCCCGCAAAACGATTAAATTGTTTTGCGGGCAGTTTTATACGGTAGGATCAAAGGGGAATAAATTTTAGCGAAGGCAACAGCCTCAAACGCTAATGATTTCATCTGGGATAGTGCGATGCAGGTAAATATAGCGTGGGACAGTGTTTGTACTGCTCCGCTATCCCACTGTCTTACTTTCTTCATGACACACTGTATAACGCTCTCCGCCTAACTATCGTCCTGTCGCACACCACTATCCGAACTGAATCCCTTGCGCCAACGGTAATGCGCCAGACCAATTGATCGTATTCGTCTGACGCCGCATATAACCTTTCCAGGCGTCCGAGCCAGATTCTCGTCCGCCACCCGTCTCTTTTTCGCCACCAAACGCGCCACCAATCTCCGCCCCACTGGTCCCGATATTGACATTAGCAATCCCGCAATCTGAACCGACATGCGATAAAAAGTGTTCAGACGTGAGCAAATTGGTGGTGAAAATTGCGCTGGATAACCCTTGTGGCACGGCATTATGCATGGCAATGGCTTCGTCCAGTGTTTCGAATGCCATCACATACAAGATCGGCGCAAAGGTTTCTTCACACACCAAGGCTGTCTGGCTTGGCATCCTGACAATCGTCGGTTCTACAAAATTGGGACCCTTTTCTGGCAAACGATGACCGCCCGTGACGATTTCGCCGCCCTCTTGTTGCGCGGTTACCAAGGCCGCCAGCATGTTTTCAACCGCGAGTGCCGACGCCAACGGTCCCATCAATGTTGTCCCGGCCATTGGATCACCGATCGGTACACTTTTGTAGGCGCGTACAAGCCGCTCAAGCAAAGCGTCGATAATTCGCTGATCGGCCAGAATGCGCCGTGTAGACGTGCAGCGCTGACCGGCCGTGCCCACCGCCCCAAAGACAATCGCGCGTACCGCCAAATCTAAATCGGCATCGGCGGTGACAATAATCGCATTGTTGCCGCCCAACTCCAATATTGTCCGCCCCAACCGTGACGCTACCGTTTGTGCCACATGGCGACCCACGCGCACCGAGCCGGTAAAGCTGATCAGGGGCAAACGCGCGTCACTAAGCATCCGTTCGCCGATCTCCTCGTTACTACCAATCGCCAGGGTAAATATCCCGCGCAGCCCATGATCGGCCATCACTTGGTTGGCAATGTGCTGCACAGCCACGGCCACCAGTGGCGTGGTGGGGGATGGCTTCCAGATCATTGTATTCCCACAGACCGCGGCCAGCGCCGCGTTCCATGACCAGACCGCAACCGGAAAGTTGAAGGCCGTTACGATGCCGATTGGCCCTAGCGGATGCCACTGTTCATACATGCGATGGCCCGGTCGTTCCGAATGCATCGTCAAACCGTATAACTGGCGCGACAGACCAACGGCAAAGTCGCAAACGTCAATCATTTCCTGGACTTCGCCCAATCCTTCGGCGCGAATTTTACCCATCTCCAGCGTAACCATTTCACCGAGCGGTTCTATAGCGTCGCGCAGCGCATTGCCAAGGTCACGGATAACCAGACCGCGTTTGGGCGCAGGCATCGTTCGCCAGGTTTGAAAGGCCGTTTGTGCTTGCTCAACCAGCTGATTATATGTCGCGCCTGTTACTTGAACGACACTGGCAATCGGCTCTCCGGTCGTTGGGTTATAGGAGTCCAACTTTGTGCCTGCCGCATCCATAAGCCAACCATCGGGACCACTACACGCGCCCGGGTTGATCGTTTTTAAGTGGAGTTTTTCCAATAATGCCTTCATCAATTGATCACTTTCGCTTGCTCCATAAGCCGGGTATCTTCAATGTCATTCAATTAGCCGCATGCCGTACTGGCTGTCTTGGGCTTAACGCACGCGGGCATGGTAACGTTCTACAAGGGTCTGGCCTGCGGGGCTGAGGACAAAATCAATAAACGATCGGGGCCAGCCGCGCGGTTGGCTGTTGCTGACAAGATAGAGCGGTTGGGTTAGAAAATAACGTTGATTCTTTACATTTTCAATCGATGGTAATTGATTTTCCAGCCGCACAACGCGCACTTGTTTTTGTCTGGCCTGATTGGCCGCGCTTGGCGTGGCCGAAGCATCCGCCGATTGTGCGGCTAGTGCGTCGATCACATAGGCCCGCGAAACATAACCAATCGCGCCTGGATTCTGCGCCACATAATCAACCACATCCGCACTGCTTGGCATAACCACTGCCGTCAGTGCCACCGCTTCAGAGGCCATGACGCGCGACTCAAATAGATATCGGCTGCCGCTGCCATCCTCGCGGCTCACCAACTGCACTTCGCCCGGCTCACCACCCAGCGTTGACCAATCGAGGATCCGACCGCTAAACAAATCGCGTAATTGCACAAGGGTGAGGTTTTCGATCTTATTGGCGGGGTCGACAATGATCGCCAACCCATCCACCCCAATCGGAATGTAGACAAATGTAGGTGATTTTGTTCTAAAAACTGGCGCTGGGCTAGAACCGCTTGCGGATGTGACTGCGGTTGCCGTAATCGTTGTGGCTGGGATCAGGGTACTGGCTGCTAGATCGACCTGACCCGCGCCCAATCGTTCCGCGCCAGCCACACTCGAACTGCCTAACCAATTGAAGAGGACGTTTGGATGTTGGCGGCTAAATTCGGCAGTGAGATCATAGAGCACCGGTTGCATGGCCGTTGCCCCGGCGATTGTAATTGTCGTTGGTTTCGGTGGGGTTACAGCGGCCTGTTCGCACGCCGCTAATACCAACATAATCCCAAGTGCGCAAAGCAAAACAGGATGCCGGTAGCCGATCAACGCCCTTACCCTTTGGTTTAGCTCCATGTTAACTTTTTCTGTTCGCATCCGGCGCAAGCGTGTAAAAGCGTTCGGATCTCGGCATATTGGCTTCAAGCCCGCTGCGCGGCTAAATATCGTTCACGTTGTTGATGGCGAACCACCTGATTGCTCATCTGATAACGGGCGAGAAAGGTCGTGCGAAATTCTGCGAATGTGCCGGCAGCCAGCCGCGCGCGAATCTGGCGCATCAGTTCTAGCATAAAGTGGACGTTGTGGATCGTGCCCAGGCGTAACCCCGTAATTTCGCCAGCTTTGTACAAATGACGCAGATAGGCACGACTGAAGGTGCGACAGGTGTAGCAGGTACAATCTTGCTGCACAGGCTGCGAATCTTCGGCGTATTGTGCATTGCGAATATTAAGCCGGCCGTCCGGCGTCAACAAAGCGCCATTACGGGCAATGCGGGTGGGCAATACGCAATCAAACATGTCGATGCCCCGATAAACGGCCTCCACAATATCTTCAGGCGCGCCGACGCCCATCAAATAGCGCGGTTTATGCACGGGCACAAAGGGACAAGTTTCGTCCAATGTCCTATACATTTCTTCTTTGGTCTCGCCCACAGCCAGACCACCAATGGCGTAGCCGGTAAAATCCAGTTCGCTCAAAAAGCGGGCGCTCTCCTGGCGCAAATCAGGAAAGACCCCGCCCTGCACAATCCCAAACAGCGCCTGATCCTGGCGCGTATGAGCATTTTTACAACGTTCCGCCCACCGATGTGTGCGCTGTAGCGCCTGCAACAGATAATTGCGATCAAGCGGATTGGCGCATTCGTCCAATACCATCGCAATATCCGGCCCCAGCGCTTCTTCAATCTCCATCACCAGTTCTGGTGTAAAGCGATGACGACTGCCATCGATGTGGCTGCGAAACGCGACGCCATCCTCATCCAACTTCATTTGATGACCCAAACTGAAAACTTGAAACCCGCCTGAGTCAGTCAAAATAGGACCATCCCACCCCATAAATTGATGGAGGCCACCAAATTTTTCAATCAAGCGATGGCCAGGTCTCAGGTAGAGATGATATGTATTGGCCAAAATTAATTCACAACCGGCGGCTTGGAGATCGCGCGGTTCAAGTGTTTTGACATTGGCTAGGGTGCCAACCGGGGCAAAGGCGGGCATTTGAATCGGGCCGTGGGGTGTTTGAAATGTACTAAGCCGGGCGGCGCCTTCGGTTTTGTGAAGGGTGAAGACAAAAGCAGGCTGCATAATTACCCCGAAATTCCATTGATCAGGTAACGACTATCGGTCTGATTGGTCAAAAGACTGGCGAGTGGGATCGAGCCATTGACACAAGTACCTTGGCCGAACTCGTTGCAAGGCGATTGAATCGTGAGCCGACCACCGTGCATACTGGCGCGCTCATGCATGTTAAATAGGCCAAAACTGCCAAACTCGCCATACTTATCAATCGTGGCATCAAAATCAAAGCCGACGCCATCGTCTTCAATCTCAAAATAGAGGTTCTCACTGTCCACATGCACACGAATCCAGATATTCTTGGCTTTGGCATGTTTGCGAATATTATTGACTGCTTCCTGAATAATACTAAAAACCGTGCTGGCGCCACTCATCGTCAAGGGCAGATCAAAGGGTAATATTTCCAGATGGATTTTTGATTCGAGCGACGCCTGCAACTGCCGATGATAGGCATGTAAGGCTGGAATCAAGCCACGGCTTTCCAGGATCACAGGCCGCAATTCAAAGAGTAGCGTTCGGATCTCACGGTTCGCTTGGCGCGCTAGCTCTTCAATTGCGTCGATCTCTAATTGGGCCTTCTCATAATTTTGATTGGTTAACTGACGGCGCGTCATGTCTAGATTCATAATGATCAAGCTTAGCATTTGCGCTGTATTGTCATGCAACTCGCGCGCCAGTTGATGCCGTACCTCTTCCTGCGCCCGGATGATTCGTTCTTGCTCGGTGCGCAGATTTTGGTATAACTCGGCATTTTGCAAGGCAATCGCTGCATGGTTTGCGAAAGTTTGCAGCAAGGCCTGTTTTTCCCCATCAAAGGCCTGACCTTTTAAGGAATAGACCACAATCACACCGGTCACGCGCCCGCGATAACTTAAGGGAACGGCCGCCACGCTACTTTGATCCAAATCTGGATGATCTTCGCGCGCGACATGCCGCCAGTCCAAATCTGCTCGCCGCACGGTCAACGAGCGGTTATACGTAACACTCCACCCCGCCAGCCCTGCATGAATTGGCATCATTCTTTCTGTTTTATCTGGATCCGCGCCAAATCCCGCCTTGGCAAAAAGTCGGAGGGCCTGTTTACGCGCATCAATTAACCAAAGCTCGCTGCGATCCGCCCCCGAAATCTCCAATACACTTTGCGTAATCGCATGCAAAACAACTGAAGCGTCCAACTCACTGTTAATTGTCTGGCTCACTTTATTCAAGGTCGCCAACTCATGCACCTTCATCTGTTCACGCGCAAAGAGTTGGGCATTGTCCAATGCAATCGCAATCTGCTGCCCCAACATCGACAGCCATTCTACATCATCCGTGGTAAAACCACCTGGCGTCACTTTGTTGAGCAACTCAAGCACACCAATCGTGCGATCATGGGCCCGTAACGGCACACACAGAATGTCGTGCGTTGTAAACCCAGTCTGAGAATCGACCGCTGAATTAAAAAATTTGCTCTGGCTTGTATCGTTCACCACGAGCGACTCGCCATGCGTCGCCACCCAGCCAACTACCCCACTGTCTAATGGGATCCGCTGCTCTTCTAACAAATGGGCTGCGGCCCCTTTGGTAATCATAAAAACCAATTCCTGCCGGTCGTAATCGATACTAAACAGGGTGGCCGCTTCTGCATTAATCACATACGCCGCCAACTCGGTGGTCTGATGGAAAACCGATTTCAGTTCCAGGCTGCTTGTGACTGATTGGGCAATTTGGTATAACAAATTGACCCGTTCTAATTGATCTCGGCTCGCGCGCAAATATTGGGCCCGCAAAGCGTTGCCGGCAAAGACCTGCACCGCAATATCAAGACTTGCCTGATCCAGGTTATTGGGCGCGCCATCAGCATCGAATAAAAAACTAATCGCACCACGAACAATTTGTTCCACCACGATTTGTATGTGCCGAATGGTGTTTTCATCGGTACCTGAGGCAATCGCTGTCCCATTCACTGCGTCATTGGCGCCACCCAAGGCAACCGGTGAATTTATCAGCGCTTGTTCCCATTGATCCAATTGATGAAGGCTGGTTTCGGTCCATTCACCCATGCGCGTCACTCGATGGCCGTAGTCTGGCCCTGGTTCAAATAGGTAGAGACTAGTGGCCTTCGCCGGTAATTGCTGGCAAAATAATTGTAAACCGGTCTGCCAATAGTCAGACCACTCCTGTTGTTCAATGAGTGTGTTCAATTGACCAAATGCGGCCAGAAGCATGGTAATATTCACCGAACCTAAATGTTGATTCGCTTGTGATTGATCGTGTAATTGTGATTGATCGTGTAATGGGGTCTTCAAAGTATTCGATCCATTCATGCAGCACCATTTTTAACTAAGCCTACAGAAATATGTGCAAATTATAGGTAAAAGCAACCAAAGTATAGTAGAGTTTATTCCGATTTATTATTTGGATAGCAAAACAGAGCCAGATCGGTCTTGTAGGTGCGGTTTTTAACCGCACAACCTTGGTCAATCCAGACTTGTGCGGTTAAAAACCGCACCTACAAATGCACAAAATTAAATCGGAATAAGGCCTAGTGATTGATTCCCAAGTTAGCTCATCATGGCAAGGCGCTGAGCAATATGTCCCACTTTTGATGAATAGGCAGGTTAATTTTACTCTAGTTTGCTAGAATTACCCATTTCAAACTTGTTTTGTTAATGATTTTCTTACGGCTATCGTCATTCATAGGAGCTTGTACTAATTTCAGTACGCGAAGCTACAACTGCCCATTATCAATCGAATTGCAGAAAGAAATTATTTATTGCCGAGTCTATTGGTCAGTGTAGGGAAAATTGCTGTTTCAAGCTATACAATTTATGCCTGCTGAACTTACCTTACGGCAAACAAACAAATAGCTTACTAATTATTAATCGTTTTTTGGCTTCAATTCCTTCGCGCTGGTGTAAAACCTGTTTGAAACAAAACAAGGATGCCAGTGTTCATTGAACACTGGCATCCTTGTTACCAATTATTTAAAACCACGGCCGCTTCTACGCAGCTGCCAATGTTACGCTTATGCAGCAATTTCTTCTTCAATCGTTTCGAACAAACCTAACTCAGGTAGTTGCACTTCGGGCAACGTAACCCCAGCTTTCGGGGTAAAATTGACTGGTAAACCAAAATTACTGCGAATTCCCGCATCAATTTTGGCCATCAATTCTGGGTTGCTATCCAAGAATCCCTTGGCATTCTCACGCCCCTGGCCCAGGCGCAGTTCGCCATAGGTGAAGAAACTGCCACGCTTGGTGATAATTTCTTGATCCACACCCAGATCCAGAATATCGCCGGCCGTGCTGATGCCTTCGTTGTACATAATATCGAACTCGGCGATCTTGAAGGGCGGTGCGACCTTGTTCTTCTTGACGGTCACCTTCGTGCGATTGCCGACCACCTCATCACCCTGCTTGATCGACTCGATGCGACGGATATCCAGGCGAACACTGGCATAGAACTTGAGCGCCATACCGCCGGTGGTCGTTTCTGGGTTACCAAACATGATGCCAATTTTCTGGCGCAGTTGATTGGTGAAGATCAAACAGGTGCTGGTGGATTTGACTGCGCCGGTCAATTTGCGCAATGCCTGGCTCATCAAGCGGGCTTGGAGGCCCACATGGCTATCGCCCATTTCACCTTCGATTTCCGCACGTGGCACCAGGGCCGCCACACTGTCGACCACCACGACATCCATCGCCCCTGAACGCACGAGGGCTTCGGTAATCTCAAGCGCCTGTTCACCGGTATCGGGCTGGCTGACGTACAAACTATCTACATCAACCCCAATTTTGGCCGCATAGACCGGATCAAGTGCATGTTCCACATCAATAAAAGCACAGATGCCGCCGGATTTTTGCGCCTCAGCAATGATGTGCAGACAAAGCGTAGTTTTACCAGAGCTTTCTGGGCCGTAAATCTCGACCACGCGGCCTTTGGGAACGCCACCAATGCCAAGCGCCACGTCCAAACTCAGGCTGCCGGTAGAAATGGATTCAATCGTCAGGCGCGTCGCTTCACCCAACTTCATGACTACACCATCACCATATTTCTTGTTCAGGTTGGCCAAGGTGGTTTCCAATGCCTTGACTTTGCCGCCATCCGTTATGTTTTCTGCTGGTTTGTGTTCAACCACAGCCTTCTTTGTTGGACGCATAATTACTCCTTGTATGTGCTATTTGTATGTGCTATTTGTATGCTATCTATAGGGTCGTTAAAAATTCACGATTCATGGCTCATTTCAGTTGCTCAACATGAGCGATCATTGGGGCTATCCCTGGCCGCAGTGCAACTCACTGGGCAGATATACCAATCGATCTTTTCAAAGCATTATAATCTAAGTATAGCTCGAATGTTCTATTTTGTCAAGTTGCTATCGTCAGATCAATCGAAAACTCAGCCCTTTGGGCCGGCTCAAATTCGGTCTAGATTTGACGGATGACGCCGCCAACTCGCCGTTGCAACTACACATACAATCGTTGCTTTGTAACGATTCAGGCTCGGCGAAGAAACCGGGTTTTTCGTGGTAGCATTAGCCTGTCTTACGCATAAAAAACCCGGTTTCTGGCTGAACAGTTACGTTGATTTCTACATTTTGGCCTGTACGTATTTCACCCTGTTGTCGCCACCTGTTATAATCAACGGGACGCAGTAATCTGCTTCTACAAATAAATAGCCTCTGAAACAATCAACCGCACACATTTTCATACCGTACCTTGGACCAGGAAAATCGTGTACAGACGCAAACTAAACCGAGCTTGGGAGACGTTGCGATCAATGCCGATGCCAGCCATCGCATCTGATCGATTGGTTGATTTGCATAATGACCTAACCGATTATGACACGACCATTGCGCAAGAAATGCGCGAATATTTACGTGGTAAGTCTATCGATCAACACAGAGTATATATTGATGAAGAGTTAGAAGAAGCGCTGCGGGCCTTCAAAGCTGAAAACGCAGCCGAAGTAGAATGCCGACGTGAACTATTACGTTATAAGCGCCGTGTCGATGATGTTGTGCGTGAATTATTGCGCATAAGCATGGAAAGCGAAACGTCTACAACTCGCTGATCAAATTTCCAACAAGTGAACACTAACAGCAACCTTGCTCTTGGTATGTCACTTGTTGGAAATTCTCAGGTCTCTTCAACGCCCTCTATAATTGGCCGCCAGCGCTCTCTGTCTTCCACTTTGCAGACCGTTATTCTAGCAACGCAAAGCTGTTTTATCCTCCAAAGTGTATAGAATCGACAGCCCTTGTCCGCCGATAAAACGCTGTAAGACTACGTGGCGACCCGCGCTCTGTAAGGATCGTGTATGGCTGTCTTGCGTCGAAATCAGAAGGACAACTTTATATCGCGGACGATCAGATCGTCAACTGTTTCGCGCCGCTGAATCAGATGTGCTTCGTTCTGGCGCAACCAAACCACGGCTGGCTTGCACGCGCCGTTATAATTGCTGCCCATGTTTAAGTGATAAGCGCCGCTAGCTGGCACCGCCAGCAATTCACCAATCTGGATGGCCGGCAAATCTAGGGCTTGGATCAATACATCGCCACTTTCGCAATAGGGACCGCCTAACCAGGCTGGGCCACTATTTTCGCGTAGCGGTTGGCTAACCGGTAAGGCTGAATAGCGCGCCCCATATAACGCCGGCCGTGGGTTGTCGGACATGCCACCATCGATCATCAGCCAGCGCCGCTGCGGTGTGTGTTTGATCGCACCTACACGATAGATGGCCACACCTGCCCGCGCGGTTAAACTGCGCCCCGGCTCCACTTGTAAGCGTGGCAATGGCAGACCGCGTTGTTTACATCCCTCCGCCAGATGATAGGCAATAAAGGCTACGTACTGTTCAATCGCTGGGTGCGGCAGCTCATCCTCATGATAGGCTACCCCCCAACCGCCGCCCGGTGAGATCACTTGGGGCGCCCAACCAGTCTCGGCGCGCAATTCAACGATCAGATCAAGCACGGTCTCCAAGGCGGAACCGATCGGCTCTGGGTCATGAAAGTGGGAACCTTGATGAAAATGAATGCCGGTCAAGGGTAACTGGTGTTGCAAACAGAGCGCAACGGCTGTGCTGGCTTCGGCCACACTCATGCCAAATTTACTGTCCGCCTGGCCGGTCTGGCGATAGGCGTGGGTATCCACCGCCACCCCTGGCCGCATGCGCAACCACAACGTTGGCAGCGGTGGTTGCACGGTCTGGCGTAAGGCGACAATATGCCCCAACTCGGTCAGATTATCGACAACAATCACCCCGCCGTACGCCAGGGCCGCCGACAGATCAACTGCACTTTTGTTCACCCCATGGACCAGAATACCTGTCCGTTCAACACCTGCGGCCGCGGCGATCCGCAACTCTCCCGCGCCTGTGCAGTCAAGCAGCAGCTTTTGTTGCTGAACCCATTGGGCGGCGGCGACACAGAGAAAGGCCTTACCCGCATAGGTAATGCCAGACTCACCTGGATAATGCTTGGCTAATGCTTGGCGATACGTGGCAACCGCCGCATCCATCGATGCTTGATCATACACATATAGTGGCGTGCCGAAGCGCTCGGCCAACGCGGCTAGACTAAAACCAGCAATCGTTAAATGGGCCTCAGCCCCTACGCCCGCGATTTTTGTCGTGATTGGAAAGAGATCTAAACGTTGCGCATTCGGTTGAGTGGACAAACTAACCTCGTGTTTTATCTGTGTTACGGAAAGGAAGAAGAGGAAGCTTTCAAAGCATGATGAGCAAGATTCGGGTCAACCGGATGTCAGGTGGTTGACCATCTTCCAGGAAGCAGCGGTGAAGATCAGGGACAAACCGGCGGTCGCTGCGCCGCTTCCTGGAAGATTTTGGCGAGGTTATCCCTGAGAGCCAGTTGAGCCCAAAATCCCAGCGAATGGAATCTGCACCCTAATGATGCTGCGCCCAGCCCCGCTGTACATGCCAACGCAAACTGTGCGACAAGGCCATTAGATCACCAGTCAACATTCGTCGATAAATGTAGCGCAGTGATCTCGCCCAAAAAATAGAAAACGGCCTTCTATCTGGGCGCGCAAGCAGTGTCTCGCCCAGGTAGAAGGCCAGCAATAAGGATGGCAACGGCCATTATTAACAAACCGTCCACCGCCTAAGCTAAAGAAAAAAACGGTAATCACCGCATAGACAACACCTTGCCGGTCATTGCGGATTGGGGTTTGTAGAATTAAGCTCGATTGAATTCTGGGCTTATAACATTAACCGTGCTTAGCGGGGTATAAAGGCAACCGAAATCATCCCAAAGAGCATGGTCAGGATGAGCAATAAGCTTAGTATGTAAAAAATCTTCTCTCGACGGCTATGTTTCTTGAAGTTCATTCTCAATATCCTTGTATTCAATTCATCACATACGGTAGCATGAATGCTATTGATCGATTCTGCCTATTCAACTTCTGGCCGCATGCACAACCAACCTGTACGATAACCCTGGCAAAGACAGTGGCCAGATCCAGGTAAATTATAGCATAAAACTTCGTTAATTTGGAAACGCTAAAGCTCAAATGATACACTGGCGCGTATGACACGTACACAAACCCTGGGGTGGTCGATTTTCTTGTTAATTGTGGGTGGTGGAATTGTGGCCTATGTGCTGCAGAACATCCCGCCAACCACGCCAGATGGACAGAGGAATCTGCCCCTCATTGTTCTTTTTATCCTCGCGCTGGCCAGTCTAAGCACTGGGCTGGGAGCGCTTGGCGCTTTAGCCTTGCATAAGCGTTGGCCGGCATTAGGTGGTCAGCGGCGTTATACACCGCCAAAACCAGAGATCGCGCTACGTCAGGGTGTGTTGCTCGGCGTGTTGCTCACGGCTGTTGCGATCTTTGCCTTGCTGCGCACTTTGGATATCACGTTTATTTTGGTCACGCTGCTGCTGCTTGGCTTGGTCGAAGCTTATCTGCAAAATCGCCAAGCGCGCTAGAAATTATTCATCACACATCTTGATCGTCGCCCGGCTTGTTGCTACTGTATACTACGCGTGATCTGCGCCGCTATCGTCATTGTTCGTCTAGAAAAGGAATTTCTTCATGCCGGATATTTTAAACGCCATTCAGCAATTTATGGTTGAATCACCAACTGGTTCTGCTCTGGCGGACGGCTATCAATGTGTCAGCGCTCGCCGCATCGCTGCTCAGTATTACCCGCAGGTTGATTTGGGTTTACCTTTGTTGATTACCCCGCTTGATGGATTGGCGACGCCGCTAAAGCTGGTTTTGCTCAACGCTTATCCGGTGGACCATCCAGTCACAATTTTTTCCAGCGAAAATCGTCCGACGCAAAACTATACGGCTATTGAACTTGGCGCATTGGATCAAGCAACTGGGCTTACCCTAAACTCAATTGTCTATATACCGCCCCTACACCCGGCTAGTTTCAGCGCACTTCAGGCCATTGTTGCGCATCTGCGCGCCCCCGAAGGCTGCCCCTGGGACCGGGCGCAAACTTTGTTCAGTATGCGGCACGATCTGTTAGGCGAATGCGCGGAAGTGTTAGAAGCAATTGATGCCGAAGCCAGTGGCCAGAACAACAGCCCGCATATTGCGGAGGAGTTAGGCGATCTATTAATGGCGGCTGTCCTCATGATCCAGATTGCCAGCGAAGAAAAGCGCTTTCAAATGGCCGATGTGATCAATGGCGTGGTCACCAAATTGATCCGGCGGCATCCGCACGTTTTTGGCGATACGACTGTGGATGGCGTCCAAAGTGTGCTCACCAATTGGGATGCGATTAAAGCGCAGGAAAAATTGGCCAAGGGCCAGACCCAACGTGATCCGCTTGATGGGGTGCCTGCCGGTTTGCCGGCTTTAGAAAAAGCACGCCAACTCCAATCGAAAGCGGCCAAGGCTGGTCTGCTCGATCGCGCAGCCCTCGGCCAAATCACCCCAGAACTTGCTCCGTTGCTTGGCTCAGCACCTGACGAAGCACGGCTCGGTGAAATTTTATGGCAACTGGTTGCCTTAGCGCACACCTTTGACTTGAATCCAGAAGACGCACTGCGCAATTATGTTGTACAGTTTCGGCAAGCGGAGCGAGTGAGAGAATAGGCATGAGCACCCGCCTAATTTCTCACTATTCATTTGGCGGAATGACGAGTTCTACACCCAAGACTAAATTATTCGGATCATCGCCAATCTTGCCACGGTTTGCCGCGTAGATTCGGGTCCATAGCGCAGAATTTCCATAGTAGCGCAGCGCGATCGTGCTTAAGGTCTCACCTTGCGCGATCTGATGCAGCATGGGCGTCGGGCTCTCGTTCGGGGTTAGTGTGGCGGTGGGCTGTAGAATGAGCGCATTGGCGTTGGTTGGCAAGGGCGTTGATGTTTCGGTTGGGGTCGCGCTTGGGATCAAGATCAGTTGCCGCGTTGGTGACTGGGCTGCTGGCGTGACAAGTGACGCCGTGGGCGTCGCGGATGGCGGCAGCCTTGTTGCAACCGGCAAAGTTGTGGGTGTTTTGAGCGCCACGGTGCTGGTTAGTGCCTGGGTGGGTGCCGGTCCAACGCTAGGCCATAGCTCAAGCGGGTAGGGAAAAGCATCGTCAAACCATTTGTGGTAGAGCGTCGCATAGGTGCCATCGAGTTGCATGGCCTGCAAAGTGGCATTGACCTGATCGCGAAAGGCGCTATCAAAGCGCGGCACCCCAATCCCATAGGGCTCCTGCGTGAAAGGTGTACCGACGATGACTAAAGCCGGATTCGCTTTGGCAAACTGCGCCAGCGCCATGCTATCCGTCGTCAAGACATCCACCTGGCCCGCTTTGAGCGCTTCTAGGGCCGAGGGATACTCCTGAAAAGGCAGCACGGTAATTTTGATCCCACGCTCTTTGCTGATCGCCACAATATTTTCAAGCGCCGTTGAGCCAGCCACCGCCGCCACCGTTTTACCCTCTAACCCCTTTAGATCCTCAATGCCACTCGCTTTCTGGACTAGCAAACTTTGTCCATCCAAAAAGTAAGTTTCACTAAAATCGATCAGATCATCCCGCTGCTGCGTGTGAGTCATCGAAGCCAGCACCAGATCAACCGCTCCGCTCGATAAAAAGGGAATTCGGGTGTCCGAGAGGACCGGCACTAATTCAACCGCGTCTGCATTGCCCAACCAACGCTTGGCAAATTCGTGGGCGATATCGACATCAAAACCTTGGACCTTGCCCTGCGCATCCACCGACCCAAAGGGTGGAAAATCATATTTGACGCCGGCCAATAATTTGCCGCGCGTTTGAATCAAGGCCAGCCGAGTTTGGGCTGGCTTATCCAGCAGGGTTGGTGATGTCGCAAACGTATAGGGCCATTGTCCCGGTAAGATTTCAATTGGGTAGGGGTGGGCGTCTGGAAACCACTTCGCATAGATAATGTCATAGGCACCGTTAGCTTTTAGGGTCTGTAACGTGAAATTGATTAGATCGCGAAAATAAGAATCGTCCGCCTGCATGCCAATACCATATTGTTCTGTGCTGAAAAATTCACCGACAACATGCAACCCTGGATTGTTCTGGGCCGCGCGTGACAGATAAGCGTTGTCGGTTGTCAAGGCATCCACCTGGCCAGCCTTGAGGGCGGCCAACGCAGGCGGGTATTCTTGAAACGGTAACACAGAAACTTTTAGATTGTTTTTTTGCACCAACTCGCGGATGTTGTCTAGGGATGTAGACCCTTGAATTGCGGCCACAGTTTTACCATCCAGGCTATCTATGTCCGTAATGCCCGCCGCGGCTCGTACTAATAAACGTTGTCCATCCAGATAATATGTCTGGCTAAAATCGACCATTGCTTCCCGTTCTTTGGTGTGCGTCAAGGAGGCCGCAATTAGATCAACCGCGCCATTGGCCAGAAATTGTAGCCGATTCGACGAATTGACCTGGACAAACTGCACCTTAACCCCCCATAGATCCGCAATGGCGCGCACTAGATCGACATCAAAACCAACAAGGTTGCTGCTGTTGTCAATAAAACCAAAGGGTTCAAAATCGTATTTCACGCCTGCGATCAACGTATTGCCGCGGTCACGAATCCGTTGGATTGCAGAATGGGGAATGGCTGGCGTGGTCGTCTGTGGGGGAGGGGTTGCGGTTAAGCGTTGGGCCGAGGTGCTTGTCGGGATCAGCGAAGCGACCCCCAGCAGAATAACTGCGACGAAAAATAAAGTGAGTTGGAAGCCGCTGGCTCCCTGATTACCGCGACGACGAATATACATGTAAAATCCTGGATCTATAGCTGACGATGTAGATGATCGGGCTGCCCTAGCATGAATGTATCAGTTTATCATAGGTCAGCCCGATCAATCAACGAAGCTGCCGATGGCAGATCTGCCTCTAGTTTTGTCATTGGGTCCAGGCAATCGTGGCTTGATTGATCTCGGCCACGAGGTGTGCTTGATCTTGCAAGTCAGTCACCCACAAATAAAGAATCGGTGCCTCCTTTTTAGCGCTGCCTGTGACATAGGCCAGCTGATTACTGCTAGGTGACCAAGCAAAGCTTAAACTAGTCGCCTTGGGTAATGGAATTTGATGGCCGCCATCGCTGTCAGTGACCCATAAATTTGACGTGCCACCGTTACTGTTTTTGTCTGAGAAAAAGGCAATTTTCTGCCCATCAAACGACCAGGACGGTGACCATCCATGGCCCTTGGTTAATTGTTGTAAATCGCCCCCGTGGTTATCAAGGGTAAAAATTCCTTCCCGAGAAGTAACGGCCACCCGTTTCCCATCAGGCGACCAAGCAGGATCCCAACTGTCAAAAGGCGTAAACAACCGCAGCTTATGCTGGCTAGGATTAAATTGATAGATTTGGCTGGCATTGCCTAGATAAGCATCAAATAGAATTGTCTGGCCATCTGGCGCCCAGTCGAAATTCTTGGCAAAGCCTAAATTGGCGTTGGGTGGATCGTAAAAATGCTCATCGCTTACATCAAAAATTCGTAAAATGGTTTGCGAATCCGGCCCTGCCAAAAAGGCAATCAGCTTGCCATTGGGTGACCAAACTGGCGTAGATTTAGGCTGTGAATCCTTGGTCACCTGGCGCAGATGGTCACCGTCTACACCAGAAACAAAAATCTGTGAGGCATGCGCTTCCCCAGAAACATAGGCGATTTGCTGGCCATCTGGTGATGCAGACGGTGACCAGCCTGTAAGCCCCAGATCAATTTGATGCGTACCATCCGCCTGCGACGCATAGACCATCTGATGGCTGTCTTGCTCCACAGAAAAAAGTAAGTGATCCGCCTCTAACCGTTTAGCAATTGGCGCGTTGCCCGAAAAATTGAGCGCCTTACTGATCACGGGCAAACCTATTCCGAATTGGAGCAGCACGATGGCCAGCAAAATGACAAAGCAAAGCGCCACACTCAAAGCAAGGCGTGGGGAGAATTTGAACGATGGCGATGCTTTCGTGACCTGCACCATCAGATTGAGCCGGGCGCGCACCCCATCCATATCAATATCAACCCAGGCATGATGGGTCTGCGCCAACGCCAACTTGTGCAGATCGGCCGTAATATCAAACAACACCGGCAGTGGTTTACCCTCAACAATTGGTCGCCCATTCCCGATTTGAAACCAGGGCTGATGTTCCTCATAGACAAATTCAATGGTTTTTGCTGGCCCACCTAAATTGTCCACCTGAAAACTCCGCACAACTTTAGCTCTGCCATTCACAATGCCAAAATCGAGCCAGAGTGGATCTGTTACCGGTCTAGGCGCCCCCAACTTTGCTTCGGATTCTGTTTCCGTCCGGTTGGACAAGACACTATAAGCTTCGTTGATCTCTTTTAGCTTTTCTTCGGCATAAACTTTATCGATTGGGTTCATAAACCGATCGGGGTGGTAAATGCGGACGAGTTGCTTATACTGAGAGCGGATCTCTTCGTGCGTAGCCGTGACCGGAACTTCTAGCACCCCATAATATTTTTTCATCCAGCAGAACCTTTACCACAATTTATCGGGGCGAATATGAATAATAATGGAATAGACTATGATATCGTTTAGAAATATCGTTTAGACTAAATTTTGATTTTAGATAATTTTCGCATACCTTAGATGATTTACAACTTACATATTGCTGACATGTTTTTGCAGAGGGTCGCGTCTAACGCACAAGCTATCATTTTCGTAATGCAGGTTATGCGGATATTCAGTGAATCCATAGTTCGCTAAATATTCGCATATATGATAACACATGAGCAAGCAGAAAATGTAAGTAATTTGTTGTAAAGTCAATCATCAATTTATCTATAATGAAGGCCAGAATAAATGTAAGTTAAGCGCTTATTTGGATCTATACGCCAAAATTGTTGGACGAAATTCAACCATAATGATACAATATGGTTGTAGGCGCTCGTAGCTCAGTGGATAGAGCATCGGTCTTCGGAACCGAGTGTCGGGGGTTCGATCCCCTCCGGGCGCACTAATTCTGCACGGCCATCATCAATAAAGGCGCCTACTGGCTTCTTTTGCTTCACGTTATTGTAACTTTTACTTGTTGAACATAAATAGCAAACACCCGCAGGTTTATTCAGCCTGTGGGTGTTTGCTATAAGGCCTCGCCGCCTCACTTTATTAGTCGCTATTCAGACCCTCGATCCTTCGCTCCGCCTCGTGCTGTAACAAAAAAATAGGTAATTTGGCGTAGATGTTGGCGTGACAGCCAGTCGCTTAGGCTACACCGTAGCCTAAGCAAGCCATAGCACGAAGCACACGGCATAGGCCTCGCCCTGGGCTCTCTGTTTTTGTATAGGGTTGTTACGGCAACGCGCCTTTGAAAGGGTTGCTACTCTAGCAAGCGGTCTATGGATAAACCAATCGATAGACAACACCGCCTAGGACTAAGCCATTGATGAAAATCCACGGAATTAGCCAGCGGCCTTCTTTAAACAACCCGCGCCAGTTCCACATGTCAACCTCCTAAATGCCTATTTGAGATCCAGAAATGCCAGTCGAAGCTAAAATAAAAAGAGGAAAACTACGTAAGTACTGAAAGCGTCGATGTTATGTAAAGATGTTATGTAAAGATGTTATGTAAAGATGTATTTTGCCGATAGCATAGAGAAAAAATACTGGTTTATGACCAAACGCTTGTTGCTACGCCATCTGTTATATGTACGCTGCGATGACAGATAGATTATAACATATGATCGCCTGTTTTTTATCGGCAATTCTACTGAATTTACTGGAACGTAAGCTTGTAGATGCTGCAAGCTGTAGATTGTAAGGCAATCACGAACTTTTGACCTATTATACGTATGTCAGAATGAAAACCGAAGTTTAAGGAACCAACCTTCCAGGAAGCGGTCACCAGTAGCCTCGTTAACCCTAGACGGCCTGACTGCTGCCTGGAAGGTTAGAACCTCCGCTGCTCAACTTGATTTCAGTATAGGCCGCAGTCAGTGTCACTTGGCTTTTTGCGGATTTTAGGACTTTTTACCGGTTGGCTTGCGTCCAAATTAGTTGCCCTCGATTTCATCCCCGCAAAGTTGCCTAGGCCAATCCAACCGGGCAGATCCCTAGTAGAATTAAGGCTTGGAACTGTCTCAATATAGCAAATTTCACTGAAATAGAAGGCTACCTACGCTTAGTTGCTCTTCCTTTGTCGTATATAATAAGCCAGTAAAAATAAACCAAAGGAAATAAGGAAAAGAGTAGGCAAATGGACAATCAAACGATGACATTCGAAGAAGCAATCGAAATCAAGGTCAGCGGCACCGATGACAGTGATTTAAACTATGAAGCAACTAAAGTGATTGAGAGTGCCGTGCTGGCCATTTCTATGTATGGGGACCCTGAACAGTTGCTGCAGGACTGGATTAGCGAAAGTCATTTTGAGCTTACGGATACGCCTGAATCGATCACGAAAGAATGGGATTCCGGTCGCGAATAATTCGCGGCAGCCGCATCAATACAAAATGGCTGCACCTGTTTTATTCATTATTTCAGCCCTAGCTTGCTTTAACCGAAAGTCACTCGCGATAAATTTCGCCGTGGCTTTCGGTTTATTTATGGCCGGCGTTCTCCAGGCTGATATCTAATGCCGCTGGCTGCGCATACAAAGTACGCACAGGTGAGCAATAGAGCCACAACACACCTAGCAATTCGCCCAGCGCGGTCACGGCGATTACGGTGCGTAGACCCAAATATTCACCCAACAACCCGCCCAATAATGCTCCCACCGGTGCAATACCCCACAGGGCGAACTCCATGGTCGCATTCATGCGCCCTTGCAGATGATTGGGCGTAATCGCCTGGCGCAAACTGATCTGGGTGATATTATACGCCGTGTGACCCAGGCCAAACAGCGTATATCCCAACATCAAAATTAGGATCATGCTGATTTTAGCGCCAATTGTCAGGGCTAAGACCAGATTGCCCAACCCCAGCACGAGCAAAGCCGTCATGAGTGTCGGCCCCAAACCAAACCGCTGCGCTGTCGCCTGCGTGACCCAGGCTGCCAGCATAAAACCAATCGCTCCGCCGACATAGATAAACCCAATCCAGCCCGGTTCAATGCTGAGATCGCGCGTGATGTGGAGTAGGAAGACGGTTTCTAGCATGCTGTAAAAGAGACCAACGGTGCTAATGTTGGCGGCAATTGCGCGCAGATAGCGGTTGGTTGTCACAAGATGCAAGCCTTCGCGGATCTCATGCAAAATGGATTGACGCGCAATGGTTGAACTTGGCGCTGCCTCAACGTCTGGCAGGCTGGTTACGATCGCGGCCGATAGTAGAAATGAGCCACCGTTCACCAAAAGCCCAAAGGGCGCGGTGATCAGTTGCACCAGCACCCCAGCAATGCCTGGCCCCACTGTTTCGGCGGCCGACTGGCTGACCTCAAACCGGCTATTCGCCGTCAGCAATTGCGGACGGCGCACCAGCGATGGTAGATAGGCGCGATAGGCTACATCGGAAACAAGGGTGAAGAGACCGACGATGAAAGCTGTTATATACAGTTGTGTGATGTGCAATGTGCCCATAAACGCGCTGAACGCAATTAAGAGGAGAAAAAAGCTGCGTACCAGATCCGTCATCACCAGGAGTGGTCGGCGTTTTTGGCGATCAACAAAAACACCGACAAAGAGGCCGAGGAGCAGCGAAGGCAACGAACCCATCGCTACCAGTAGGCCAATCTGTACCGGTGATGCCTTTAAAAGGACCGCTGCCGCAAGCTGTAAGGTGGGAAAGGCAACGCCAGAGCCAAACAATGAGATCGATTGGCCAATCCAGAACTTGATAAAATTAGATGGGGGCTGCGATGTGGTGAGCTGAACATGCAAAAGTAGAGCCTTAGTAAATTGTAATGGTTGTTTGTAATAACTCTACACCTTACGTATTTGATAAGGCAAATTGTAAGGTTTCAAAATGAATAACCAACCATTTACTCCGCTCGTGGTAAGAGACTGGAAGCCCCTACCACGAACGGAAATAGGCTCAAGTGTTTTAGGCTGGCATCTGTTCAACCTTTGCTTGGGCGCGAATAGCAAGACCGCCGACAACCCCACTAAAGGTATCCAAGGGGACTAGGCGTGCGACTGGGAATTCATGTGCCAACATCTGTTGGAAAAGTGGGATCACGGATGAACCGCCCGTCGTGACCACAGCATTCACGTCACCGGGCGCAATTCCTGCCTGCGTCATGATGGCGCGCACTCCTTGGCGCGCCAGGGCCACTTCTTCACTGATCGTCAGATTAAATTCGCGGCGCGTCACGGTCAGCGCCAAGTCAATCGTATCCGTTTGCAAATTGACCTGGGCCTGAGGCTGGGTTGATAAGCTGCGTTTGGCCTGTTCAATCTGTTCAAACAGGGCAAAGCCGTGGTTGCGCGTCACCAGTGCGGCCAAAGCGGCAAATTTGCCTGATTCGGGGCTGTGCCGCCTGGCGCGTTGGATCACAGCCAAATGCTGTGGTTGTGATAAGACCGGAATCGTCTGCCAATGGTCAAGCAACTGCGCCAGATCTTCTGGGAAAAGCAGCGTGCGATCATCATAACCAACGTCAATTGTCGCATCCACACCAAAACATTGGGCCACGTGACGGTGCATTAGTGTGCTGTCGATGTCATCACCACCGAGCAGCACCCCATGCGTGGCCAAAATTGTTGGCGTCTGCCGGTCGTCCACGCGCATCAACGTGAGGTCCAACGTGCCGCCGCCAAAATCGAAGACGAGCGCGGTCTCGGGCGCGGCGACTTGGTTGAGATAAAACGCGGCGGCGGCAATTGGCTCCGGCACAAAGCTTACATCTGTAAAGCCAGCCAGCAAGGCAGCTTCGCGCAGCCGTTGCTCGGCGCGCTGGTCCGCCGCTGGATCAGCGGAGAATTGCACTGGGCGACCCAAGACGACCTCGCACACGGGTGTTTGCAGATAAGCTTCGGCGCGCGTGCGC
>JBBQBY010000002.1:0-50412 GCA_038318235.1 Caldilineales bacterium
CTGCTCAGTGGCGGCAATGCCCCGTGGAGTGGACTGAAGAAAACACCGCCCGAAGCCGAAGTGATGGCCGCCATTTTGGATATTATGGGTGTGCCGAAAACAGCGTTATGGTTGGAAAGTAAGTCGCGCAACACCGAGGAAAACGCGGTGGAGAGCCGCAAAATGCTCGATAGCGAAGGCGTAAATTCGATCATTTTGGTCACGTCAGCCCTGCACATGCCGCGCGCGGTGCGTCTGTTTGAGCAACAGGGGCTTACGGTGATGCCGGCGCCGACCGACTTTATGGTGACCGATGACGACTGGGCCTATTACACGCAACCATCGATCGACGTGCAATTGATGAACTTGTTTCCGAGCGCCTCCGACTTGCAGCTAACTTCACAGGCGATCAAAGAAGAACTTGGCGCCCTCTTCTATCAATTGCGCGGTTGGCGTTGAGGTCAAAACTTACGCATACCAGGCCCCAAAGAACGACCGAATGTCCATCCAAAACTTGTCCTGCTACGAGACAAAGCTTTTGGGTTCAACCGGAATTCAGGGGGTTGACAGGTCCGCCCAGGGCTAAAGCTACCGGGCTAACCGAAGATCAAGGCCGGTTAACCGGCCTTCGGTTGGGACTAGCCCTGTCCATTCATGCCGGGGCGCTGTCAACCCCGGCTCGACTGAGCTCGCCGAACGTCCTGAACCACCATTGAACCACATTTTGTTTTCCTTAGGCCATGTCAATGAAATAAGGATCCCGCGTTTGCCGAACAAAATCATGCGTAGGTGCGTGCTTTTAGCCGCACGTGCTGCGTATACCCCAATGGTGCGGCTACAAGCACGCACCTACTGGATCCTTTATGCTTTGATCGCGCCTTAGTGGCTTTGTGCCTTAGTGGGCGCGGCTCTGCATAACGTAAGTTATTTATTTTCTCGATAAACATCCAGATCTACAGCATGGCCCGTACAATGACCGCTGACGAAATACTCGTCGAAATTTTTGAAGACCAACCTCATCCGCTGCGCGCCCCTTTCACCACCTGGCTTACCACATCTAAGCGCTTCCGTAGCTTTGCCGAAAATTATCGCACAAAAATTCGCGCCAAAATCAAGGCTAAGCACGATGCCGAAAATCTCCAGGATCTCGCCTTCGAATTAGCAACAGCCTACCGATTATTGCAGGATCCGCGGCTTAATTTGGCCTATGAGCACCGCGCGATCGGTCAGGCGCGGCGGCCTGATTTCGCCGTCAGCTTCACAACAAAATTCACGTTTAGCGTGGAAGTTACACGCATGCAACCAATCCAAGCGGACGATACAGAACGCGAAAACAGCAAACTACAGTATGTGATCGCCAGCAAACTGGCCCAAATGTTGCCGGGGATGATCAATGTGCTGGTGATTGGCGCAGACGAAAGCAATATCCACAATTTCGATGTAAATGCCGCGCTGCTTCAGCTAAAAAAGCGCGCCGATGCCAAAGACGCCCTTTTGTTTAACCGTAGCGGTGCGCGCGATGGGGCTGATTTTTTTCGCGCCTATCAACGATTAAGCGGAATTCTCCTGGGTAGCGCACAAAACAGGACAAGCCATGACCCGCCAATTTTGTGGGTAAACAAAGAGGCGCGCCATCCCTTGCCCGCGACGCTACAAACATTACTAAAAGTTCAAGGCGGAAGGTAAGCTACAAGCTTGTGTGCATATACGGCATTGCTTGCCTAATTATGTTATAATATGGGGCAAATTATATGAACACTCGTTAAAGGCGCGAATCTTGAAATTTTCCGATCTGACTGACGAAATCGTGATTGATCACCGCAAGTTGACGGAATATGCGCTAGATTATAATTCTGGGCGCGGGAAAGACAAGGCATTTGTTTTTGAACAGGTGTTAGGCTTTACAAAGGAGAATCATCAGGAATTACTTAGCCAGCTAACGGCAAAGTGTTTCCACGCCAATGCTAAATTTTATCGAGAAATTGAATAGGGCACTTTATATCAAATCGATGTCTTAATTGATGGTGCCAATAACAACCAGGCATTGGTTCGCACCGGTTGGCTTATAAGACCCGAAACGCGTTCAGCACCTCTCACAACAATTTATGTGACAAAAGGATAACGCGAATGCCAGAATTATTCGATGTCGTAGAAGTAATTATCAATCTACCCAAAGAAAATGTACGGGCAGGTATGCAGGGCACTATTGTCGAAAAGTTTTCAGACCTAGCCTATTTAATTGAATTTTCTAATGAACAAGGTGAGACCATAGAAATGGCAAGTTTAATAACCAACCACTTCATCGTGGTCTGGCGCAATGCAACGCATGCATGGGTGCCGCTCAGTGAACAAGCCACAGCAATCATGGCTAATTTATCGAATGATGCAGTGCGCGAAGTATTAGATTTCGCTCGCTTCCTCGCTGCTCGCGCCGATCAAAAGACGACCCAGCACAGCACAAACATTAATGAGAAACCGATACTAGCATAGCATGACAAAAACAAACCTGAAACAGCGCGGGCCGACCGCAAAATCGGACAGACAAAGTTATCAAAGCAGGCCCAACGAAACTGGCGCCATTACCAAAAATTGGGGCGGCAAATTTACGGTGGCGCTTACCATGCCCAACACGTACTATGTAGGCATGAGCAGCCTGGCGCTCCAAATCCTCTACCGCATGTTCAACGACGAACCGGACGTGGTTTGCGAACGGATCTTTTGGGAAAAGGGCTTGGGGCAAAGTGGTAAGCCCTTGCTCTCGCTGGAAAACGAGCGCCCGGTCAGTGAGTTTGATGTCTGGGCCTTTACGATCTCCTGGGAGATGGACTATTTTAACGTCGTTGAGTTGCTCCGCCAAGCAGGCATCCCACCGTTGGCGCGAGATCGGCAGACGTCCAAACAGTGGGATGGGCGTGACTGGCCGCTGCTAATTGCCGGCGGCCCTGGCGTAACCATGAACCCCGAGCCGATTGCACCTTTCTTTGACGCCATTTTGATTGGCGAAGGTGAAGAGGCGGTGCCGCAATTTATCGAACTGTGTCGCGAAGGATTGGATGACATCGATAATCTGCTGGCGACGCTCGACCGGACACCCGGTTGGTACGTGCCTAGCTTGCGCCCTTCCAACCGCAATCATGAAGCATTCCGCAAAGTCGAGCGGTTGTGGGTGCGCAATTTACCCAATTTTAGCACCAGCAGCACGCTCTATACACCCGACACCGAATTCAGCGCTATGCATTTGATGGAAATCGCGCGTGGGTGTGGACGGGGCTGTCGCTTTTGTCTGGCCGGCTATGTCTATCGCCCCGCGCGTGAGCAGCCGCTGGACAATTTACTCAAGTCCGCCGAAATGGCGCTCTCCAATGGCTACACGAAGGTTGGTTTGGTCAGCGCGGCGGTGAGTGATCATACGCAGATCGACGAGATGGCGGTTGAATTACAGCGCATGGGGGCCACGATCAGCGCCAGTTCGATGCGCATGGACCCGATCAGCTTGCCGTTGATCAAGGCAATGGCCGAAACCGGTGCGCGCAATTTGACGGTCGCGCCTGAAGCCGGCAGCCAACGCCTGCGCAATGTGATCAACAAGACGCAGACCGAAGAACAGATGATGCGCGCGATTGCGCTGGCCCAGGAATTAAACTTTCCGCAGGTCAAGCTCTATTTTATGGTCGGCCACCCCACCGAAACCGATGACGATATCCAGGCTTTGATTGACTTCACAATGGAGGCGCGTAAGCACTTCAAACGGCGCATTGCGATCAACGCCACGCCCTTTGTGCCCAAGGCCCACACGCCTTTCCAGTGGGAAGGCATGACCGCCAGCCCCGTGATTCGCGCCCGCCAGAAGATGATCCATCGCGCGCTGGCGCGCCACGGCGTCGATGTGCGCGCCGACGCGCCTGATTGGGCGGAGGTGCAGGCCGTGCTTAGTCGCGGCGACCGGCGCTTGTCCGAAGTATTGCTGGCGATCCCGTCTGGTGGGTTGACCGTGCGCAGTTTCTTCCAGACAATGGAAGATGTAGGATTGGACAGGGAACATTACACCGGCCGCTGGGAAATTGGTGCGCCAGTGCCGTGGGACATTGTGCAGAGCGGCGTCAGCGAAAACTATTTTCACTACGAACTCCGCCTGGCGGCCCAGGATAAGACCGGCTTAAGCTGTCCGCCTGATTCGGCCGGCTGTCTCAGTTGCCAAGCCTGCGACCCCGATTGGGCCTTTCGCTTTGGCGGCAATGAAAATCGCCCTGTACCCGAAGCGAAAGGTGGCCCGTGGCGCGCCCAGGATTGGCTGCCGTGGACGAAGTTAAAGAACGAGAAACATGGTGTGGTCGCGCCGATTGAGTTGAGTTGAAACTGGCTAACGAACAGAATTCATGGAGTAGTTGACATGACGATCATTTTAGAGCAATATCCCATCCCTGAAACGGGTAGCTTTGAAATTCACCAAACCATCGACCTGCAAGTCTCAGCCAAACAAGCACAACGCAAAGTCGATACATGGCTCATGAATGAAGTCAGCTACATGATGGGAGCTGAAGCGCCAACGCTGGTCATTGGTGAGCGAACGGTTTGGCGCGTGCCAGCCTATTTCAGTTCACCTGGTTCAGGACGCGTGGGCACGGTTGGACAAGTTGACGTGGATGCGCAGACGGGAGAGTTGTATAACGTGCGTAATGCCAAAGCTGGCATTATCCGCTGCGCCAGAGGATTAGCGAAAAAATTACCACCGTTTCGTGTACGCGAGGTTCCGCCTGAATATCTTGCGACCAACGTTCCTCGCGCACCCTTGTTAATGATTAATGAAGATGGGTATGTAGTTCCCGCGCCATCTGCCGACAACCCTTAACCGTGTCGATACAAAACCGTTTTTCATCAATCATTTTACCTGTTCGCCATCTGCATCAGCCAGAGCCAGGCGAATGTTTGGCCGCGTGCGCCGCCATGGTGCTGACGTACTTGCGCGTCACTGTTCACTACCAACGCTTGTTCAAGGCGCTGCACATCCAGAAAGGGCTTGGCACGCCTTTCCCGAACATCCGTGCGTTGACGCAGTTCGGCATCAACATCACGTATCAACAGGGTGCGCTTATCGATCTCTACACTTTTCTGCGCAATGATCGCCCGATCATTGTCCCGGTGAAAACGCTAGAACTACCGCACTGGACGGAAGATACCGATCATGCGATAGTCGTGGTCGGAATAGATGAACAATCAGTTTATATCAACGACCCCGCGTTTGCGTCGGCTCCCATTCCAGTCTCACACGGCGATTTTGGCCTAGCGTGGCTGGAACGTGATGAATATTATGCGGTGTTGGCGCCGTGACATAAACTTCTTCTGCCAAAGCAGCCTGCTTGTAAACATTCTATATTCTCTTGGAATTGCAGGCAATTTATGCTACACTTTGCCCCAGCTATTATCGTCATGCCGTTTCCCAAATACGAACGTTCAAGCTAAGTCGCAGAATGGGTTGCTATGTCCAACTCGGATCACAATCTAACACAACTGTGTACCGAGTGCCAACGCGAGCGCGCCGACTTTCGCGCGGGCAAGACCAAGGCTTCCCCGGCCTGCGTTGAACTTTTTCGCCGCGCCTTTGCGGGCGATCACGGTGCTTGGAACGCCATTTTTGACGAAGTATTTACCCAAGATATCAAACAATACGTGCAGGCCGCACGTCAGGAATATATAGCCATGCGCGGCTTTGCGCCGTTTGATCTGGAAGATGCCGAGCAAGAGACCCGCATCACTTTCTGGCGTTATGCCCCCAATGCGGCGACTTTGTTGGAGGGTAGTGAACTTGGAAAGATTATCGAATATCTAAAAAAGTGCGCTAAGAGTGGCGTGGCTCTAGCTGCTCGCCGCAACCGTGAACAAACGATCCCGCTAGCGCAATTGGCCGGTGAAGAGGAGACAGAGAAAGCGGGCGAGGAAGCATCAGCGCAGCAGAAAACCCGGCATCCCGCGCAGGTTGGTTTCGAGGAACCGCTGCTGGCACGCCAGGCCTTGCTAGATGAATTACGCAAACTCGTCACCATCGATCCAGAGCCGCAACAAGCCGAGGTGGTGGTGATTGAGTGTTTCTTGAACGAGCTACCCCCGCGCGACCTACCCGCCTTGCACCCCCAACTCTTCGCGAAGACCGGTGATGTCAACACGGTTTTGCAACGCATCCGCCGGCGTGCGGAAAAACAACCGTATTTTCGCAAATTGCTAGGGGATGAAGTGTAACTTCTCGCGAGAAATCAAAACTGCGCGCCGAAAATGTTGATGCGCCTGCATTTCTAAGCAATAGACCGCCATGTGCGCGGAGGTATTTATGCCCAAAAATGAACGCTGCCAGTTTGACGATGTAACACTTTTAGATTATGTACGCAATGCCGTCCCCGCCGATGTGCGGCAGACAATCGAAGAATCGCCGGACTGCATCAAGGCCGCGCAGAAGCTGGCGGATGAAATGCGCGTCTTAACGCCGTTGTTCCGGGAAACCGTTTGCCCGGAAATTGACACGCTGATCGATTATCAGGAAGGGCGCATCACGGGTACACCACGCCTGGTTATCTATCAACATATTCAGAAATGCAAGCAGTGCCAGGCCGAACTGGCAATGTTTGGGGCGATTGACGCCGTGCCCAATGTAGAACAGCCAGCGTTTTTTCGGCGCGTCGTCGAGGCGCTCTTTCAAGCGCCGACGTTGAGTCCGGTGGCGGTGCGCGGCGGCGGCCTCTATCGCACCCAGGTGCGGACACCGCAAATTAACATCCTGCTGCGCACCAGCAAGGCAACTGGCAAGCCGCGCACCTGGACGATTTACGGTCAACTGCGCACCGACGACGAAGCGCAAAATATCCAGTGTGAGCGCATTGTCCTTCAGGCATTGGACAAACCAGACAACATCGAAATCGAAACCGTTGTCGAAGCGCACGGCGTCTTTACCTGCAAAGGGCTGGCGCCAGGGCGCTATTCACTGCGCGTCGTCACGCCCGATGAGGAAATTCTGATTCGTGAACTGAAAGTGGGCGACGAGTTTTAAACAGGAGTTACGCTTTCCATGTCCTCTGTTTCCCCATCCGCTCCGCTGTCGCCAACCGATCAACAGTTAGAGAACCTGTTGGCTTGCCCACCCCCAGCCCTCACCGATTGGATCGCGGCGCATCATCCCCAACTTGATTTAGCCTTTCTCCAAGCGCTCAAAGACTGCTACGCTACCACCCATTTTATTCTGGCCGACCCCAAACTGGCGGACCGCGCCACGTGCTATGGATTAGCCATGGCCGAACAGATGTCAGATGAACCGCTGGCGTTGCCACTGGCACAGTGGGCGCGTGGTTTGTATGAAATGTTCTACGCTCCAGAAATTGCAATAACCTTATTCCAGCAAGCCCAATTAGCTTATCACATAGCCGACGATAACTTGAGTGTTGCACGACTTGCCGCAAACTTGGTCGGTGTATTAGCTGAATGCGGTCGCTTTGCCGAAGCAGAAGCTGCCTACGATGAGGCTCATCCAATCTTTTTAAATCATGCAGATACCCAGCCGTTGTATCTTGTCCGGCTTGAACAAAACTATGGCTGGCTTCTACATAACCAAGGACGCTACAGCGAGGCGTTACAGGTGCATGAGCGAGCAATCGAGCATGCACACCGTCATCGCCTAAACACGAGTCTAGCAGAACTGCGTGTCAATCGTCATCTAACTTTGGGCATGTTAGGACGCTTGGCGGAAGTTGTGGCAAATTTGCAGCACGAGCGTACAGACGCAGAGTCCCATCAGCAACTGCTAACAGTAGCACGCATTGATATGAATATAGGTGATTTGTTTTCGGTGCAAGGGCGACCAGCAGCGGCATTGCACCAGTTACAACAAGCGCAACAAGCGTTTGCTGAGCTTGGCAATGACATGGAAATCGGTTCCATTGCCCTACGTCAGGCATCACTCTTACGACGTATTGGCGCTCGGCGTGCGGCCATCCGCTGTTATGCCCAGGCACAGGAAATTTTTACACGCGCCAATATGCTACCGCAAGTTGGTGAAATTCTGGTCAATATGGCGCTCACCCGCCGCCAGGAAGGTGATTATGCGCAAGCATTTACACTGCTTGCGCAAGCCGAGCAACTCTGGCAAAGTTTACATCATCCCCACTGGCTTGCCATCATTTTAAGTGAACGTATTGCGTTGACTTTAGAGCTGGGCGAGGTTGCCAGCGCCCAGCAATTATTGGCAATGTCCTCACCATTAGCCGACAATGCACGCCTCCAAGCCGAGTTTACGCTGTTGCAGGCCGAAACATTGCGGCTGGACAAGCATACAGCGCCAGAGATTGGGCGCGCCGAAGCAAACTATCAGGCCGCTTATACCTATGCCGCAACGCAGGGCAATCGCTGGCTGCAGCGCCAAGCCTTGAGCGGGTGGGGCAAACTTTTGTTAAGCCATGATCCAACGCGCGCCCGTGCGCTATTTGAACAGGCGATCAGCCTTGACGAGACGATCCGCCAGACGCTTACAGTGGAGGAGCTAAAAGCTGGTTTCCACGCGCAGGCGATGGAGCTTTTTGTGGATTTGATCCGGTTGGCGGTGGGCGAAGCGCAACCCTGGCAGGCGCTCCATTGGAGTTGGCGCGCCAAGGCCGGCGCCCTGCTTGATCTGCTGGCTGCGGTCTCCGCCGCGGCAACGGTAACGCCCACATCCTATGTAGAAATTGAACAGGTAAGGCAACAATTGGCAACTTTGCGCTGGCAACTGGCCGCGGAAAGTGGGTCGCCGCAAACTTGGCAGGAGCAAACCCAGCCAGCGATTACCCGTTTGGAACAACAATTGTTGGACCTCCGCCGCCAACGCAATGCCGCCACGGCTATGCCCGATGAGGTTTTCCTGATTACCAACCCTGCTGCGGTATTGGCCCAAATGGACGCCGACATTTTGCTCGAATTTGTCGGCTGTGGGGATGAGTTGCTGGGCATCTATGCGGACCGGCGCGGTCATTGTGTGAGCGTTTGGTTAGGCGACGTAGAAACGATTGCCGATCTCAACGCGCGTTTGCAACTCAGTTTTGAACATGTTGTCCATCGCTCAACCCAGGATCGCGCAACGTACACCCCGGCGTGGCTAGCCGAATGTCGTCCATTGCTGGCGCAAGGGTATCAACAGTTAATCGCGCCGCTCCTGCACCATGCACCGAGTCCAACCGCCGGTCAAACAATTTTGCTGGCGCCCTGCGCTCCACTCTTTCTCTTGCCCTTTGCCGCGTTTTGGGACGGTCAACAGTATTGGGGCGAAACGAATGCGCTTGAGCTAATCCCTAGCGGTGCCTTGCTTACCCTCCCGCCACCCACATCGCCCACCTACTCGCCGCCATTGATCGTGGCCGCAGCGACCGGCCAGATGACGGCCGTGCGTGACGAAGCCTATGCCGTGGCGCAAGCGCTGCCGACAAGCATTACCTTTTTGGATACGCCCGTCTTACAGCACCTCAACACGCTACAAGACCCACCCCGTTTCCTGCATCTGGCCGCCCACACCCTCTTGCGTGAGGATGCACCGATCTTCTCCGGTTTGCAACTAGCAGGTGAGGTCTTGACCGTCGAAGCCTGTTACGAACTGCCGTTGCGCGGGACCACCTTGGTCACTTTGAGTGGTTGCACGACGGCGGGCGGCCAGGAAAACGAAAGCGCGCTGCTCGCCTTTCAAGCGGCGCTGTTCGTGGCCGGCGCACAGCGGGTGTTGTCCAGTTTATGGCCGGTGGCCGACGATGCCGCGGCAATTTGGATGGCGCATTTCTACGATTTTCTTGCCCAAGGCATGTCGGTTGCGCAGGCTGTGCAAGCGACCCAACGCCACTTATTGGCCGATCCGCGCTACAGCCACCCGGCCATCTGGGCGGCCTTCGCCTGCGCGCGTCGTTGAAACGTGAGCCACACGAGTTGTAGCAATAGTGATTAAAACCATGCGCTACAGCAGCGAAACCCGACGCCGAAAAACACCCTTCACTTGTATTTCATCCTGTAGGTGCGGTTTGCAACCGTACATTGGTCGTTTCATCAAAACGTGCGGTTTGCAAACCGCACCTACGTTGACAAGGAGATCAGTATGAGCAATAATTTGCTCCGTCGTTGGCTAGTGCTGCTGACTGGCAGCCTGGCAACCAGCCTTTGTTTGCTTTTATTCGGAGGGGTATCGCTGAGTGCACAAGCAGCGTCGAACCAGGTGACGACCGCGGCAACAGCCATTTCCTCACCCGGCGGCCAAACAAACGTCGATCCATTACCGGGCGGTTGCATCAATGGCACCCCCGCTGGTGAAGACCCGCCTATCTGCTGCATGAGTGGTCTTGTCTTTGTGAACGGGCAACCCGTGAGCGGCGCAGAGGTGAGCATTAGCGATGCGCAAGGGGTTGTCGCCCAGGTGCAGACATATCTGCATACCGAAGCAGACACCGCGCCGTACTATCAAGTGGATTTGACTCATTTGACCCGTCCAGTGACGGTGAGCCAGGAGATTACGATCGTTGCGCGTTATAGTGGGTTAGAAAGCCAATCGCTTCACCATACCGTGCGCCGAGGAGGCCAGGCGCTAAATCTGGTCATTTACCAACCAGGCGCATTGGCCGCCGCCGGCGGGACGAAAGGTCAGGCACCACTGGGCCGCCTGAACCGCCCGTCCGCTGTAGCGACCGACAGCCAGGGCAATGTCTACGTAAGCGATTTCTACAATGCGCGCGTCCAGAAATTTTCAGCAGATGGCACAGTATTAAGCGCCTGGGGTCAACAGGGTACGTTACCGCAGCAGTTTGGCGCGCTGGCGAATGGCATTGCCGTAGACCAGTACAATAACTTTGTCTATATCGCCGATCGGACCAATGGACGGATTGCCCGGTACACGACGGCGGGCGATCTGCTCGGCACATGGGGCCCGCCGTCGGCACGCCCTAGCGCCTTTTCCAATTCCGCGCTAGGCGGCATCGTTGTCGATGCTAACGGTACTGTCTATGTTGCCGCACTGAACAACGGGCTTTACCGCTTTCTGCTCAACCGTGATTGGCAGCCCTGGTCACTGGATGTTCGGGCGAACTGGCCCAACGCGTCACAACTTGCCGTATCTCCAGACGGACACGTCTATGGCACGAATGGGGATCTGAAAGGCATTTTCCGCTTTGATGAAGGCGGGGCCATTTCCCTCACGCTGCAACTGAATAATTTGCCAGTCTACGCGCCTAGCGGCATCGCCTTTGATGCAACGGGCAAGCTGTATGTGATGTTTTATCAGCAAGGCACCGGTGCGCCATACCTGCTCAAATTCATGGTGCAAGGCAACACGTTACTACAAGATGCAACCTGGCAATGGCAGCCGCCGGCATCGCTTGGTCATGCCGGTGGCATCACCATTCATAGCAATGACCTCTACGTGGCTGGCGACCTTGACAATTATGTGTATCACTTCCATCTGGACGGCAGCTACGTGGGTAAACTTGGCACGGATGCGCCCAATCCAGGTCAAATTATTAAACCGCTGAGTGTTGCCACCTCGCCGGCGGATAGCGCGCCTTTTGTGGCGGACTTCGACTCATGGCGAATTTTACAACTTGGGATCATGACTGATACGGTAGCGGCCAGTTGGGATTCAGCGGCATTGGTTCTAACCGAAACCAAGCCAGCTTTGCTGCCCCATGGCTTGGCGTTTGATCATACCGGCCAATTCTTGTACATGGTGGATAAGTATCAAACTTTGACGCGCTTTAAGCGTGATGCCCAAGGTCTGCATTTTGACGGGATGTGGGGTGGCCCCGATCAATTCGCCGATCCATACGCCGTGGCGCTTGACCAAAACGACAATATCTTCGTGGCTGATCAGACGAACAACCGGGTCAAAATTGTCAGGATTACCAATAACGTCATGCAGACTGTGACGGTGTTTAGCAACGTCACAGCGACGGATACGTTGAAATTGCCCCAATCCATCGCCGTGGATGACCGCGATCCGCAGGCAGTGACGGGCTATGTGGTGGATGCCCATGACTGTAATAAAACGGGTGTGCAACGGCTCTTCAAATTCACGTTTGCCAACGGCGCCATTCAAAATGTCACGCCGTGGGGGGCCAATGGGTGGGGCGACCTAACCTTGCCGCAGATTTGCCCCATGGCGGTGGATGTGGACGCCGCTGGTAATTTGTACATGCTCGATCACGGGTATGTCATTCGCAAATTCGACTCGGCGGGCCACTTGTCGCCGACCGCGGGTTTTGTCGGCAGCCAAGGCGCTGGACCGGATCAAATTGACGGAGGGAGCGATCTAGCCGTCGCCAAAGATGGGACAGTCTATGTCACCGACCCAAGCAACCTGCGCGTCCAACGGTTCCAACCGATCACCATCGGTGACCCAGTAGCCTCGATTGTGCAGGTCAGTACCGATACTGTATCCGCCGGTGAACCATTCATTGTGGTGGCGGCGGGCCAAACCGGCGCCGATCAGCGGAAGATTACCGACTATGAATGGAGCACCGACGACGGTTTCAAGCTACCGCTGACGGCTGACCCCATTGTCACCATCCAAACAGCGCTGACCCCTACGGTTGAACAGTTGGGGCCAGGCGCACACCGCTTGCAACTGCGCGTGAAGGATGATCAAGACGCCTGGTCGGCTTCGACCAGCATCACGCTCCATGTGCGCGCCGTCCCGTCCAAAGCGTTGAGTGGGTGTCCCGCCGGGCAGTCTTGGACTTTTCTGCTCTATTTGGATGCGGACAATACCAATGATGGCGTCCAGCTGGCAAGTGCGTATGACCGGAGCATCGCCCGCCTGGCCGGTTCGCTCAAGTCCTGCGTGCAATTGGCAATTCAGCGTGACAATCCGCCCGGCACTGGTAAACTAGGCACTGAACGCTGGTTGAGCGTAGCCGGGCAACCCCTCACCCGGCAGAATCAGAATATACCCGAGGCGCAGATGAACAGCCCCATCACGCTCACCGACTTTATCGTTTGGGGACAAAAAATGGCGCCCGCGGATCACTATTATCTGGCGATTGCCGACCATGGGGATGGCGCGCGCGGCATCGCTTGGGACTACACCAGCGATCCGACGGGTCATGCCTATTTGACGCCAGCCGAATTGCGCGCCGCGCTAGCCGATCCACGCCTGTCACCGATTGACATTTTGCATTTGGACGCGTGCAGCATGGGCCTGTTTGATGTCGCCTATGAATTGCGCGACCGCGTGAACTATGTGATTGCTTCGCAATTCTTGGGGTGGAATTTCTTTCTCTACGATGAATATGCCCAGTTAGCACCGGCCACGCCCGCCCAACTAGCCAAAGGGATCGTCAGCCGCTATGCCGCCCACGCCGAGCAGGATCAGTTGCCCTACACGCTGGCGGCTTGGGATCTCACCCGCATTGAACCACTGCAGAACGGCTTAAGTGGACTCGCCAAGCTGCTGTATAGTCACCTTGCTGATAACAGTGACCTGGTGCGCCGACAAGCGTTGCTGGCCGTACGCAACGCCAGCCAAACCTTTGACAGCAATCGCGATTCAATTAATACCCCAGCAGATGCCTATGTGGACCTGCTGGACTGGGTGACGCACCTGCGCGACGCCAATATCAATGCTACGATTACGCTGAGCGCGACCAGCATTATCGACGAGTTGCAGCGCCCCGACGGCGTGATCCTGGCGCAAAGCGCTTCGCGTACACCGTTGCCATTAGACCTGGCGCACGGGGCGTTGATCACCGTAACGCACGCCAATGGCATGTCGATTTATTATCCAGCCGAAGGGGATTTCCGCGTGCCAACCGTGAACACCGCAGTGGCGGCATCTTCCGGCTACACCTACACCCAAGTTTATGCTGATTATGTAGACAACAAGGTCTTTGACTTTACCCAAACCACGCGTTGGGACGAATTCCTGACTGCAGCGTATGGCGCGCCAGCTGCGGGTGCGCCGGTGGAACCGCCGGGATTGCCCGCGGCCCCGCTGGTTGAGCCGCAACAGGCTACAGGCGAACAGGTATACCTGCCATTGATCAGTCGCTGATCAATCAATTGATTATTGCCAGGCCATACCCGATAAACGGGTATGGCCTTTTTTCATTGGGCGTCCGTCTGGGGTCACTTTTTTTGCGTACGGAGATAAGCTTCAATCTGCGCGACCAAGGCAACGAGTTCTTCTGGGCTGAGGCCGACCAAGCGTTCTTCAGACGAAGCACTAGCGAGCAATTGCTGGCGTTCTTCAGGCGAGACACTGGCCAGCAATTGCTTTCGTTCTTCAGGTGAAGCGCTGGCCAGCAATTGCTGGCGTTCTTCAGGTGAAGCGCTGGCCAGCAATTGCTTTCGTTCTTCAGGTGAGGCACTGGCGAGCATTTGCTTTCGTTCTTCAGGTGAAGCGCTGGCGAGCATTTGCTCCCGTTCTTCGGGTGATACACTGGCGAATACCAGTTGACGCATCTGATCCCCTAATTGCAGCACAAGTTCAGGTGTCAATTCTTCGATCATTTTACCTCCACTAACAGCCAATCCTGCCTCTAAACCCACGATATAACGCCAAACCAGCTGCGGCAACCGTTGGCGACGCTGGGGCGTGAAGAGCGCCAACGCCGCCTGTTGCACCCGTTGGCGGGTGGCAAAGAGCTTGACAAAGGCATTATGCGGCTCGTTGCCTAACTCATTCAAGACAAGCAGCGGCAGCAAGCGCAAGAGTGGCAGCTGACTCCGATAGACCCCTGGTTGTTCGGCCACCATATAGCCAAACTCGTTGAGGGTCGCACGTTGCGGTGTCTGCCCGCTCACCACAAAGGTCTCGACGGCTTCACGCGCCAGCCGTTGCCCCTGGCGATAGAAGTAATCATACCCAAGCGCCTGCTGAAAAACCTGTTCACCGACCGTTTCGCGGTATTTGAATTCAAGCAGGATATGGTGCGCCACGCTAGTGCGCACCCCGTCGGGCAGATAGTTCGCCTGCTCCGAGGTCCAGCGCGCCCCTGTGCGCCGCAACAGCAGAATGTCTGCCTTGGGTGGCTCGCTCATCACCGGCACTTCGGTCAGCACCGTAATCCCCACCGGCGTCAGCAATAATTCCAACAACTTCCCCAACAACTGATGCCAGTGTGTCCGCCCACCGCCGCGGGGTTGACCGCTCGCGGTTTCATCTGCTGCCCGTTGCTCGTCGCTCATACCGGCAGTATAGCAAGGAAGGCGCGGGCTGTCAATGTACCGGCAAACTAGGGGCATCGCAAAAGTCGAAGGTCGCCAACAGGCCCGGCATGACCCGCACCACCTGATGCGCTGGGTACAGCGATCGGTACGCGGCTACCTAACGTGCCGGGCATGGGATGGACGCCTATGCCCGTGACCGGCACTTTCCATAGCCGCGTGGCAGCTAGACTGAATTACCGCTCGCTTTAAGCGTGAAGTGCCGGTCACGTTTTTGCCGGACTCATCAGCCTGTTGTTGACGGGGGATGATGACTACAAGATATTTCTGCCATTGGTAAAGCGGTAGATAAACAAGAACGATAGAAAAACGTCTGACAGATCATGGAAAATCTGTCAGACGTTTTGTTGCATAAACATCTGCCCCTTAGTCACGAGCCAACTGTCTCCTCCTATTTATTGAATCATACCCCGTGTTTACCGTTCCTTAAGCTGCCGTAGTCAGACCCTCGGGCGTCCAATCACTGAACGTTTTTGCTTGATTTGGGTGCATCGTCTCCAGATAGAGCACAATCGGGTCCAGGTCCACCCCATTCGGCCAAACAACGGTTTCACCGTCCACGCGCACTTGGGCGAAGAAAGCCACATCATTAAATGGGGCAAAGACGCCGGAACGCCCAGTCACTCTAGGACGCATGTCGATCTCGCCGGCTTCGCCATTGGTGAAGGTGAGGCGAAGCCGGTAATCACTAAGATAGTCAACTTTCGCAATTCTTGGAAATGTCATTATTCTAATCCTTCTATGCGCTCGATTGTCTGCTCCTTGCGCGCACTTTCCCAATTGGTCAGTAAACTGTGCTGATGCAAGCCCGCCCATTCTTTGACAAGTCGCCAGGCGTTTTTTGAGAGCTTGCCCTCGATGATGCGCACTGGATTAATTGAGACAAGTGCCGTCTGGCTGCCATATTCCGCATGAAAGTGAGGTGGATTGTGTTCGTCATAATACATCTTGATCACGATGCCGAAAAACCGGCTGACTTCTGGCATAGCATCCTTTCTGCTTATGATACGGCTTATGATATTTTCACGCTATGACAAAATTATACCACGTTGGCCTCGAGAACAGAACAAAAATGAAACTTCTGTTAAATTCGTAAAAACTGCGCGCCGAAAAACCAACCCCGCGTGTATTTCTATTAGTAGACAGACCAAGCGCAGCGGCCACCAAGCAAAGAAAGCGTAACCTGCACTACCCAGCCGCACGATTGGGCACTGTCGATTCTTCCATCCAACCAGGTTTACACAAAAAGGAGCAATGTATGTTTTCACAAGCACTTCGTTCGACCACCCATCGCCTCGTGTTGGCGGCTGTGGTGCTAGGGCTGTTCTTCAGTGCGCGGTTGCCGGCACTGGCTCAAGTGCAAACAGGTGAAACTGTAGGGGGTAATCAATCAGGGACAAGCAGTGCCATTACAAACACGAATACACTCACTAATCCTGTTGTAGTCACTCATCCACTAACAATGACCCAATCGTTTCCTAATACTTCAGGCCAAGAGGTTAAAGCCGCAGATGATGGAGTTGGCTTAGGCGCGATCTTAGACTTGATTAATAAGGCCGTCGACCTTATTCAAAGGGTGACAAGCATCCTCAATGGTTCGCGGTCAGTCGTTTTAATTATGGTCAACCATTCTGAGCTTACCTTGGGCGTGGCCTCAACCAATCATGCACATGGAGGGTTTCAAACATCGCCAGATCCACTCATCAATCCAGAAAGCGTCTCCGTCTTTAGCTCACGCGATAAAAGTTGGAGCATTGGGACAGGTACAGAAGGAGAGGTTGTCTACACTGCACCAGATCTACAGATTAAAGTCACCTGGGATAATCCTTTTGCCGGTTCTAATAGCTGCAATCTTGAGTTATCTGGTCCGAATGCCTATCGATATTGGGCCTATCATAGTTGCGGAGCGGGAAATACCGGTGCGCAAATGAAATATGCATTGATTGACTGCGCGGCTTTGCCAGAAGTTGAGATACGTACGCAATGTGCTGCGTTTGCTGACAGTGGGCCTGGGCAGATTCAGATCAAACATAATCAACTTGCTGACGCTGGTTTTGATTTTGGCGCCCCTGATACAGACTTTCTGCCAACCCCCGATGGCATCGGTTTTTACCGCCACTATCAATCTGGGGCTTCGATTTACTGGTCGCCTAACACTGGATCGCATGAGGTGCATAGCATCATTCTTGATAAATGGGCTAGTTTGGGCTGGGAACAAGGCTCCCTGGGTTATCCTACGACTGATCAATCACCAACAGGGGATGCTCAGGGTGGCTACAATCACTTCCAACATGGCTCAATCTACTGGTCGCCACAAACAGATGTTCATGTCGTGAATGGAGCAATCCAAGATTTATGGGCAAGTATGGGTTGGGAACAGGGTTCTCTTGGTTATCCAGTAACGGACGAAATGGTGACACCAAGCGACAACACTGGACATTACAATGTCTTTCAACATGGGACGATTTACTGTTATCCTTATGCCTGTGCTTACGCCAGCAGGGCGGTGTTATCTAATTGCAATCCTAGTCTTGACCAGGTTGCTCTATTTCTCGACATCAATTATGGCGGGCTATGCATTCTGCAGAGTGCCGGTGACTATGCCAATGCAAGGTCTATCGGTTTACCGAATAAGTCTATTTCCTCAATTAAGGTAGGTGCTCACGCCCAAATTGTTCTGTGTCGGGATGATAACTATCAAAGTTACTGTGAAACCTTCACGGCTGACTCCCCAAACTTGACTGACAATGGTATTGGCAATGACCAAGCTTCTTCAGCAAAAATCAGTACAACGCATCCACTGTTACAGGTTTATCTCCCGGTTATCATGCGGTAAACACAGTTGAAGTATAGCTCGATAGGCGAAAGACCCGGCGCATTTAGCAGCGTTGGGTCTTTTTTATATGCCGCGGCGCAGCAACCAGCCAAAGCCCAGGCCGCACAGGTGCAGGCTGCCATCAGCCTGTTGTTGACAGATGATGACGATAACCAAGTCTTTCTGCCGCTGGTGGTGCGGTAGCCACCAAGGCTTATCCAGGCGAAGTATAAAATCTTACCAGATTTCAAAACCCAGCGCATGTATCAGCGCTGGGTTTCATTTTTTGACTCTGGTTGTCATTTACGCATTGATACGGTATAATCGAAGCAAGACGAGACAGGTTAGATCATTGGGCGTGATGGGGAGGCGTTTATGTTCCAAGTTGTTTATGAATATGCAGAACCCTGGCCGCAAGAAGGTGCGCTAAAGGTTGGGGCACCGCCCATTTCGGGTGAGATCAAAGTATCACCCGAGTCGGCGCGCCGTCGCGCGAACAGTTATCTGAGCATGGACGTGGCGATGGAATTTCAACCCGGCGAACCGGTGCTCTTGTGGGGTGAAGAGCCAGTCTGGCGGATACCGGTGCATTTGCATCTGCCTGGCTTAGGTCAGGTGACTACGCTCGGTTTTATTGAGGTGGACGCCATGACCAGAGCAGTGATTATCCTTTCTGAAGAACAAATCAACAAAATGCGCGCACGCGCCCATGCTATTGCTACCCGTCTCACACCGGCAGCAGCGCCAGCAGTCTGACTGCCTTGTGGCCTGCGCCGCGATGGTGTTGGATTACTTACAAGTGCCAGTTAACTATACACGACTGGCGAAGTTGGCATACGCCGCTTGATTCAAACAGACCCCTAATACCGTAATTTCCGCGTCCTCGGAGGGAACCCAAATGCCGAGGCCATAGCATATTGCCGCCACGATACTCGCAAAACCGAGCAGACCAACCATAGCCCCAGGCACAATCCAATCTTTTTCCCAATGCTATTTCATAGGTCAGTTTCCTGCACAAACTCATTTTCGCGGCCAAGCCGACTGTTCTAACGGATGATGACGCTGCGTAAGGCCAGTTTGTCGCGCCACAATCAACTAGATCTTAGGTTTAGCCTGCTTTTCTGTTGACGGATACATTTGGATTAGCCCTCATAGGACAAGCTCGCAAGGGAGGAATTAATTCGAGCGTGCCCCTAAGGCTGATTTTTTTAGCTGATACAAAGCAGCTGAAAATCCCTAAAATTCGTCACTGATGCGCGAAGGATTTACCCCTTATTAAACGATTAATATAACAAGGGCTTACAATCTCATGAATTTTTAATTATGCAACAATTCATCGCCAATCACCGTCTTCTACAACGATGATGAAGCTTTATCCCAACCAGTTGAATCGAATTAAACCTTAGTTATCAACAAGGAAAAATCATGCAAACTCGCCTGCAATTAATCCACCACTGGCTGCTGATCTTGCTGCTAGCCACTGTACTGGCACTTGGTCATAGCCTGGGTGCCTGGGCTGCCGCGCCCGCCGCGGACAAGCCGACACCGACAGCGACCCGCGCCACCGGCAAAGCCACCGCAACGCCAACTGTAACGGAAACGGATGAGATCACGACGACTGATCCTGGCGCCGACGATTCCAAAGGCGCGGCCTCTCAAGATCAGATGTTGCAACCGGAAGATGAGAGCAAAGCCGTTGACAATCTGGAAGATGCTTCTAAGGCAGTCGTCCAGATCGAAGCAGTTGGCACTTTCCGCGATCCAGAAGAAGGCATGCAAATGAACTCTGCTGGCGCCGGGTCGGGCTTTATCATCGATCCATCGGGGATCGCTGTGACCAATAACCATGTGGCGACAGGCGCAGCTTTTCTCAAAGTTTTTGTGGCTGGCGAAAAAGAACCGCGCAACGCACGTGTACTTGGCGTCTCGGAATGTTCGGATCTGGCTGTGATCGACATCGAAGACGACAATCTCCCCTACCTGGCCTGGCATGCCAAACAGGCTACCGTTGGATTAAAAGTATATGCATTGGGCTTCCCACTGGGCGATCCCGAATTTACCATGACGGATGGGATTATCTCCAAAGCAAAGGCCGATGGCGAAACTTCCTGGGCCTCGATTGGTCATGTGTTAGAGCATACAGCGACGATCAATCCGGGGAATTCTGGTGGGCCATTGGTCGACGAGAAGGGCCAGGTGGTCGGCATCAACTATGCCGGCAACGCTGACACCAAACAATATTTTGCAATTGCGGGTGCGGATGCGCAGTCTGTGATCGACGAGTTGCGCGCCGGTAATGATGTCGATTCACTCGGCATCAACGGTGAGGCCGTCAATAATGGCAAAGACATCGCCGGCATTTGGGTCTCTTCGGTGGCTTCGGGTTCACCAGCCGACAAGGTTGGGTTGAAAGCCGGCGATATCATTGTGAGCATGGAAGGCGTGACGCTGGCTAATCAGGGCACGATGACCGAATATTGTGATATCCTGCGCAGCCACCAACCCGACGATGCATTAAGCATCCAGGTGCTTCGCTTAGACAAGAAAGTGGTATTGGAAGGCCAGATCAATGGGCGCGAGTTGGCCCAGAGCGTCTCGGTTGCCGACGAAGTCAACAAAGACGAAGGCACCACGGCTAGCAATCAAGCGTCCGGTTCCGGCGCAAGTGCCGATTACGAAGATTATGCTTCGATTGCGACCAAAGATCAGAAGCTATCGGTTGATGTGCCGCAAGAATGGGCGGATATCAAGGAAGGCGATTGGAAAATCGGGGAAAAAGTGGTCGGCACCCAACTAGCCGCCGCGCCCGACCTGAAGGCCTTCTATGATTCATGGAGCACACCAGGGGTTCTGATCAGCTATTCTGAAAGTTTAGGCAGCACGAAAGAACCCAAAGATTTACTTAGTGACATCGATTATTCGGATGCCTGCAAGACCAAAGGTGAGCAGACGGATCTGCCGGATGGCTACTTCGTTGGCGCTTACCAAACCTGGCGCGATTGTGGTGACACCAAGACACAGGCGGTGCTCGTCGCATTAACGCCCGCTGAAACCCACGATTATGTGGTCTTGGTCGAAGTTTACGCCGTGACCGAAAGCGATCTGAAGGCGCTTGATCATGTGATCGATAGCTTCCATGTGCGCGACGGCCACGAAGCTAGCGCCACAGCCGACGATGGTCAAGCCAAAGGCAGCGACATCAACGACCTTGTGGATACCAGCGACCTGACCTACACCTATCAATTTGTAGGTGATCCCGCATTCAGCGCGCTGTTGCCCGAAGGTTGGACTGAGACAAAAAGTGAAGATTGGGTGATCGACGGTGATGTAGTCGGTAAGAAATTTTCCGCCGCCGCCGATCTCAAGAAATTCCAAGATTCGTGGACAGAGCCGGGTATTTTTGTGCGTACAGCCGTTGATATGAAAGAACCGATCAAGGTGAAGGAATGGTTGGACAACCTGGATCTCAGCGACAAGTGTAAGAATGAGGGCCGCACCAAACATTCACACACCATCTACGGGCTTACTTACACCGGCGCCTACGATGTCTGGTCGAATTGCGAAAAATCGGACAATGCCTATGCCTATCTGGTGGCGGTCTCTGATCCTCCAGGCCAAGTCGTCGCGATTGAATTTAATGCAATGGACGCGGCTGATGTCCAGGCCTTTGATGTGTTGCTCAAGAGTTTCTTTGTGGACAGCGTTGCTCAGCCCGGCGCGGCGGCTACCGATGCGAGCACTAGCAGTGATACGCACAACGACGATGACATTGATCTCTCCCTCTACAATGTGATCAATGATGATTCAGGCAAATTGTCGGTCAGCGTCCCCAAAGCCTGGTCGGCTGTGAGCAGTGGTGATTGGCTGCTCAACGATGAAAAGGTTGGTCTCTCACTGACAGCCGCCCCAGACCTAAAGGCGTATAACGACGGTTGGACGACACCAGGCATCTTCTTCGGGGTTTCCACTGAGCTTGCCAAGGATCTGGATCTTGAGAAATTTTTGGATTCCTGGGACTATTCCAAAGATTGCACGTACGACAGCCGGATTGACTACGATGATTCGGTCTATGCAGGTAAGTACGACCTGTGGACAGATTGTGGCAGCAAAGGTAATCTCTTTGTTGTAATGGCTGTGACGCCCAAAGAAAAAGCGGACATTCTGATCCTGCTCAACGTCGCTATTCCAGCCGACACTGAAACCCAATCGTTCAAGCAGATTCTGACGAGTTTTGATTACAGTGAGTCGGGTGCGGCTACCACAGAGACGCCAGCCACTGATACGGCAACCACTGATACGGCAACCACAGACAATCCGGACACCGCGAAAGGTACAGACGAAGACACAAGCGCTGATGCCGAGCCCACGGATAGCGCAACGGCCAGCGCCGAAGTGATCGCCGCCACCTTGAACGTACGTTCGGGGCCGGGCACCAATTATGAGAAAGTGGCCACGATCAACAAGGGCCAGACATTCTCAGTGGTTGGGCAAATTGACAATTGCGCTTGGCTGAAAGTGGTGGATTCGAGCAACGAAGAAGGTTGGATCTCGGGCAGCACTGATTTCATTACGCTGGATACCAGTTGTGACCAGATTCCAGAAGTGGAAGCGCCCGCCGCAGCGGCTACCCCTAGCGATACAGGCACGGCAAACAACGGCGATGCCGGCAGCAGCAGTTCCGTGCCGGCAGGCAAAGGCTGTTATAACTTCCAGAACATGGTTGGCAAGGAACTCACGATTACGTTTACCAAGGTGGATGGCAGTTGGAACAAAACCTTCAAGGTGGCCAAATCCGGCGAACACCAAGAGTGTTTTGACCCTGGCAAATATACCTATACGATGTCTGCGCCGGACTTTGAATCGGGCAACAACGAACTGATCATCAGCGCTGGGGATAACTTTGACTTCCCGATTTCAGTCCAGAATTAGTACGGTGTTCAGAAGTTGCGTAGCGCGCAGAGCGTTGCACGAAGGAGTTTAGAGTAAATTCCTTCCCTGTACGTTCGGTAAAACTTCACTTGCGCTAAAGTCTATATTGGAGAAAGTGCAGCTCGCCAAATTAGCGAACTGCACTTTCTTTATTGGCCATCAGCCACAGATTTACGACCTAACAACCCGCTACTGGGTTAAAACCGCGCCCAATGGGCTCCCGCTGACAATAGCAAGTCGCTGCAGCGACTAAGGCGCAATCAAAGCATAAAGGATCCAGTAGGTGCGTGCTTGTAACCGCACGTGCTGCGTATACCCCAATTGTGCGGCTAAAAGCACGCACCTACGCATGATTTTGTTCGGCAAACGCGGGATCCTTATTTCATTGAAATGGCCTAAGTATTTAGTCGCTGGTTTTAACCCAGCTGCAAAGTGGCGCGCTCATGTACAGATATGAGTCAATTCACATGGAATAAGTGAGTTAGCTCAGTAGACATTGCTACCTGTGCCTGTTATCCTGTTCAACACTAGGCTAACGTTAGCCTAGCGCAAAGGGGGAATACGATGGTGCGACTGATCCTGTGTGATGACCAGGAGATTGTCACCGAAGGCATGACGCTGATCCTCGGTGGGGTAACCGATTTTAGAGGTAACTGATCGAACCCAGGCAGCGCTAGTGGCCATGCACTATGGATTGGTGGATTGATTGTTTTAGTAGGGAGTAGGGATACAGGATTAGGTGAAGCCGACCGCTAATCCCGTATCCCTACTCCCTACCTCATCAAGGCTTTGCCGACAGCAAACTCAGCGCCTTCAGCAACTGGGCATCCGCCTGTTTCTGGAGTGCATCTGGCGTCAGATTTTTGATCTCATCCGGGGTCAACAAGTCACTCCCCAGGGGCAGCTTGACTTCGATATCGGGTTTGATACCCTGCTTACGGATCAGGCGGCCATTCGGGGTTAACCATTGCTTAACCCCAAGCAAAAGCTCTGAGCCATCCGCCAGCGGAAAGGGTTCAAGCACGGTCCCCGTCCCAAAGGTAGTTTCACCCACCACTTGACCACGCTGATGATCCTGGATCGCGCCGGCAAAGATTTCGGCGGCACTGGCCGTCCCAGGGTTGATCAACACGACGAGCGGCAAGTCGAGGGCCTGACCACCCGGCTGCACGGGGAAGGGGGTGCGCTTGCCATAGGCATCTTCGTCCAACAGGACGTTGCCATCTTTAATAAATTGACTCGTCACCTGGACGGCTTGATCAAGCAGCCCGCCCGGATCATTGCGCACATCGATGATCAGCCCGGTGGCCTTGGCCTGCTTAGCCCCCGCAATCGCAGCGAGGATATCGCGTTCGGCATTTTGGCTAAACTGGCTCAGCCGAATCAGGGCAACCTGGCGTCCTGGCACCATCACCCAAGTGGCTGCCGGCACGTTGATGGCGCTGCGCACAATTGAAAATTCATAGGTTTTGTTGTCGCTTGGCCGCACAATCGTCAACTGCACCGTGGTGCCGGCGGGGCCGCGCACCTTGCTCACAATTTCATTCAACGGGATCGTTGTTACATCTTCGCCATTGACGCGCAGCAGAATGTCACCGGCTTTGATGCCCGCTTTGCTGGCGGGTGAGCCATCAATCGGGGTCATCATTGGGAGCCCGTCTTTTATATCCATTTGCGCACCGACACCCGTAAAACTGCCGCTAATACTAGTGGCCTGTTGCGCTTTTTCCTCGGGTGTCAAGAAGCCAGAATGCCCCGTGTCGCCCAGTGCTTCAACCATGCCGCGGGTCGCGCCATAGGCCAGTTTGGTCGCATCCAGGGCGGTACGGTCGACAAAATTCTTCTGCACCAAATTCCAGGCCTGCCAGAAAATGGCAAATTGCGGCGGTTGCTCAGCCGTGCGGATAATACAAGGTGTGAGCAGATTGGTGCTGCTCACAAAAACACCGGCGCCAAAACTGACGCCAATCACCAGTAACAGGCCGATGACAAGCGCCAGGCCTTTCAGTAATCGCTTCATAAATTCCTGTCCCCTAAAATGCCAACGCAACCGTTGACGTTAACGAAAAAAGAAAAAGCATCCCAGACATTATACAGATTTGCTAACAAAAATGTGGTAAGCTGACAGCCTGAAACTACGGTTGTCAGCTTACCACATCTGAAGCGGTAAAGCGGTGTATGAGCATGTCCGCTCACTTTATAACTTGCGAATCGTTAGTCCACGGTGGCGCAAATAGACTAATGATTGTAAGTGAGACAGTAAAACAGTGAGGCAGTGACTGACTTACTGACCTACTGACTTACCGACCTACTGGCTCGCTTAGACCGCGCTGGACTAGTGATGTACAGGGACATGGGGCAAGGCAATAATCTCAGCTTTGCTGAGTTTCAAGTGGACGGTATCGTCTTTAATCGATCCAATCGCCGAAACAGGGATCGTTACCTCTTGCTTGCCCAAAGATGGCCTTCGCGCAGCACCAGATGGGTGATATGAAAGTTCGTCGGGTTAACCAGGAACTCATCCACTTGACCGACGCGGCCGTTGGTCGCCTCCACCTGCGCACCCCTATGCCCCCCCAACTCACCGGGCGGCACCTGTTCGACGTTAACCGTCAGATTATACGGCCCAACATAGGGGCTATAGGGCCAAGCGAAGATCGCCTGCCCCCAGCCATTCGCGACAAAATCTGGGCTGGCGCCGTTGACGCCGATAAACTCACTTTTAGTGAATGGCTCTAGATCAGCCAAGTCTTGGGTGGAACAGTTAAGCAGCAGCATGTCCAACGTCGCCTCTTTGATCAGGGTGACCGGGACAAGTTCTTGATAGCCAAATAGGTCGTTGCGTTGCAACACGAAATGGGTCACCGTCTGGTCGATCGGGTTCAGAATAATACAAGCCGAGCGACCAATCTGGCCGTCTTGCGTATAAACGGTAGCATTCAGCGGAATATTCATCGCATCATCCTTTCTGGATAGTATTGAATCTGCGGCCTCACCGTTGGCTCTAGCTTCGTGGCACCATGACATGAGCCATTTAGCAGGCTTGGCTCATTTAACTTTTGGTGCATCGCTTGGCGATACAATAGGGCGAGGGCCACCAGGCCAACCGCGCTGAGCGTGACCGGGACCACCGAGATCGAAAAGCCGGGGATCACGATAATGTAGAGAAAACGGGGCAGACCATCCCACAAGCCATGGAGTACGGCGACGAAAAGATAGGCCAGGATCACGGCACCGGAGAGTCGGAAATGGTTGGGCGCGCTCGTGCGGAACAAGACGGTGCCCAAAATGGCCGTCCAGACGCCGTGGCCAAAGGGCGCAAGCAGGCCGCGCAACACTGTCTCGACAAGCGACGCCCCAATCGCGCCATGGCTCAGCAGAAACGCGGTGAAGGCATAACCAGTGCTTTCGAGGGCGGCAAAGCCCATGCCGACCGCCGTGCCCAGCAATAAGCCGTAAATCGCGTCGGTATGTCGATGACGCCGCGCCAGCCAAATGACAGCCAGGATTTTGCAGCCTTCCTCGATCAAGCCAATCGTCAAGGCGCTGCCCATTGATAAACCCTGGGTCGAAGCGCTCGGCACGGCGCGCAGCGGCTCGCCGAAACCCGACGTGCGATCCAAGCATTGCGCGCCGCACCACTGGATGATCTGGGGTTGCTCCTGGCCGTCCGCACTTTGGCCGAATCAACTGCCGCCCGCAGCGACACCCAGTTAGAAGTAAACCTGGCCGATGATGTCAAGTTACCGGCGATCATTGAGCAGACCATGTATCGAATCGCCCAGGAAGCGCTCGACAATGTTGCGAAACATGCCAATGCACAAACACTGGGGGTGACGCTAAGCGCCTTCAACCAGTATGTGCTCCTCATGATTGCCGATGATGGCGTGGGCTTTGTCAGCGATCAGGCTGCACCGGACGGCCATTATGGCCTACAAGGACTATACGAACAGGCGCAGTTGATTGGGGCGCAGTTACAGATCGAAAGTCAACCCCAGCAGGGCACGATTATTCGGCTCACGGTTGCCAAACGTCAGGCCGGGCAGTGATCCTATTCCTGGTCGTGAGGGCATTTGTAGGAACGAATGAGCTCGTTCATATGGTAGATAAAACCAAGCACACCCCCTGTCTGCCAACCGCATGGCCAATAAGGAGCGCAATAGTACCAATAGCCTACTGTATTTATATCCTATCTATGTTAAAGTTGCGGTCGATGTTATGGATCCAATAAAAATTAGTGAAAGTCGCAACCAGGAAGAGCGCCAATATGAACAAACAACCGATCACAAGCGCCCATGTAGAATTGGCCGTTTATTTAACTTTTGTGGCCTTGAGCGTCATCGTTACGCTTGTGGTTGGCAATCTTTTTTTCACCACGTAGGTGGCTAGCGTTTCGTGAATTTGCCGGATTGCTTCGTCATGCGTACACTGTTTGCATGCAACCGATTACACACGCCAACGGCGTCATCACCTATACGTTTGATTCACTGGCTCAATTGCCAGTACGCGCGCATGTCAGCACCCGGCATGGCGGGGTTAGTCCTGAACCCTGGAACACGCTCAATTTCAGCGTGATGCGCGGTGACACGCCAGAGCGAGTGAAAGAAAATCGCCAACGGTTGGCTGCTGCGCTGGCGCTTGAAAACGGCAAAGTAGTGCGCTGCCATCAAGTACATGGCACCGGAATTGCGAAGGTGGATGAGGGCGATGAGGGGCAGTGGCAAAACGACACCGATGGGCTGATCACCGATGCCACCAATCTACCCTTGACGCTGGTCTTTGCCGATTGTGTGCCGATTATGCTCTATGATCCACAGCGGCATGCGGTCGGCGCCTGTCATGCCGGTTGGCGCGGCACGGTGAATAGCATTGTCACCGCTATGCTTTGGGCTATGCAAGCCGCCTATGATACGAATCCAGCCGACGTCTTGGCCTGTATCGGGCCAAGCATCGGACCAGAGAGTTTTGAAGTGGGCCAGGACGTCATTGATCTGGCGCATGTTAAGCTAAAAAATGCCGATCAATTCTTTCGTTATCCCAACGGGCCAGACCAAAAGCCTTATTTTAACCTTTGGCAGGCCAACGCCACCCAACTCATCGACGCCGGGCTGCCTGCCGAGCAAATTGAGATCAGCGGGATTGACACCGCCCAAAACACCCACAATTTCTTCAGCCACCGCGCCGAACGCGGTCGCTGTGGCCTCTTCAGCATGACTGTATGGCTGGCGCCCAAGTAGGGACGCCGCTCACAGTCGCCAGCTTAAATCCATTGCCAAACGAAACACGCGCGCCGGTCAATTCAAAAATTTGACCGGCGCGCGTGCCATATTTTTGCTGGATTCAACGTTTATTTCTGCAAGGAGACAATCACTCTATGCAAACCTTATCACTGCGCGTGAGCGCGATTGCGATTGGTTTAGTCGGCCTGCTACTATTCACTGTACAACTCCAAGCCAGTCCAAGTGGTGCAGAGACACCGCACGGCACGATCCCAAACCTTGCCCCCAACTTGGAAAACGGTGATGTTGAGTGTGCAACAGGGTATTACACCCAGACGGATGCGCTGAGCAAGACGATTCATATCCCGAATCACTGGCATTGGGTGGGCATTAATGGCACACCGCGCATCAATAGTGCGCGCGTCAATTTCCTAAAAAGTTGCGACGGCGTGGGTCAGGTCGAGCACATTAGTGGCACCGACAGCCTTTTTGTGGAGGCGCAAGACCTGGAGAAGTTACCTTTACCCGGCAAACCGTTTGATGTCGCGTTCTACCAACAAATTTCGGCGACCGTCGGCGGCGCATACAGTCTGAGCGGTTGGATGTTGAGTTTGTGTGGTGGCAGCAACGTCCCGAATAACTGCCCCCCCGACTATTATATGGCCAAAATGCTCGGTATTGACCCAACTGGCGGTAAGGATCCATTGGCGGTCAGTGTGGTCTGGGCGGAAGATCGCCACAATTTTATTGAAAATGGCATGCCCGTTAGATGGAGAAATCTCCGCATGAGCGCCATTGCACAGGCAAATACGATCACCATTTTTGCGCGTATCAATAGCCCCTTTCAATGGCATGGCAACCACGCCTTCATTGATGGATTGAGTCTCGTACGTGCGCCGCTTGCCGATCTCACCTTGCCCACTACGGTCACTAACACCCAAAGTATTACGGTGGCATGGAGCGGCGTGCAAAGCCCTGATGTCACCCAAATTCGTGGGGGAACATATACGCTCTATTTTGATCTACAATACCGCCACGCCGGCGCCACTGGGTGGAAGGACTTGGTGAGTGACGTGCGAAATGCTGGCAATGCACCGTTTACCGCGCGCTGTACCAATACAACCTACGAGTTCCGGGTCCGGGCACGCGCAGAGCAGCCTCCCGCTCCACCTGAAGGGGCTTCGCCGAATCAGCGCTACCCAGGGGTATGGGGCGAACCCAGCGCAGTCTTTTTCCAAGGTCCGCCGCTTTCGACTGAGCCCATTACCAATACGCCAGTGCTGACAGGCGAGCAACCGATCTTTCTGCCCCTCGTACAAAACAACATCGACTGTTAGCTCGATGGCGCAGGGGTGCGCGTTAGGGGTTAGGCGCTGAGAACCATCGATATCGCACCCCCTAACGCCTAACTCGCAGATGACTGCATAGGCGAGTTTTATCGATTTTCTGTACTACCAAGCCCCACCCCTGGGCGCGGGTGGGGCGGCTTAGTAGTTACGATTTTCTCCATAAGCCAGGCGCGCACAAACATCGGATCAAGACAACCTTGCGTGCGACTGCATTCACTGGTACAATCGCGCATGTAAATTCGTAGATAATCCAACCTTGGCAATTCAGTGATGCAGATGGCAACCCAATCCACCCTAATTGATATTACCCACAATCTTGTGGCGGTGCGCCAACGCATCGCCGCAGCCGCGCAGCGCGTTCAGCGCAGACCCGAAGAAATTACCCTGGTCGCAGTGAGCAAAACCAAACCTTTCTCGGCCATCGAAACAGCCTACGCCGCCGGTCAGCGTGATTTTGGCGAAAACCGGCTCGAAGAATTATGGGAGAAAGCCGAACAGGCAGAACAACTTGGCATGAACGACATTCGTTGGCACATGATCGGCACGATCCAGAGCCGTAAGACCGCCCAGGCGGTTGGACCGATTACGCTGATTCATTCGGTGGACCGGCTGAAGATCGCGCAACACCTCAGCCGCGACGCAATGGCCGCGCAGTGCGTATTGTCTATATTGTTAGAAGTTAATGTGAGCGGTGAAACGAGCAAACACGGGTTTGCGCCGGATGAATTGCGCCAACTTGCTCCGGAAATGGCTAACTTGCCGGGTATTCGCCTGCAAGGTTTGATGACGATGGCGCCTTTGGTAGAAACGCCAGAAGCCACACGCCCAGTTTTCCGAGCGTTACGTCAATTGCGTGACCAGTTGACAGCCGAGCAGCCATTGCAGTTATCGATGGGCATGACAAATGATTTTGAAATTGCGATCGAAGAAGGTGCGACCATCGTGAGGGTCGGTTCAGCCATTTTCGGGGAAAGAGATCACGGGTGACCAGACCATGTTAAACGAGTGCAAAATCGCTTTCATCGGCAGTGGGGCGATGGGCGAAGCGATGATCAAGGGCATTCTGGCCCAAAAACTCATGACGTCAGACCAGATCATGGCCAGCGATCCGATGGTGGCCAGGCGCGAACAGATGCAAGCCGTTCACGGTATTCAAACTACGGACAATAACGTAGAAGCCGTCCGTAACGCCGATATTATCCTACTCTGTATTAAGCCCCAAGTGCTCGACACTGTGGGGGCAGGCTTGCGCGGTCAGATTGCGCCCGATGCGCTCGTGATCAGCATTATGGCAGGCGTCACGTTGCAATCGATCCAAAAAAGCTTGGGTCATCAACGCATTGTGCGCGCGATGCCCAACACCCCGGCGCAAATCAATTTGGGCATGACGGTCTGGATCGCGACGCCAGATGTGACGGAACTGCAACGCAAGCAGACGGGATTGATCCTCGGTGCGTTAGGTGAACAACTTTCCGTCGAGAAGGAAGATTTCATTGATATGCAGACTGGGCTAGGCGGCTCTGGACCAGGCTTTGTTTTCCTAATTGTCGAAGCCATGATCGATGCGGGTGTACACATGGGGTTTAGCCGGCCCGATGCGCAAAAAATTGTGCTCCAGACGATGGCCGGTAGCGTCGCCCTGGTCAAAGAAACCGGCCAACATCCGGCGCAGTTAAAAAATCTGGTCACCAGTGCCGGCGGCACCACCGCTGCGGGCCTTTATGAACTGGAAAAAGCGGGTCTCCGTGCGATCCTGAATGATGCTATTTTTGCCGCCTATCGCCGCAGCCAAGCGCTGGGCAAATTAAGTGAAAAGTGAGATATAATGGGTAACCTATTTTCTATCCTAGCTAGTCTGATCAATTTCTATTCAATTTTAATCTTTATTCGGATTCTGCTCACCTGGTTTCCGAACATCGATCCCGATAATCCAATCGTCCAAATTTTGCGCCAAATTACGGATCCAGTCCTTGAGCAAGCGCGGCGAATCATCCCGCCACTGGGCATGGTGGATATTTCATCGATGGTTGTGTTAATTGTGTTGTATGCACTCTCAAATATCCTCCAGTCTTGGGCATAAAACCAGGCAATGGCGGCAACCTGATGCGCGGCATGCAGACAACGAACCATGAGATTGAAGCTAAGTTCACGTTGCTGGATGCTGCGCGCGTGGTGCATTGGTCTACGACACCATCGTTAACGACAGCGTTCCCGCTGCGCACACCGATTACAGTAACACATCTTGACACCTATCTTGATGCAGTCGATTATCGATTGCTCCGGCGTGGCTATGCGCTGCGCCTGCGCCAAACCACGCAGGGCGATTGGGTGACAGTCAAAAGTCTAAGTCTAGACCTAGAATCATCCATTCACAACCGATTAGAGCTAGAGGGGCCAACAGCCATCGACGGCGATCCGTGGCAGATGACCAGTTGGCCGGAGTCGATTCGCCAATTTGTCGGCGCTTTACTGGGCGCCGACGTCGAACTGCGTCCGCTTTGCACCTTACAACAGACCCGCCATAAACGCGATGTTTTGTCCGACCCAGCCAACGCCCAGCCAATTGCGCAGCTAAGCATTGACCAGGTTGTTGTCTACGGCCCCGAGTTTGAGCAGACTAACGCGGACGAGCGCCTGACACCAAACCAAGCTGAACCCAATTCCGATGGACGAAAGGCCGCCAAGCCAATCACCACATTTTACGAAATCGAACTTGAATTGACGCCGGGCCAAGATCAGGCCTTGCTTACGCGTTTGGTACGCACGCTAGCCAAAGACCGCACGCTGCGGGTCAATACCAACAGTAAACTAGAGCGCGCCCTGGAACTTATCAGTACGCACGCTTTTGACGGCGAAAACTATGGGCCAGCCTTGCAACCGACCATGCCCATCGCCGAAGCCTGTCGGAGCCTCTGGCGCCAACAATTGACCCAGCTTTTGCTCAAAGAAGCCGGTGTCCGGTACAGCCATCATAACACCTACGTCCACGAAATGTGCGTGGCCATCCAGCGGGCGCATGTGGCGGCCCAACTCTTTGGTCAATATTTTCGGACCAAACGCATTCGGCGCTTTGCAAAAGTTTTAAAGCAGATGGGTCAACGCTTGGGGGCGATCCACGATTTGGATGTCACCCTGAACCGACTGGGAAAGCTTGAAAACGATAGCCATACAGATATTGCGGCTGATCTTGCCTCGTTGGCAGCCCATTGGCGCGCTGAACGCCAGCAAGCCCATCAAGCCTTACTGGCTTGGTTGGACAGCAAAGCTTACGCGCATTTTATCGAAAAATTTGCACACTTCTGCCAAACGCCTGGGAAAGGCGCAAAAAAATTCACAACCGATCCCGGCAAGGCGCCCGTAGCTTATCAGGTGCGCCACGTCATGCCCAGTCTGCTGATCGATCAGTTTAAGCGTGTCCGTTGTTTTGAAACGCTGCTCGAAACCGCCGAACCAATCCCAGAAGCCACGCTGCACTTGTTGCGGATTGAGTGCAAATCCTTGCGTTATAGCCTGGAGTTTATGCGCCCATTACCGGGCTTTCATGGCGAATCGTTGATCAAGGCCCTCAAAAAGTTGCAGGACAAATTAGGTCAATTGAACGATGTGGCGGTTGGTCATACACTGCTCAAGCGGTTACCAGCGACGATCGATGAAAGCGTTATCGAGCAATACGCCAAGATTCAAGCCGCCCAAATTGAGCCTTTACGCGCGCGTCTGCCCGTTGATTTAGCCGATTTTTTGGCGTTATCGAATCGGCGCAAGTTAACTCAGGTGATTGCCCACCTATGAATGAGGGACAAGCCGGGGGATGGCTTTCATACGCGCGCTTTGAAACATTGGTAGAAGAAGCGCTGGCCGAAATTCCTCCGGCCTTATGGACGGCCATCGACAATGTCGCGGTCACCGTCGAAGAGTGGCCGACGCCGGGTCAAATGGCTAGTGTCCATCTAGGCGCCGGCCATTTGCTGTTGGGGTTGTACGAAGGTGTGCCATTGACTGTACGCTCACAAAGTTACACACTCCGGCCACCCGATAAGATTACGATTTTTCGCGGTCCCATTTTACGGATCTGTCCGCCAGATGAAACGGCCATTCGCAACCAAGTGCGGCGCACCGTGCTGCATGAAATCGCCCATCATTTTGGCATTAGTGATGCGCGGCTGCGCGAAATTGGGGCCTATTAGCAAGGAACAAACCTATGAAACCAACCAAACGATCTCTGCTCATCTTCCTAACACTCCTAACTTTTCTCGCGGGTTGTAGCCGCGAGGATCTGCCAGCGCTGCCTAAGTTGCCAGTCACAGCACCGGATCTTTCTAAATTACCCGGCATACCCAAAGTCTTGAGCGAAATACCCGGTATGCTGGAAGAGTTGGGGCTGCCCGATTTAAGCCAGATTGCCAATCTGCCCAAACTAGAAGATTTACCCGGCTTACAAACGCCGCCTGGTGCGCAGGCCTTCAACGGCCCGATGGATCGCGCGATTAAGATTGGGGAACGTGTGCCGGGCACTGATATTGTGCTGACGGCGATTAACGGTGAAAGCGCCGATTTCCAAATTGCCGGTCTGCACAGTCCACGCGCGCTCGGTGATTCGCTAGATTTCGACGGGCCTTGGCCGGGGATCAGTGGGGTAACTTACTCATTGCGGCTGCGCATCTACCGCATCGGCAGTGATAATGTACGGGCGGCTGGCGTCAATCGTCTGGTCGTCAACAATCTGCAACCAACGGTCGATAATGGTTCACCCACGGGGTTTACAGTAAAATTCCCCTTTGCGGCCAGTGTGGCCGTGGGGGAGAAGCTACCTGGCACTACCTATGGCTATGTGGGGACGGGGGATCGGGGAGGAGAGTTTTCCGGCCTACCGACAAACGATTATCCCTATCGCAAAGTGGGTGACAGTATCACCTGGACCGGTCATATTCGTCAGGATATCACGGCTAGTTATAATTTGCGGATGCTTGTATACGGCGCTGACCGCGCCCAAGTGGGTGGCATCGTGACGCTCGCCCTGCCGAATCAGTAGGAAAGTAAATCAGTAGGACAGCAAGTCAGTAGGATAGTGGCCCAACGCTTGCAGGTTCAGGGCTGATCCAGTTTGTACGGGCGCTCTGTCCTCTGTCGGGTGCATCCCAAACTTTTGGCGCAAATGGAATTTGGCGGCTGACAGTAACAAGTCGCCGCAGCGACTAGGATCCCAGTGCCTGAGGGCACTTGTTACTGTCAGCCGCGGGATTTATCCCCGCGCAAAAATCGCCAAAAACTTGGGATGCACCCTCCTCCGTCCTATTGCCTTACTGTCCTACTGGTTTACACTTCGGTCTTCTTTGATCAGTCATCGTTCGCCCATCCAGTGAGGTAACTTGTGGACGCGTTTGACAATGAAGTTAGCACCATCAGCGAAGGCAGCTATGTGGGCGCCTATGAGCGTCTGCAATCAATCAACGCTGAATATTTCAATATCACCGATATCGAAAGCTGGCCGATTGCCGGATTGCTCGTGCTTCTGGATGGCAAGCGGCAACCGGTGCGCGCCGAACTCCATTTGTACGAAGACTTGGAAGACCAAGTGCGTGACGCCGCCATTCGGCAAGGTCGCTTGTTGCTGGAAAGTCGTTATTTCAGCCTCGATCCGATCCCGTTGCGCATTATGCAAAATTACCAGTGGCGCGATACGTTACAAGTTCAACCGACCGGCGCGATTACCGTGGCCCAGACGCCCGATTTGGTTAAGTATTGGCCGATTGCTGCCGTCATCGGCGGTCTGTTACTGGTGATTGGTCTGATCTGGGGGATCCGAGGTCTGCGCAGCCCAGCCAGTAACGGAGCCGCCCCCACCGCAACCAGTGTGCTGATCAGCCAAAATGCACTGACCACAACCGCCAACGTGGCCGCGGCGGTGGCGCCAACCATTACGATCCAGGAATTCCCCGCCTACCCGGTGACCAATAATCTGCCCGCCAGCACCCACGCCAACAGTAAACTGGTGATTGGCCAACGCGTGCGGGTGCCCAATCAACCACCCGGCATGACCCTCACCTTGCGCAGTGCACCGGGGGCAACCGCCGGGGTTCGGCTGGGTTTTCTAACCGATTCGGAAGAGGCGACGATCGTGAACGGGCCCGTTTGGACAGAAGGCGAAAGTGACACAATTGTCTGGTGGCTCCTGAACGTGGATGCTGGTGTCCAAGCCTGGGCGCCGGCCAACACCAGTGAATTGACGCTTTTAGAGCCGGTAGCGCAGTAATAACACAGGGAGAGGCCCAATGTTTGAATCAAAAGTACGGCCAATTGTCATACCGCAAGCCGAACATGGAAAATTAGCGGGCGCGTTGGCTTTTTTATGGGGCAATGCCCAATTCGACCAGCCCGCCATCGATTTTTCATCTTTCGTCACCGGCGTGGGGCTCCATGATCGCGGCTATGGGTTTCAGGATGCCGCGGCGATTGGTGGCATATCCGAGACCGCCTGGTTGCAACTAACCCGCCAAGGGTTTTATATGGCCATCGCCGACCCGGTTGCCGAATTAATCATCAAACTGCATTTGCAGCGTTTGGTCAGTTATGGTCAGGCCGCCCCCCGCCAGGCTCTGTTCGTCGAAATGGGAGCCGTGATCCAACAGCACATGGCCCGCCATCAGCTATCGCACGAACAATTTCTGCGCATCGATCAGATCACTAATTTCTGTGACACGGTGGCCTTCGATTTTTGCTTTGAAGAACCGACCACGGGCGCGGTGCCGATCTTTCCCCAAAATGGGCGCGAAGAACAGTTGCCCGTCCACTATTCAATCAACGCCAGCGAGATTATCATCGACCCCTGGCCCTTCTCCGTGACAAGTTACACAGGTTATTTGGTCGGTTACCAACAGCAGGATTATCCCATTGTGATCGAGCCGGTGATGGTTCCGTATCGAGTCCGCCAAAGCACCGCGCAGGAAAGGCGCGCCCTGGCTTAATGGTAGGTCCTAAGCCAGGTTGATAATCATATCGCGCCCAGCAACCGCTTATGGCACCGGTGTAACTTCACGCGCAGCTTGGTCGCGATCACGATATTTTGATGGGTAGTTGACGATCTTGTCCCACTCATCCGCCGTAGAGCGCGCGACCACGGCTACGACTGGTTCGGTGTCGCTTAGGTTAAAGACTTCATGCGGCACGCCCGGTTCGATATAGATAAAATCGCCGGCCCCATGTTCGACGGCATATTTCAGATCCGGACCATATTCGTGGCGCACCCGTCCTTGCAAAATAAAGAGCATCACTTCAAAGCCGACATGAATATGGGCATAAGCGATGGCACCAGGCGGCACAGTGGCGACGTTCATCGACAAATTTTGCGCGCCGACATTCTTGCCAGATAAACCAGTCTGGTAGCGAATGCCATTCCAGGCGCGATGATTGCCACCACCGCCCCGCACCCACCACAATCCTTCCTCTTGCTCAACCCCTTGCATCACCGCTGCTTTTTGGTCTGTCATTGGACTATCCTTCCTGGATTTTAACGACTTGTCAATTGATCTTTCAAAATTATGGGCAAGTGAGATTGTACCATGCGCTGTATACAAGTCAATCCACACCCGTTCAGCAATGGCTAATCTGACCAGGTTTACACGGGCAAGAGCGTCAACAAGGCTGGATCAATGACAAGCGTGACAGGCTGTCCTACCCCAAGATTTTCTAATTTCTCCCCCGGCGGCAGGGCAAGTTCAAAGGTTAGGAGTTGCCCCGTTGTCTCGGGTTCTACCTGAATTTGATAATAGTCGCCGCGAAACGAACAGGCGAGCAACTTACCGCGCAACTGGGATTCAGTGGTGTTGGTGAGTGAGGAGCGCACAAGCTTGGCGGCCTGCGGACGAATGAGTAAGGTGTATTCACCAGGCGCAGCAGGTGTTGGCGTGGGAAATTGTCCAATCGGCGTCAAAATTTGTCCAGGTGCCGCCGCATCCACCCTGGCGGGCAGCAAATTACGAAAACCCAAAAACGCCGCCACAAAAGCATTAGCGGGTCGTTGATAGATGTCGGCTGGCGCACCTACCTGTTCAATCCGTCCCTGACGCATGACCACCAGGCGATCCGCAATCGCAAAGGCTTCTTGTTGATCATGCGTGACGTAAAGCGCCGTCATCCCCAGGCGTTTCAGAATCAGCCGCAATTCGCTCATCAATTCTTCACGCAGCGCCCGATCCAAGCTGCCCAACGGTTCATCCAACATGAGCAAACGCGGGTTCGGCGCCAGGCTGCGCGCCAACGCCACCCGCTGGCGTTCGCCACCGCTCAAGGCAAAAATCGAACGATGGCTATAGCCGCGCAAATTGACCAGGCTGAGCATCTCCTCGGTGCGCTTGGCAATTTGATCCTTCGTCTGCCCCAGCATGCGCAGCCCAAAAGCAATATTTTCGCCCACCGTTCGGTGCGGAAAGAGCGCGTAATCTTGAAACATCAGGCCAAAGTTGCGTTTGTACACCGGTGTCTGCGCCAGATCCTGCCCGTCAAACGTGATCAACCCGCGATCCGCCTGTTCTAGACCCGCGACGATGCGCAACAAGGTGGTCTTGCCGCAGCCGCTCGGCCCCAGCAACGCGACAATTTCACCGGCCGTCACGCTTAAATTGATGTCGGAAAGCACCGGCGTCTGCGCGTTGAACGCTTTATAAATGTTCGTTAGTTGTAGCATCAACTCTATTATCCAGTACGTAGGTACGCTAAAAGCAAGTTACACAGAGAGCGCAGAGGGGGCACAGAGCACACAGAGGAAAAGCGGATGAGGGCTGCGGTTTCTCTGTGCAACTTTCTTTTCAATCTAAAATTCACCAATATCACCCAGGCGGAAACGTTCAATTCCGATCAGGGCGAGCGCAGAGACGACCATCAAGATTGTGCTCATGGCCAATCCCTGGCCATTGTTTAGCAGACCAGGGCGGCTCAACGCTTGATAAATGACGATGGGCATCGTGGGCAGGTCAGGCCGACTGATCAACAAGGTCGCGCCAAATTCACCCAAACTCACCGTAAAGGCAAAGATTGCGCCGACCAACACGGCCCGAAAAAGCATCGGCACATCCACCTCCCACCAAGTACGTGCCGGCGAAGCCCCCAGCACGCTGGCGGCTTCGCGCAGGCGCGGGTCCAATCCACGCAAGGCGGGCAGAAATGTCCGCACAACAAACGGCGAGGCGATCAACGTATGCGCCACCGGGGTTAGCCACAAGGCAGTCCGCCAACTGCCCAACGCCACGATATAACCAAAGCCGAGTGTTACGGCGGATGTGCCCAGTGGCAGCAGAAAGATCGGATCAAGGATGGCCGTCAGCCAAGTGCGCGGGCGGGCGAGAAGATAGGCGCTGATGATGCCAAGCAACAAACTTAGCAACATGGTGGCCACAGCAAAGAGTAATGAATTGCGCACGGCGAGCAAAGGCATCACAAAAAAGGCGCTTTGGCGGCGGTTGACCGCCAGTTCCAGATAATAGCGCAAGGTCAGACCTTCTGTGCCCAACGTAAAACTGCGCCAGATCAAGGCGAGTAAGGGTGTCAGCAGTAACGCCAATCCGAGCACAAGGGTGAGCGTCGCGGCCAATTTGGCCCGTTTGCTGGATAAAGGGCGCGCCACGCTCTGTTCTGGGCGCATGTCCAGCGGTAGACTGGCACGGGCCTGGAGACGCGTGTAAATGACCATGACCACAAACGTCAACCCCATCTGCACCAGACTGAGAAAGGCCGCCAGGGGTAAATTAAAGAGATTAACCGCCTGTCGATAGACTTCAACCTCAAGCGTGGCAAACCGTAACCCGCCCAGGATCAGCACCACGCCAAAACTGGTAAAGCAAAAAAGAAAAACGAGCAGGCTGGCCGCCGTAATACTCGGCAGCAAGAGCGGGAATGTCACCTCAAAAAAGAGTCGCCTAGGATTAGCGCCTAGGATGGCCGCCGCCTCGGTCAAGTGAGGATTTAAATTGGCCCAAAATCCGCCCACCGTGCGCACGATCACACTGACATTGTAAAAAGTGTGCGCCAACAGGATGATCCAGATCGTTTGCAATAAGTGCAAAGGTGGTTCGTCCAAATGCAGACCTGCTTGCAGCCATTGGTTGAGCACCCCCCTATCACCCACCAAGGTCGTAAAAGCAGCCGCCACGACCACGGTTGGCATCACAAAAGGGATCGTGGTCAACGCCCGCAAGAACGCTTTACCAGGAAATTGTACGCGTGCAAACAAGTAAGCCAAAGGCAAGCCACAAAGCAGTGTCAAAACGGTCGACACCGCGGCTTGCCAAGTGGTGAACCAAATGACCTTCCAGAAATAAGGCTGACTCACCATCTGCCCGATCCCAGCCAGATCCAAACGTCCTTCGGGCAGCAAACTCAGGCGTAGAATGCTGACCAGCGGGTAGAGATAGAAAAGACCCAGGAAAAGCAGCGGGAGCGCATACAGGCAATAGCCTAGATAAACTGATAAACGTTTCATCATACTCTCAGATAGACAGACTAGGCTTAAGGGCGATCTTCCGGGAAGCGGTCACATGCGGTTTCGCTAACCCTGAATAGTCTGACCGCTTCCCGGAAGATAAAGTACTCAACTTGATTGCCGTCTATTCCGTCAGCTTATTATCTTAGAACGGCATTGGTCCAGGCCTCGATCCACTGCTCGCGATTGGCGTCGATCAAGGCTGGCTCCATCTGCGCCGGATCAATTGGCACCTCGGCAAATTGGGTAAAGAGTGCTGGCAAGGCCGCGCCAGTTAAGGCCGGATAGACATACATCTGGAGCGGCATATCTTCTTGAAAGGGCTTGCTCAACATAAAATCGACCCATTTTTGCGCCAATTCAGGATGTTTTGCCCCTTTCAAAATCCCCACAAACTCAACTTGGCGGAAGACGCCACCGGGCAGATTGATGTTAACACTTGCCGGTTCCTTGCGGCCATCCGTTGCATAGACCACATCTGCCGGTGGACTGCTTGTGTAACTGACCACCAGCGGGCGATCACCGCTGCCGCCGGAGCCAACGGTAAAATGATCGTTGTAGGCTTCGCTCCAACCATTCGTCACCAACAGGCCATTGGCGCGCAACGCTTTCCAAAAATCTAGATACTTATCCTCCCCCAAATGGCTGATCGTCGCCAGCAGAAACGCCAATCCAGGGGAAGAGGTTGCCGGGTTCTCCACGACCAACAAATTCTTGTAGGCCGGTTTGATCAGATCGTCCAACGTCTGTGGCAAGGGAATTCCCTTGTCGGCAAACCATTTTTTGTCGGCGTTCAAATTGATATAGCCAACATCCACGGGCAGCAGGGTATGTTTGGCATCTAGCTTCAAATCGTCCGGGATCTGAGCCAGGGCAGCGGCCTCATAGGGGACAAAAATATCGGCGGCCAATGCGCGGCTCAAAAACGTATTATCCGTCCCATAAAAAACATCCGCGAGTGGCGCAGCTTTGCTTAGCACAATTTTGTTAAGCGCCTCGCCGGCATCGCCGAGTTGGAGAACTTGAATTTTCACATGGTTGGCCTGCTCAAATTGGGCTAAAACCGCATCACTCACATTAAACGAGTCGTGCGTTGCTACCACAAGCGTCACCGGTTCCTGTGCGGTGCTGCTGCTCGCCCCAGGTTGCGCAATTGGCTGACAGGCAGCCATCAACCAAGTCAAACAGAGCAGAGCGATTAAAAGCTTACTTTTGTGCATTGGATTCCCTTCCTGCATGAACAATCAATAAAAAAACGGTCCTGAAAAACAAAAAACCTCACCCCAATAGGGTAAGGCCGCGCGTCACAAGCTGGACTTATGTTTCCTACGCTGGCATTATCCAGATCAGGTATGCGGGTCGGTGGCAGAATGGCCCCCCTCTCAGCCTGGCACTTCCAAGCTCCCCCGGTTTATTTTGTTAAACGTCATCATACTGCAACTTACCCATATTGCAAATTCGTCAGCCGCCAAATGAGGGGATCGCCCGCAAAGGGCGCAAAGAAAAAGCCGTTTTGCTTAAAGGGAACTTTGACGGCCTTTGCGCGCCTAACTACGACACGCTTTTTGCACCGCTTTTGGTCACAAAGCAGGGCGCAGTCGAAGCCAACGATGACGACCAAGCACGCACAGACATCGGCAGTTCAAGCGCAAGCCGAAATGACGGCGAAAAAATGAGGGACAACACAATGTGTTGTCCCTCACCTCTTTTGATTAATTTTTGATTAAATTTTACAGTAAATCTTGGCTTTTACTGCGGCAGTTATCCTTGGCTCGCCGTCATTGAACCAGCAGATAGATCCAGCGCGCGCTGTTCTTTGGCACATTCTGGGCAAAACTGTGGATTGACCAGTTCCAGCATATGTTTAGAGCAGATCGCAAAGGTCACTTCAACTTGCTCGCGGAGAAATTTTCGCTTTATCTCTGCTTCTAGCAATAAATCACGGGAATTGCTGGTAATCAACAACGCCGGCACGGGACACGAATTACACAAAGCACGGCGCCAAGGGCGTTCGTTATTCGGACTGGCCTCAATTAATCGACAAGCTTCTTTATTTTTGCCACGGAAATAATCTCCGTAAAAGTAACGGCAATTGACAATTTGGTTATTCATGCAATAGCTCTGGTGGACGTTAATTTTCCCAGAAAGGCGATTCGTCCTCATCCGGATAATCCGGCAAATCGGGATCATCGTCCAGCAGCGTGTCTGGATCAATATAAAGCTGCTCAGCTAGTTGCTCTTTACGGGCTTGTTGCTCTGGCAACAAATAGCCGAATTCATATTCCAAGCTGATCAACGTTTCTAATTCCGCTTCGAGCAGGTGAAAATCACTATGCGACAACTGTTCGCTGATCTCATCGCCATCGCGACAACTATCTAAATAGGCCTCATAACTGGCGCAAGAGCTTTCTAACAGATCGCCAAATTCATTCGCCAGTTCACCTTCGGGCATCTCGGCCAACAACTCGCCCCATTCATGATTAAACTCATCGGAGCCGGCAATCGTGAAATCGGTCAATTGATCGGCCACATGGCGGGGTACCCCGCTTAGGTTGCGCCGGTCTGGCACAAACATTGTGTCATCATCGGCAAACGAATAGCCTTGGCCCTGGCGAAACCGCAAAAGACTATATTGGTGCAAGACATAATGCAAATCATCCGCCGGGGTGGTTTCACTAAAAAAACCACGGCCAATCAGACGCGCCGCCAACTCGGCTGCCGGCATGGCGGTGCGCGAACTGCGATCTTTGGATACGATCTCTTCCGCCATCAACGCTAATTGAATGTTACGATTCTGGATCGCACTGTTGTCACGAATTTCGCGCGGCTGCAGACGTAGCATATAATGACCATCAATCGCATTATTGGCTTTGATTAAAATATCATCACGGCCTTGGCCGCCAGCCTGTTCAATCCATTCTACAAAGTCTTGGCCCAACCGCAAAGACCAGGTGCGGCGCTCGATACAGGCTTCGGCTTCAAGCGTAACGCCACCCATCAACTCGATCTGCAACTTGCGCTCATCGGGCTTACTGGTTTGAAAGAACTGCGGAAAAAAGACCGCATGCTCCAGTTCGTCCAATAACAAGTAGCCTTTGCGGGCCTCGTCATTGGTGAGCGGATGACGAAAAGTATTGCCTTGCAGCAAGCAGGACAACCAACCATAATGGCTTGTTGTCACGGGCACGGCCTGAAATAACTGACCAATGGCGCGATAAACAGCACGCCGCGCCCCTTTTGTGATCGGTCGCTGATGCTCAATGTGAGAAATAAGGGTATCCACGCTGAGTGGTTGCGGCGAATTGCTAAGGACACGCGCCACACAGTTCACATAGCTTGGATAGCGTGCATGATTGGTCATAAAAAGAATACCTTCCTAGACTACTTTCAAGCTGTAGCCATGTTTAGATGTAGTCAGCGAACAAGCCGAAATGATCAACTCGCATGCTGAGTGGGCTTATAAGCAGAGTGGGCTGATGGCCAGACCCCTATGCTTTGCCGCAAATTTCGATCAAATTTTCACAAAATTACTTTTATGAAAAAACACAGCCTAGACGTTCCTTTGCATGAACGCTGTCACTACCTTTATTGCTTGCCTTTATTGCTTGCGGTCAACACACATCCATTATCGCGCAATCATGGGCAAATGTCTACCAGCAAATATTAAAATTAGCTTAAACACTTTTGTTTATCATAACACAAATTTTACAAAAGTAACTACGTAAATTACGGAATTTTTCGATCCCACTATACCGCAAATTTCCGTGTAAGCTGTAAGCTCGCTCATTGGTGAAACTTTGATCAATTCGGATTGATTACAGCCAGAATCATTATGCCAATATCAGTGGATTCCGCTTTCCTGACGTCCCTGCGTTGTTTACGTTGTGGTGCCGAATATGCCCCGACCGCCGTTGAATATGTCTGCGCCTGTCGGCCAAATCAAGGCAGCGACTTGGGTACGCTTGATGTGCAATACGACTACGCCGCGATTCACCAGGCCATCACCCCCGCCGCCATAGTGGCGGATCCTGATCGCTCGATTGGGCATTACTGGCCGCTTTTACCGATTGCCAATCGCCAAAGTTTACCGCCCCTCGCCGTGGGGAATACGCCGCTCACCCATGCAAAACGTTTGGGCGCAGTGATTGGTTTCACCCAACTCTATCTCAAAGACGATGGCCGTAACCCCAGTGCTTCGTTCAAAGATCGCGCCTCGGCGATTGCGGTGGCCCGCGCCCAAACGGCTAAACAGGCGATCATTGCCACCGCCAGCACAGGTAACGCCGCGGCCGCGTTGGCCAGCCAATGTGCGGCGGCCGGTCAACCGAATATTATCTTTGTCCCCAAGACCGCACCCCAAGCCAAAATCGCCCAATTATTAGTCTATGGCAGCACCGTGCTGACCATCGATGGCACCTATGATCAAGCCTTTGACTTGTGTCAGGCCGCATGTCAGGCGTTTGGCTGGTATAACCGCAACACTGGTTACAATCCGTATATGACGGAAGGGAAGAAGACGGTATCGTTTGAAATTGCGGAACAGTTGGGGATACGGGATACGGGATACGGGGTACGAAACACACCTAATCCCGTATCCCGTATCCCATATCCCATCTTTGTCGCGCCCGATGCCGTCTTTGTCGCCGTGGGTGATGGGTGCATTATGGGTGGCGTACATAAAGGTTTCAAAGATTTATTGGCACTGGGCTGGATCGAGAAGATGCCGCGCTTATATGGCATACAATCAACCCAAAGCGCCGCGCTATATAACGCGTGGCGCGCGGGATTAGATATTCCTGAGCCCGTGCAAGCGACAACGCGCGCCGATAGCATTAACGTCGATGCGCCGCGCGATGCGGTCAAGGCGCTCAACGCCGTGCGCCAGACCAATGGCGCCTTTATTGCCGTGCCAGACGCCGAAATTCTGGCCGCTATCTTACCGTTAGCCCGCCTGGGTGCGGTCTTTGCCGAACCCGCGGGCGCCACCGCGTATGCCGGTCTGTTGCAAGCAGCGCGCGATCAACTGGTCGGACCGGATGAAACGATTGTGGCGATCAACACAGGGAGCGGTCTGAAGGATGTCAATGCCGCGATCCAGGTGGCAGGCGCGACAATGATCATTGAGCCAACGTTGGATGCGGTGAAAAAGCATTTACGATTGTAGATTTACGATTGACGAAGCTGCTTCGTAGACGGTGTATCTCGTCAATCGTAAATCTACAATCGTAAATCCCCGCTTGACGCCATCAATTGCGCCATGTAAACTGAGCCACAAAGTTAATTACCAAGCGACCCCACCCTAACCCTCCCCAAACAGGGAGGGAACTGTTGATCGAATAGATCGACCATCGTCTTCTGTCCGTGCTCGGTCCCCTCCCTGTTTGGGGAGGGTTAGGGTGGGGTTAGCCGTTACCCACAAAGTTAATTTCGATCATTTAGCAAGGACACAGCAACCCAATGAAACCAATTATCCCTGGCCCCACCTATGCCGAAATGCGCAATCCATTATTGTTGCCTGCTGCGCTGCGGATAGCGGCCAATAACGCACGCCAGGATGAAATTAACCCATTCAACCTCTTTAACATCAACTGGAAAAATACCAGTGAACAGATAGACAAGCTTGTGCTGCCCAAGGAGCTCACTGGCGTGCAGGCGAATATTATTGTGTTGAGCGGACGCAATTTTCCCAGCGGCAGCATGAAGGTTGGGCCGGCCTATGTCACACTCGCCGAAGCCGAAGCGCTCACCCAGTTGCGCCCAGGTGATAAGTCCATTGTTGGCCCTAGCACAGGCAATTTTGGGATTGGCACCGCCTATGTCGGCCTGCTCAAAGGCTATCAGACGATCGTCGTGATGCCCGACAACATGAGCCAAGAACGCTACGAACGCATCCGCAACTATGAAGGGTCGCTGGATCTGACGCCCGGCACCGAATCTGATGTGATCTTGACGCTGGAGCGCACACACAAGGCCTATATTGCGCATCCTGAAAAATATGTCGTGCTGGCTCAATTTGAACTGCTGCCCAACTATCGCTTCCATCGCCACGTCACGGGGGATGCGGTGGTGCAGGCGGCGCAAGGCGTTGGCAACAGTCAGGTGGCGGCCTTTGTCAGCGCGCCGGGCAGTGCAGGCACGCTGGCCGCTGGCGATTTTATCAAATCACGTTGGGCCGACAGCAAGATCGTGGCATTGGAGCCACGCCAGTGCAGCACGTTATTTAACGGCGGCCAGGGCCAACACCGCATTGAAGGCATCGGCGACAAGATGGTGACGCTGATCCACAATGTCTATAACACGGATCTGCTGATGTTGATCAATGACGAAGAGACGGTGCGCGGCATGGAAGTGATGCAGGCTGGCACGCATATTCTGGTTGATCGCTTGGGCGTGCCCAGCGCCGAGGCCTGCCATCTCTTCGGTAAATTCGGCCCTAGTTGTATCTGCAACATTGTCGGCGCGATCAAGACGGCCAAATATCTCGGGCTCGGTCCGAATGACAATGTGGTGACGATTGCCACCGATTCTTACGACCGCTATCCGTCGGTGAGCCAGGCGCTCTATGCGCGCAACGGCGGTCAACCGCATGATGACCAGTTGGAATTATGGGCAAAGAGTGTTTTCCTCGGCGCGAGCTTGGGTGAGGTGGTCGATCTGAGTGAAGACGGCCAACATGAACGCTTGCAGAAAATGAAGGAAGATCTCTGGATCAATTTCGGTTATACGCGTGATTATATTGGCCGGATGGCGAGCCAAGATTTCTGGGACGGAGAGTACGCGAAGATCGAGGCGATTGATCCGTTGATTGAGCAGATGCGCGGGGCGTTGCCGGTTGGGTAAAATTTGTTATCCCCGCAAATCGCAACGGCAGGAATAAATTCCGCGGCGAATGAATTCGGCAACTGACAGTAACAAGTCGCCGCAGCGACTAAACGCCTAGTGCCTGCGGGCACTTCCTATTGTCAGCTGCCGAATTCATTCGTTGCGAAAAAAATCGCAATTTCTCTCATCCACCATCATCCATTTCCCCCAAATTTTCCGGCCCCAAATTCCATTCGTGCGTCGCTTCCCATGCCGCCAACGTGGATTGTTGCGCATGATGTTGCTTCTGGTTGAGCACATAGGCCTTCACCGTCTCGATCGCTTTTTCCGACACGCTTAATACGCCATAGCCGATTTGTTTGGGAGCTACTAGCCCCACCCTAGCCCCACCCTAGCCCTCCCTAGGGAGGGGACAGTCACGGGGTGGATTTGCATCAAGGGACAAAAGAAAAATCTGCATCCTACCCTTCACGGTCCCCTCCCTGGGGAGGGCTAGGGTGGGGCGGCTTAGTAGTTACAAAAATAGTTAAAATTATTCGAGCATCTCGCACCGCCTAATTAGGCGGTGCGAGATGCATTCCAAAAATTCAGGAATTACGTGGTAAGTTTAGCTAGCCGCCTGATAAAAGGCCACGAAGAAATCACTCACGCGTTGGACAACTACTTCCATCAATTGTTTGCCTTCCTCTGCTGACGACAAGCCAGGGTTATCGCTGTAACCAGTGCTGGCCGCCCAAGCGCCGTGGACCTGCATTGTAGCGCCGGACAAATCGGCAAAGAGCCCTTGACTGGTTTTTGATGTGTCTTGCACTTGCTGCATGCCTTCGGGATCGACCAGCTCAGGCCGCAGCCCTAGCACCATCGACGTTTCAAAGCGGCCAGCGTGACCAGGGATTTGCGCATTGGGCACCAACCCCTGTTCGACCAATGCCGAGCGCGCAATATCCCAATAGGCGCCCGTGACAATGCTTACGTCATGGCCCAGGCGGTTGACAAAGTCCAGCCCGACCACCGCGTTGGAATCGGTGTTGCCGCCGTGGCCGTTGAGCACGATGAGCTTGCGGAAGCCACTCAGGGCCAAGCCTTCCAAGATGTCCGTGACCGCGGCCATGAAGGTGGCGCTGGACAGCGAAAGCACGCCAGCAAACGGGCGATGGTGATGCGAATTGCCATAACAGATCACCGGCGCCACTAGCACTTGCACCTTGTCTGCCGCCTGTTCGGCAGCGCGCTGAGCCACCGTACCACATAGCAGCGTATCGGTGAGAATAGCCATGTGCGGGCCATGTTGTTCGATGGCGGCGGTGGGCAATACGGCGATCGCATTGGGGGCCGCGCGCTTGATCTGTTCGCGCGTCATTTCGGCCAGTAAAACGGTCATGTTAATTTCTCTCCTTTTGTGGATCGCAACATTATAGACAGCAGATTATCTGGATGATATAATAGAACAAGGTTCGTATAAATGACCAATATAGTTTCCCAGAAAACTTTCGTACCCTGTGCCCAAAAGTAAAAATGCGACAAATTTTTCTGGATAAGTATCGCAATTTCCAGGTGAACGCTATGTCAAGCCGAACGATCACTTTAGATCTACCTGATCAGCTCTACGAACAGTTAACCACACAGGCGCAAGCAGCAGCTCGCACGCTCAGCGATGTAGTGGTGGAGACACTCGTGCGCAATTCACCCCCATCAGTCGAGGAAAATCTTTCGCTTGGGCTCCAACGAGAACTTAAAGCGCTGGAGGATCTCTCGGACGAAGCGCTCTGGACAATTGCCCAGAGCGCGATGAATCTTGACAAAGTTGCTTTATATGACGTACTGCTAGAGCGTCAGCAAGATGGCGACCTGACATTGGAAGGTCAAGCATTGTTAGATAGGCTACATAATGAAGCTGATGAGCTTATGTTACGTAAAGCGCATGCCTATGCTCTTCTAAAAAGTCGGGGGCATGTGTTGCCAACCCGTCATCGTTAGGGTATAAGATTTAATGCCTCGTCCCCGCCTTTCTCCTGCATTGCGGCGCCAAGTTGAAGATGAATCCGAACATCGTTGTGGCTATTGTCGCTCCGAAGAAGATTTTATGGGTGCATCTCTAACCATCGATCACATCATTCCACTTGCCAACGGTGGAACCAATACGTACGAGAATCTATGGGCCGCTTGTCGTCAGTGTAATGAGGCAAAACAAGCACGCACCCATGCCCGCGACCCAGAAACAGTTGAACTTGCCCCTTTATTTAACCCGCGTATCGATAAATGGCATGAACACTTCGAATGGATTGCAGAGTACACACATATTCAAGGCTTAACTACAACAGGTCGAGCTACTGTTGCAGCGTTGCAACTCAATCGCGCCGTTTTAGTAAGCGCACGGCGACGTTGGGTGTTTATGGGATGGCGTCCAGATGATCGCCAATAAAGTTTTCGCTATTCCATTCGGCGCACCGTACGCCCATTTTGCACGGCTTCGTACAACTTAGCAAATTCTTCACTACCATCATCCGCCACCGGATCCAACGTGGAACCCGCTTCGCAGATCGGCTGGGCATCGGCGGGATAGACGTGATGTAAGTCCTGTTTGTTGCAACCGTAGTAGGTGACCTCACCGTTCGCCCGCGCATAACGATAAACGTGCTTGGGCGTATTGACAAAGGTATAATCGACCCGATATTTTTCGATCAGCGCAGGATCGATCTCAATGCCCAGGCCCGGTTTTTCGGGCACACGCATAAAGCCGCTGCGCAATTCAATCGGCGTCTGGAGCAGTTGCGACGCCCAAATGTTCATACAGGTGATCGCCGGCCAACGCGCCTGATCGAGCACAGCGCCCAAGTGCGCGGCCCAGGTGGTGGTGACGCCCGTGCCGACGAGTTGCAGCCAGAAGGGTTTGTTGGCCTCTTCGCAAATGTGCGCCTGCCTGAGCAAGTTGGCGGCCCCCGCACACAATACAAAACCGTCAGCCACATCTTCGTGCAACGTTGTCATAATCGGTGGGCTGCCGTAGTGCATGGCAACCGGCCGGTTAATGCGGCGCCGAATCTGCGCGTTGCCAGCCACGTCCGCTTGCGGGATCGGGCTTTCAAACATAGCAACCTGTTTGTAAGATTCGAGCGTGCTCAGGAATTTGACCGCATTGGCGGCATTGTCCAGCGTGGCGTTGAAATCCAGATCGAGGATAAATTGCTCGGGCACCACGGCAAAAATCGCCTTGAGCGCGGCGTGCAGATCATACCAGGTGCGCGCCTTGAGCTTGGCGGACATATAACCCTGCCGCACGGCTTCGGCACATTGTTGCGCCCAAGCTTGCGGTGGCATGTCCATCGCCCACCACGAGATCGGCGCCCAGTCGCGCAACTTTTTACCCAACAGTTGATAAACCGGCACATTGAGCACCTTGCCCACCGCGTCAAAAAGCGCCATTTGCACGCCCGCGCCCAACTCATCATGCCAGAGTAATTCGGCGGCTTCGTGGCCGACCACACGGTCAGCAATATTATCCGGCACTTTCGCCCAGGTGTAATTAGGAATGGTCTCGCCCCAGCCTACGACGCCATTCTCAAGCGTAATCTTGCAAAGCTGCGAAATGCGCCAGTGGGGCAGCCAGTATTGCATATGCTGATT
>JBBQBY010000003.1:0-42449 GCA_038318235.1 Caldilineales bacterium
GCCCACGCTGGGTTTGCTATGGTGCAGCAACAGACCTTGCCCGTAGGTGCGCGGGATCACTTGGAGACAACCGTTTTCTGGCGTCGCCGCAGCGAAGGGCAACCAAACCGTCAGAATGAAATAGGGGTCGGCCTCGGCCCAAGTAACACCCGCGTCTTGATGCCAGGGCGCGACGTGTTGATCACCGCCGGCTGGCGTGAGACCTTCGGGCAACTTGGCGCGAATATGTTGGATCGGGCTACAGGTGATCTCTGATCCCACCAAATCTTCGACAATCTCCAGTAAGTTTTGGTTGCGCAAGAAGGCGAAGGAAGCTTTGCCGCGCAAATGCATAATATCCAGTTCAGGATAGATCTCATTATTTTCGCGACAGATCAGGGCTAGTCGTCGATTAAAGGGTTCAGCGGCGTAGAGTTGGGAAATTTTGCCGGCCGCGTATAGTTCCTGCGCCCGTTCGTCAATGTAAGCGGCATATTCCTCGATCACCGGATCGATGTCGCTGGCGGCCAAGGCGTTGCGAACAACCAAATAACCTTCCGCATTAAACTGATCAATTTGGGCCTGTGTGAGTTTCATAAATTCCTCCGTTGTTACCGATAAATTAAAGAAAGAAGATCATCCGCTTCGTAACGGATCGTCTGGCTGTCGATGCGGGTCGCCCCAGGCTGTAACGCGGCTTGATCCGCCACATGGGTGTGGAAAAACCGTTTTTCCAGGCGATACGGCCCCGGCCACGTTAGCGGCGCAATTGGTTGGGCCTGGTGATGCGCAATGGCCTGGCGGATGCCATCACGGATCAGGCTACGGGCGGCGCTGGCGGAAAGTGAGATCGCCGCGCCGCGTCCCAACCCTTGCTTCACACTGGTGGTCATGATGCCAGGGATCAGGGCTTCGGCCTCTTTGCAGGCGTCAATTTCGCCACTCAAGTAGATCATAGGCTTGCCCAGCGCGCCGCAATAGAGTGCAAACTGGGCGATTTCGCCGATCAATTGGCCGTTGAGTTTCATGTAGTCGATAGTCTGGCTGGACTGTGTATGATTCTGGTTGCTGGTGGGGACGCCCGCCATCGCATGTTGGCCAATCATCACCACGGCTTCATAATCCGCTAGCGGCGCAAAAAGTTGCTTAATGGTGATCGGCCGCCCATGCAACAATTTGGCTTTGGGGTGAATATCCTCAAACCAAAGCCCGCCCGCACCGTGGCCGTCACAGATCAAAACATCCTCGACCCCAGCATCGAGCAACCCATCCACGGCGGCATTGACCTCCGCCGTGACCAGGCGCTTGGCCTGATCGTAATAACGCCCCGTGGCAAAGGCTTGATCTTCAAAGGAAACCACCCCGGCCACACCCTCTAAGTCTGTCATCATGTAGATACTGCGCATTGTTAATTCTGCCTCGCAATCTGAAGTTTGTCAGCTTGTAGGTCACCCCTTTTAGGGTGACAATCAATGTACTTTCAATAATTTCAGGTGTAGACTACCGCTGTCACGCTGCAAGCGATGACCTACGAATCGTCTCTCTTCACTCATCCCACGGGAACCAATTTTTCTGCATTCTGAAAAAATAATTTATCCCATACAGTTTCGGGTAATTCTAACGTTTTCAGAAACTCCTGCAATGCGTTGCCTTTGTTATCACGGCCGTAGAGCAGGCGATCCGCATAGCGGATCAAGAAGTCGCGTGCGAAAACGGGATCGCGCCGCAACGCACCCAAGCCTGAACCCGCCGAGAGATCGGCCCACAGATTAGGATACTGCTCGAACATTTCAAGCAGCCGACCGCCCGGTTGAATTGGTCCGCTGGGATAGACGGCGCGTTCAGTGGCCTCATCTCCGCTGAGGTAACGCCAGAAACCAGGCGCATGGCCGATGAAAATTGTTGCTGGGCAGGCTTGCAAGGCGCGTTCGAGCGCGCCGATGTTGCCACCATACCAGAATTCTTGATAGCTCGGCTTGCCTTGGGCGCCGGGCAGATAAGGCGCGTCAATGTGCAACACAACGGGGCAATGTAACTGGCCGGCGCGGCGAAACAGTTCGATGGCGCGCGGATCATCTAGCAAGGTGCGATAACTCCATTCGCCACAAACGCGCACGCCATAGACCCGATAGGCCGCCTCAAAGAGATCGGCGGCATTGCCTTCCGTGGGGCAGGGACAGTAACCTGGCACAAAACGCGTCGGAAAGCGTTGGCAGGTTTCTAGCACATCGGCCAAGGTGACGCCAGCATGTGTGCCATCTGGGCGTAGATTGCGTGGGTTAAAGGCACGATGCGAACTGGGCACATGTTCGCTGGGTGGCAGATACCAGGTCAGGAGCCAGGTTAGATCGATGCCAAAACTGTCCATTTCGGCGATCAACCCTTCCGGGCCGACGCCATTGTAGTGGCTATGGTTATGCGAATCGATAAGCATACGTTTAGCTCAAATAAGCAATGGTTTGCGGGCCTTCGGGCAGCACACAAATGCGGGTGTTCGGGCCATATTTTTCCTGTAAACAGGCGATGGTCGCTTCTAGATCGCGGCACGGCTTGAAGAGCGCCCGCTCGATCTGTTGATCACTCAAGCCGTCGCTGTAGACGTAGACATCGGCGTGGAGTTGAATCTGGGCCTGGACTTGCACCTGCCATTGATCCTGGGCGCTAAAACCCGGCTGGGCGATCAGATCCAATACCCCTTGCGGCGTCCCCCCGGTCGTCAACAGTTCGGCATAACGCCCATGGTCCGGCAGGCCATCATGACAGGCGCCGGCCATGATAATCGTGCCGCCCTTGCGCACAATCTCTTTGGCGGCGCTCATGCCTTTGACACATTGATAGAGATTCTGATCGAGCGGATAGCCACTGTTGGTGGTGAGCACAATGTCATAGGGCGCGCGCACGGGCACCATCGCGCTCTGCCGCACAAATTCTGTGCCCTGCTTATGCGCCGCCAACAGATCCCCCGCAAAGACGCCTGTAATCTGCTTGTGCACGTTAAGGGTCACATTGAGCAGCAGGGTCGGTTTGGCCATCAACGCCGCTTCGCGCATTTCCTCCCAGATCGGGTTGCCCTGGGTGCTGCCCCAGGTAGCTTTCGGATGCGCGATCATCGTGCGGCCATGATTGGTCAGCACGCTTTCTTGCCCGGCCAGTGCGGGGAGCACACCTTTAGGGCCGCCACTAAACCCGGCGAAGAAATGGGGCTCGATAAAACCGGTGAGAATCTTAACATCCGCTTCGGCCAGCAACCGGTTGACACGTACTGCATTGCCAAACGATGTTATGCCCAGTGAAACCAGGTTGGCATCGTCAAAAGCGTCATGTTGCAGACAACGATAGTTATCGACAATCGCGTCGCCGAGCATCATGCGCAATTCGGCGTCGGTTTGGGGGCGATGCGTGCCCAACGCGTTGAGCAGTGTAATATCCTGGCGCGCAATGCCCGCTGCTTCTAATTCGGCCACGAGCACCGGCATAATCCGGTCGTTGGGCGTCGCGCGTGTGATGTCACTGTGGCAGATCACCACCTTGTCACCTGGTTTGACTTTGGCGGCCAGCGGCGGTGAGCCAATTGGATCGCGCAAGGCGTCACGTAAAGCGGCTGGCTCGTCCGGTACGCCTAGCGTGAAGCGTGAGGTCAACACATCGGTTGTGTCTGGTAAATTCACCGACAGGCCATCGCGGCCATAAGCCAGATGAACGTTCATGGTGGCGCGTATTCCTTTCTATCCAGAGAGAATCTCACGCAAAGCGCGCAAAGAAAACCAAGGAAACAGGACAAACTTTGCATTCTTTGCGCCCTATGCGTGAGTAAGTTCTTATTACTTTAATAGACCAACGCGCGAGCGATAGGGAGGTTGCCCTTTGATACCAAGCCGCAAGCGGAAAAGCGCGCCGGCGCCCGGTCCATTTTCCGCTTTGTCGTTGCCGCCAGCCGTGGTGACATACATATCCGTGTAATCTGGCCCGCCAAAGGTTACACTAGATACCTTCTTGACAGGGAATTGGATCCGTTGCAGTTCTTTGCCCATCGCGTTATAACGGGTCAGCCGCCAACCATCCCAGCGCGCCGACCAGACATCGCCCTGCGCGTCCACGGCCATGCCGTCGGGCACACCCTCTTCGTCGGTGGTGCTCACAAAGACCCGTTGATTGGCGAGCGCACCTGTGGTCTGATTGTAATCAAAGAGGAAGATTCGCTTGGGCAACGAGAGCGTGTAATACAATTGCTTGCGGTCAGGTGTAAAGCCAAAGCCGTTGGAAATATCAATCCCATCCATCAGCTTGGTAATCTGGCCTGCGGGGCTGAGATAATAGAGGTGGCCCAAGCTGTCTGGGGAAGGCATTGTGCCGCAAAAGACTCCCCCACGCGGATCGGCGATCACGTCGTTAAAGCGCGACTCTTCTTCGCCAGGGATGCCATCCAGCACGGTCGTCAGCTTACCGTTGCGCAGAATTTTGATCGCGCCCTTGTCCATGAAAAGCAGGAACGATCCATCAGCTTGGAGTGTATAACCGCCGATCACACCCCCTTCAAAAAACTGTTCATGTTTGCCCGTCACTGGATCATAGCGAAAAATGCGCCCCTTGGGAATATCGACCCAGTAGACGGCTTGTTCGTCGGGATGCCAAAGCGGGCCTTCACCAGTGACACATTTATAATCAGCAATCAGTTCAGGTTCCATTGTTTTCTCCTCCTTATTTATAGGTTTACCCCACCCCAACCCTCCCCTAAGTAGGGAGGGAGCCGTTGCGTGGGTGGTCGATCAATTGGCGATATCCAATTAATTATATAAGCGCTCAACAATATATACGCGACCAACAGTCCCCTCCCTACCTAGGGGAGGGTTAGGGTGGGGTATCTTCAGTTACCGCCAACCTAATAATTTCTATCACACGATCTACGTCCTGCAATATCTCTGCATTACTAAAACGCAATACTCGAAATCCCCTACTTTCTAAAAATTCTTGGCGAATCGCATCTTCGGCTTTGGTATATTGATGGATCAAGCCATCGACTTCAATAATGAGATGCAGCGCCAAGCTACAAAAGTCCACAATGAAACGTTCAATCGCCAATTGACGCCGAAATTTGACACCCTTCACCTGTTGTTTGCGAATCCGTTGCCACAATATAGATTCCGCTAAGGTTTGTTGCCTGCGCATTTGGCGCGCCACGGGTTCAACTTATGCCACAATACGGGTGACGGCTGCCAATGTTTGTCCATATATAATGTTTACCCCACCCCAGCCCTCCCCGAAGTAGGGAGGGAGCCGTTGCGTGGGTATTCGATCATTTGGGGTATCCAATTAATGATGTAAGCGACCAACAATAGACATGCGACCAACAGTCCCCACCCTACCTAGGGGAGAGTTAGGGTGGGACAACCAAACTCTAATGCGAAAGCCGCCATTTGTCAACCAGTCTGCGCACCTGTGATCTAGCGCACAATGGCGATGTGTTCTACAAGCTATCTGGCCTCTCGTATTATTTATACAATCGTTACACCACAATCAGAACCCCATCATCGCAGTGGCAGCGCAAAATCTCATTGAATCACTTCACAGCTTAAGTAGGGGCTCGCGCAAAAGGAGGATTTATGTGAACTATCGTGTGCTCAATCGATTGCTACCACTTGCTATCTCCGTTTAACGCAACAATTTTTGAAGTTATGGTCGTGTTTCAGATCAAGCGTCTCACCTACCGAGACCTAAAGGAGCAAACATGTTTCGTAAACACCCGATCCTACTGATATTTCTGGTGTTGTTCAGTCTATTTTCATTTGGCGCGGTAGCCTTTGCCCATGGCACTGACCAGCCGCCCGATCCATCCGCAGCGAGCACCGTACAAGTGGCAGCCCTCACTGGCCCAAATGTGATCACCGCCCCTTGCGCGGGTGGCCCTGTGATCGATGGCATTACACTCGATGAATGCATTGTACGCAATTTCAACGTGGGCGCCGATCCCAAATCGGTCACAGTTTGGTACACCAAAATCACGGTGACCGCCACCCGCATGATCGATGGCAACCCAGTGACTATGCGGCATTGGATCAATACAGATGCCCAGGCCCAGCAGGTCGCCCAGTGGTTCGAGCAGGCGTGGCAGCGTTATCATACGGACTCCGGCCACCACCTGTATGACACCGGTTGCAGCAACAACCTCAACGTGCGCATGGAGCAAGGTGTCGGCTGGTCGGGCATTGCCTATTGGGGCAGTTCGGGCAATTGTTGGATTGGCATCGATTCGGGCACGATTCGCGCCGGTGGCGGACAATGGACGGTCTACCATGAGGCGCAGCACTACTTGCAATACTCGTTTGATGACGGCTGTTACGGCTATTTGCAACCAAACTACCCGGACGACAGCGAATTTGTCGAGGGTTATGCCGATCTAGGTGCAGACACCGTAGATGCGACGCTTGATGCATCGGGTTACGCCGGCAGCACCTATAATCCTGGCACTTCGATGTATGACAAGTCTTACGGCAACATCTTTAACAAATATTTTATTGAACAATTGGGCACGGTCGGCACACCTGCCGATCCCTGGCACCACATTGACGCGCTGTACAATCACTACCGCGAATGTGACACCCAGAACACGCTCTACGTGCTCGATTCGCTGATCCCGTCGTTGAGTGGCGGCAAATGGAACATCAACCAATTCTTTCTCAATTTCTTTGCCGCCAACTGGTCCAAAGATTGGGCAGATGCGACCACCCAGCCCGAGCTCGTCTACACCGATGATGATGCCAGCCCGTATGGCAATTTGGCCCCACTGACGCAGGATGTCAGCATTGCCAGCGGCGTACAAAGCTGGTCGGATGCGACACCCGCCACCTGGGCCGCCAGATATTATCAAGTGCGCCCACAAGCTGGTTGTCCGTATGTGCAAGCCGAAGTCGATGGCGCATCGGGTGCGCAACTGGGCATCAATTTTATGGCAGCTGACACCAGCGCCCCAACGCGTGTGCTACGTTCGGCCAAGATCGGCGAAGATTACATCCGCACCTTTGCCGGCGCCGGTGTGAATGACCGCATCGTTGCCGTGGTGAACAGCTTTGGCAACAATTACAACTACAATGTGAGCTTCACCTGTGTTAGCCCTACCCTGGACATCAAAGAGCCACGCCAGGTACGAATCGCCATGGTCGGTTCGCCAGCCAGCCCAATTGCTTATCTGGCCCGCTGGACCGTTACCGACGGCACATCGAACGTGCGTGGTCTGCTTGAATCTAGCTTCAGCTTTAGAGCCGGCACCGACCCGGTGACCGTGGTAGCCGGTAGCTTCCAAGAGGTGGGCGACGAATACTGGGCGATCTTATTACCGCCAGTCAAGCCTGCCGGGACAACCTTTGTCGATTTCACAGCCTGTCTGGACGCCATCTGCGACACTGAGACCCATGCCTTGCTCTATGTCGACCCCGGCGACAGCGACATTGCGCTTAGCTTTGACGCCAGCGGTTCGATGACCACCGAAGACGTGATTGGCGAAGGCACCCGTTTGAGCAATGCCCAAAAGGCTGGCAAAGTTGTCGCCGACTTGCTGCACCCCGGTGACCGCATTGTCGTGTTGGATTGGTCGGCGCATGATACCCCCGCCGGTTGTGGTCTACCGCCCGACGGCTCGGGTTCGGGCAACTGCCCATTTGACCCAGGCCTGTTGCTATCGCGCACTAATGTGACAACACCGACTTTGATCGCCAACATCAACGCCACCCGTAGCGCGATTGATGGCATTACAGCCCGCGAATGGACACCTGTAGGCGCTGGAGTGCGAGACGCACAAAACAAATTATTAGCGGGCCCTCCATCGCTCAATCCGAAGCATATCTTCTTGCTCAGCGACGGGCGTGAGAATGTGCACCCGCTTTATAGCGAAGTCAAAACCGACCTAGTTGATTCCGGTGTCGTTGTCAACACCATCGGTCTTGGCCCGGAAGCGCCAGGTAATTTGTTGGCTCAGATTGCCTCAGATACCAATGGCATCTATCGCCCCGTGCCAACGACAGCATCAGGCACGAGCATGGTCAGCGCAGCCAGTGTCAACGCGACGATGGCTTTGAATATGCCCTCCGGCATTGAGGAAGCCTTGGCCACGCCGTTCTTGCCGGGTCAACTCGGGCTGGCCGATACCTATGACTACTTTGACACCAAGGCGCAAGGCGCAGCCCGCATCTTCGGCGCCAACTATACGAACGTGCCCGCCTTTGATGCCGTCGGCAGCCGCAAAGAATTGACCGTCAATATTGATAAGAGTGTCAATGAAATGCGCCTGGTTGTGGCCGGCAAACAGCCGGATGATGACAACGTCAATTGCACGAACAGTGATGCCCGTAAAGTGGAAGTCCTGAGACCTGGTGATGATCCACAGAAAGATCGCTGGATTCCGATTAGCCCACGCAGCGGCGCCACGCCCGCAGATTGGGATATTCGCAACAACCGCTTTGATGATGTGTTGGTGGTGACCAATCCAGCTGAAGGCGCTTGGCACTTCCGCACCTACTACTTCGCGCTCAACTGTATTCCGCTCCAAGCGGCCAGCCAAGACGCGCCGAATGCGCCAGCCAGTGGTGGCCCGTATGACTTTTTGATGAACGTCTCGGTGCAGTCCACGATTCAACTCGAAGGCCGCTTCCTGGGCTTGAACGCCAATCAGGGCAATGCCGGTGACGAGGTATCGATTGTGGGTACGCTCTTGACCCGTGATGGGACGATCCCTGGCGCAGCCGTCGGCGTATTTATCGACAGCTTGCGCGGCACCGACACCTTGCTTTTGAAGGATGACGGTCTGCATGGCGACGGCGCAGCCAATGATGGCATCTACGCCGCGCCGTTTGTGAACACCACGGTGGGCGGCTCGTATAGCGTACGCATGCTGGCCGTTTTCAAGGACCCTGCGAACCCTGCCAACACCCTGATTCGCGAATGGAACAATGGTTTCTGGATCAATGGCCCCCGACCAGAACAGAAATGTGATCAGGAGAACGACAAAGATTGTGACGGCATGCCAGACAAGTGGGAACTGCGTTGCAAACTTGACATCACGCGCAACGATGCCAACGAAGATTTGGATAAGGATGGGCTGTCCAACATTCAAGAATTCCAAGCTGGCACCCTGCCCTGCCGTGCCGACACCGATCACGGTGGCGAGAAAGATGGTTCCGAGGTCAAGCACCAGCGCAATCCGCTTGATGCCAAAGATGATCGAGTGCGGCCGATCGGGCACATCAACGTGCGCCCGCTCAACAAGCTGATCTTGATTGACTGGACTACGCCGCTCTCCTACACCGACATGTTGCTCTACATTTCGACGGACATCAACGACATCGGCAAACCAATTTCCATGGGCCAGAGCAAAAACTTCACAGTGGAGAATGTGCTCAACGATCAAACCTATTATGTGCGGCTGAGCGGTGTGATCTCGGATACAGAAGGCGATTACAGCGACCCGATTGCGGTCACGCCGAAAGCAGATCCGGATGCACCGGCGGGCGCGATGGTAATCAACGAAGGCGCCGAGACAACGCCCGCCAAAGCAGTGGTGCTCAACGTCAGTTCGACCGATACGCCACTCGATGGCGCAGCAGAAAGTGCGAATGCGCACCAGACCGATCGACTTTCGCTGCTCTATAACGAAGTGAGTGCTGGCGTAGAGATGCGCTTCTCGAATCATTCTGACATGGCTGGCGCCGAGTGGGAGCCTTTGGCCTCTACCAAGCCCTGGACATTAGACTGTGACGATGGAGAAACCTGTCGAGTCTACGCCCAGTTCCGTGACGCAGCCAAGAATGAATCGCTGATTATCGACGATTTCATCATCTTGCATGAGCAGCAAGTGACCGATGCTCAACACCTCTTCCTGCCATTGATCAATAAGTAAGGCAGACCCAGACCTTTTCTGAGGTCAGATCCTACCTGAAGTAGAGGTGGATGCTCAAAGCGTCCACCTCTACTTTTGTATCACTTTATTTAATGGCAAATCTTTGGCTACAGAGTTGTCTTAACCTCCAGCCAGTGATACGATTGAAAAATGCGCCAATCAGTCAAGCCAACTATGTCGTCGCCTCAGCCAGTCAAAGCCAGCCGTGCCAGTCTTTGGTTTTGGAGTATAGCGCTCCTATGTGGGATTGGCGGTATTGCGTGGTTGGGCATGTTATTAGTCAACAAACCAGCGCCTCTTGTGCTTCAGCCTACGCAAATCGAACAGCTACAAAGTGGCGCCGTAGCCACCATGGACAGTCCAGTTTTCATCTATAGCCCAGGTTGGCATGTGGACAAAACCGGTGCGGATCCCAGCGAACCAGACAAGCCTTTGCAGGAACCAGCGGGCACAGTGACCTTTGTCTATACCGGTTCCGAATTAGATTTGTTGCTGACGGTTGGCAATTATTGGGGCTATCTCTATGTGACAGTTGATGGTCAACCGGCAAATCTGCTGCCTGTGATTGCCGGAAACCCGGATAGTCAGGGAGCAGCCGCTGGTTATCGGACCTTTTATGCGCCAGAGCAACAGACCGTAGCCGGCACAAGTGAGCAATGGGTGCGCATCCACCGCGCGCCTGGCAATCAACCAACACACCAGGTACGCATCGAAATTTGGCGGAGTTGGGGTCAATACCCTTTGCGCGCCGTGGCGATTGATGCCCTGCCACCGCTACCCTATCCACGCTGGCCAGAGATAGCGCTGTTCGTGATCGCTGGTTGGTGCGCCGTAATCGCCTTGCACAGAGGTCAGCTTGCGACCCGATTACGCACAAATATCGCCAAATCTGTGCCAATCCAGTTGGCTCGGTTGCTTCAACCGGTATGGATACAACAATCTGCGCCTTTGTTGGCAATTGTTGGTCTTATCCTGATTATGATTGGCGTGGCGCTGCACCAATGGCTGGTTACCTTGCTCGGGTTGGTCTGGCTCGCCTGGGCAGCGTTACAACGGCCGGTGCTTTGGCTTAGCGCCCTCCTCTTTGCGCTGCCTTTCTACTATACGTTTCCGTTACCTATTCTGCCCAACCGTGCGCTTAGTTTGATTGATGTGGGAATCCTGGGTGGGATTTTACTGTGTAGCCTCCACTGGTTATTAGCGGTCAATCAGGATCGAGCAGCGCCCAAAATGCGTGCCATCCCTATCGCCGCGCTACTTTTGTTGGCGATCACAAGTTGGGCGCTCATCGCCAGTTTTAACGCCGAACATTTCGCGGTGGCGTTCCATGAATGGCGCACCGTCTTCCTCATGGCCAGTTTGTTTGGCTTGTTACTGATCTGGGTGTTGCAAAATTCCCAAAACCAGCAGGCAGACCAGTGGTGGTTGATCACAGGCTGGGTGGCCGGTAGCGTAGTGGTGGCGCTGGTTGGCTTGTGGCAATATGCGAGCGGTGAGGGCTTGATTACAGCAGAAGGGGTCTGGCGAGTGCGGGCCTTTTATGGTTCACCGAACAACCTGGCACTGTATCTGGAACGTACATTGGCCGTGACATTGGCCTTTGCACTGTTCACACGTGCGTTGCGGATGCGTTTATGGTGGAGTTGCCTAGCTGTGCTCCAAGCCATTGCACTCTTGTTGACTTTTAGCAAAGGGGCTTTGTTGTTTGGTTTGCCGGCCTTGTTTGTAACGCTCTGGTGTGGCGGCCTAAGCTTGCTGGCGCAACGCGGTGAGTCACGGCGCGTCTTGTGGTGGATTGCAGCAGCGGGCATTTTGGCACTGCTCGCCTTGACACCTTTCCTCGGCACCGAACGTTTTCAGCGTCTGTTAGATCTTCGCCAGGGGACCGGTTTTGTCCGGCTGCAACTGTGGCAGAGCGCATGGCAGATGGCGTTGGATCATCGCTGGTTAGGGGTGGGGCCAGATAATTTTCTCTATGCGTTTCGCAGTTATTATCTATTGCCCTCTGCCTGGCAGGAGCCAAATCTCAACCATCCGCATAATTGGTTCTTAGATTGGTGGACACGCTTGGGATTGCCGGGGTTGGCCCTAGCATTGACCTTCTTCGGCGTGACGATTCGCCACTTGTGGCGTAATTTACGCAGTTCTGCTGAACCCATCCTGAGCTTAGGCTTGTTGGCCGCCGCAGTGACCAGCTTGGCCCATGGTTTGATCGACGCCAGCTACGCCCTCCCCGATTTGATGATCATCTGGGTCTTACTGGCTAGTCTCGCCCACCCACTATCGACCGAGCCGCGTGACTAAAGACGAAATCAGCGTAAAATTTTCGTGACGCCTTCGGCTAACGTAATACGATTCATCTCACCCATCCACATGTGGCGGATTACGCCGTCGCCGTCAATAAAGAAAGTCGTTGGCATGCCCTTCACGTTGTAATGATTGGCGACGTTGCTATCTTTATCCATCGCGATCGGATACGTCAACTGAAATTCTTTGACATAGGCTTGCACAACATCCGGTGCTTCGGCCTGATCGACGCCAATCACCTGGACTTGGTTGGTATAGCGAGCAAATGTGGCCTCAACCGCCGGTAATTCCGCTTGACAAGGGCCGCACCAGGTTGCCCAAAAGTTAAGCACCACCGGCGTGCCGCGGTGTTCGCGCAAATTAAAGCTTTTGCCATCTAAGGTTTTGAGGGTAAAGTCTGGGGCCGGATAGCCAATCGCCGGTTGGGGAGTACGGTTAATAGTTTGCGCGAGCAGAGGCACCTGACTTTCCCATAACCAGACGCCACCAAAAATTAAGATCAAGACAAAAATAAAGTGCCAACGGTTCATAGCTTAATCATAATAGTATCTGAATTATTTATCAATCACTACCGGGGGATTAAGCGATGAAGGAGCCTACAGTAGCTATATTGCTAAATCAAAAGGTAAATCACTTATATCACGGAGGCGGCGTCCTTCAACCATAATATCTAAAAGCTCTAAACTCACTTCATCATTGGTATCATTTGTTGCATCAATTAATTCTGGAAGGGCGAAATGATATACACAATCTAAATCTCCTGTTCCCAATGCAAGAGCAGCAATACGAGCAGGATACGGTTCCGCGGTAACCGCAACAATGTGAGGCAAATGGCCTTTTCGGTTGCGAATTAAATTTAGTGCCTCAGTTCGTGCATTCTGTGCCCTATCGCTACGAAGTGTCCACTTGCAAGAAATCACGGCATGTAATAGCGGATTTGGTGTTTGATAATTGTTACTGCGCAGCGGCGTTAACTTCGCATATTTTCCAACTTCATCAGACAGAATCCCTAATTGATTAACTTCTATATCTGTAGCAGGTAATCGACTTACAACAATATCTGGGCCCACAATATAATTGCCACCCAATGCAGAGCTAAGTGCCCGCTCTTTTTTGAGTAACTTCGATCAATATGAGCTAGATGCTCATATTGATCGAAGTTCGAAATATCTGTATTGTTAGTAGAGTAGTGCCAACTACCAGGTCTAAGATGCCGCAATAATGTAAAAGACTTTTGAATAAATTCTCTCGTCATTACTTCAAAGCTGCGGCCGGCTGTCTGTCCACCTTTTAATTTTTCATAGTTCTGGGTATAATTAATTCTGCTCAAAATACCCCAAGCAACTTTTTTGCTATGAGTCGACCCAACATCAGCGAAATTAGGGTACTCCTCTCCATTTTTACTTTTCTGGATTCTTATAATTTCTTCACAAATATGTTTGTGATATTCAGTTCGCAGTTCAGTAATATTCATAGGAACTTACTATCTTAGATCCAAGTTTATTGCACCGGCTTATAGAAGCCAATGACATATTCTTCATGCATACGTTGCTGAATTTGAGATTCATGATTGATTTTCATTCCCGCCGGCAACATACGCCGATTCCGGTCAATTTGGCGCACACCAAATTTAGGAACGATAAAACCAATCTCATTACCAATTTCTGCTAGACATTTAGCAGTTTCAGTATCTTTACTGCGCATAATAGAACTTGCAACTACGACTATGGCGGTTTTCCCAGGTTTTAGCACGCGATACATCTCGCGCAACGCTCGTTTCATTTCAGTATAGTAGCGATGTAATGCTTTTCCTTTTTGTAGGTCAAGTGCTCTCATCTGATTAACAATATCAGATGTGTAAGGAGGCAAATCCTCAAAATAAAAATTCGATGTATTCTCACCTCCAAAGCACTCTTTGCGAGTATCAGTCAACTGCTCTATAGGGTAGCCTAGCCACACTAATGAAAACTTGTGGGCTCGCATATAATCTATCGCATTTGACGCATATGGCGGTGAAGTAACAATCAAATCTATTGATGCGGATTCTAAAGAAAGATCTTGCGCGTTTCCCTCCTCAAGAATTGGCTTATCGAATTCAAAATCAAGTTCGACCAAACTCTTCAAATTTTGTTGAAACTTTCGTTTAAATTCCAGTACGGCTGAGCGAATTCGCTTTGTTAATAGCTTGGTGCGAGCATTTTGTATACCGTCTGATGGCTCACCAATAATAAGATTTCCAGATGGTGAATAAGCCACTCTGGCACGGTGAGGGCGTGTATGGGCCAAGTCAAAAGCCAGTGATACCCCCCCAGATTTTGTGATAATACAAGCAGAAAGGGCTAATTCACAAAATGTGCGTGTAGTTTCATCTGGAATCTTTTGAATTTCTAAGACGAGCGCTAATACCTCAACTTGTGTTTCTTTAGCGAACCAATAATTTACAAAATCCTTTGTATTAGAATCCCATTTTGTCTCTAATTGTTCGATTAACTCATCGTGTCTATTTTCGACTTGTGCTGTTGCATGAGCAAGTATATTCTTTCCCAATTCTGTCAGCTGCTGAATATCGATAGATGTAGTTTTAACTTTGGAGATTAATCTGGCAAGAGGATCTATATCGAACCCAATAGTACGTCTGTGGTTTAATAAAGCTTCCAAAATAGTTGTGCCTGATCCCATCATCGGATCCAGTACAATTTCACCTGGCTCTGTCAGACCAAGTATAAATTTTCTTGGTAATTGGGGGGGGAATTTTGCTGGAAAAGAATGAAAGTCATGCGTTGCATAACTTGTATCAGCACTTCGGAAATCCAGATCCTCAGATAACAGAGCAGAAAGTTTATCCAAACCAGAATTATCTAATTCCATTCTAACTTCGAGATCAAAGAGTGGAAGTTGATGAATAGAAGGTTCTTGTAAAATTATTTCAGTGCTTGAGGAAAGATAAGTATTTTCTCTAGAAGTCATATAAATTTGGCCAGTTAATCTGGATTCAAAGAGAGCGTATTATGTATAAAACACGATTTACCACATTATGAACTTTAGATATTGTAACATAGGGGGTGCTCGAATCAAAAGGACCCGTTCGTGGACGCAAAGAGGAAAAGATTTGTTTGAAGTTTTTACCACAAATTAAAAGTCTGGCTTTTACATAGACAGTACTTCATGAACTATGTCAATAACGCCAGACTTTTAATTGCTAAAAAGCGAGGATATAAATTAATATTTATTCCGATTTAATTTCCACCACTGGTAATGCACTTTTGACTACTCGAGCCAAAAATTAAATCGGAATAAGGTCTATTCTTCAAAACGGAGATTTTATCAAGGCTTCGTGCAGATCGAGACAGAAGCGATTACGCTTCGTCGTCCGGCGGGCCTGAGACGACCAGCGTGTAGTTATCTTTGCGTAAATAGCGCTGCGCCACCCTTTGAATATCGGACGCGGTGATATTATAGATTATTTCGGCGTAACGTTGCAGATAGTCCAACCCCAACCCATAGCGCTCCATACTCAGCAAGGAAGAAGCCACGCCATCGTTTGTTTCCAGGGTCAGCGGCAACACGCCGGTCATATAAGCCTGGCTATCTGCTAATTCTTCGGCGGCAACCGGCTCGCTGCCTAGCCGCTCGAACTCGGCCAGAATGCTGTCAATTGCCTGTTGGACGCTTTCAGGGTTGACCCCGGCATTAACATACCAAGATCCGGCCGCGATCTCCGCATCGATCGCGCTGCCACAATAGTAGGCCAAGCCCTGTTCTTCGCGCACTTTTTCACCCAGGCGCCCCATCATGCCGAACTGCCCCAAAATCGTATTGGCCACGCGCACGGCATAAAAATCAGGGTCATGGCGCGCAACGGCGAGCGAGCCAACCATGATATCTGACTGCACTTTGCCTGGCAAAGGGCACATTTGTTGCTGTGGCTGGCTATGCAGTGAAACCGGCGGCACGGTTTGGTCAGGCACGGGTCCACGCCAGTCGCCAAACTGTTTTTGGAGTAAATCCAATACAGCAGCGGTTTGTACATCACCCACGACCACAATAATCATACCATTTGGGGTGTAGCGTGCTTGATAAAAAGCGAGTAAGTCAGCATGTTGGATCGCGCTAATCGTCTCTTTGTAGCCAGAAGTGGGACGCCCATAGGGATGGTCGCCATATAATGTCTCGTAAAAGCGTAAATTGGCAACCTGTTGCGTATCCTGCTCGCGTTCCTGCAAATGTACTAATTTTTGGCCGCGCAGGCGTTCCATGTGCTCAATTGGAAAGGCGGGACGCCGCAACACATCGGCCAGCACCGTAGCAATTGTCGAAAAATCTTCGCTTAGACTAGTGGCGCTAAAATTGGTCGTGTGCGTATCGCTGCCAATGCCCAGACTAGCACCAATTGACTCGATGGTTTCGTTAAAGGTATCGAAATCATAATTGACGCTGCCACGCGACAGCATGCTGGTAACAAAGCCACTGAGGCCCGCTTTGCCGGCAGGGTCGTGGATCGAGCCGACCAGCAGGCAACCCTCGATCACCACCACAGGCGCGGCATGGTTCTCGCGCACCAGCACAGTGATCCCATTATCAAAGACGACACGGGTGATATTATCCGGATTGGGGATCGCGTTATTCGCTTTAGCCATTCATACCACCAGGAACGCATGCTTTTAGCTCATCATATAATGTCATCGGTTTACCTTCGCAGAAAGACGTTATGCAGCGTGAATATTTTGTCATCAAATGCGCACAAGTCCACATGAATTAATCGCTTTCTGCATCCTCTTCCGGCAGATACCAACCAATCGTCTGGCCATTGCGTGCGAAATACGTTTGCGCCACCCGCTGCACATCCTCGGTGGTCACCGCCACTAGTTTATCCAGCCAATTTTCCAACCAGGTCGTGTCGGCAATGATTTCACTAAAGCCCAGCCAATAAGCCTGATAGGTAACGCTTTCGCTGCTGTAGGCAAATTGGGCTTTGGTCTGCTTGATTGCCTTGGTCAGCTCGGCGGTGGTGACGCCTTCTTGTTGAACTTTGTGAATCTCAGCCCAGATCGCTTCTTCCACTTGTTGATGGTCAACGTCCTGGGCCAGGGTCGCGTAAAAGCTGAAAAGATCGGGATCAACGGTAGGCCGGTAACTGGAACTGACATCAACGGTCAGTTGCGTATCGACCAACGCTTTATAGAGCCGATTGCTACGGTTATTACCACCGCCACCAAAGAGGCCCATGCCCTTGGCGCCACTCAGCACGGCGTCCATCACGATCAGTGGGAAGAAATCCGCGTGTGTCGCCTCTGGGGCATGGAAGGCCATAATCAGATAACTGGTCAACTCGTTGCCGCGCAACAGGACACGCCGTTCCGCCTGTTGCACGGGCTCGCGGGTGCGCACCCGTGGGACAACCGGTCCAGACGGCAAATGCCCAAAATATTGTTCGATCTTGGCTAGCATTTCTGGTGTGTCGAAATCGCCCACCGCCACGGCAATCGCATTGTTCGGGGTGTAAAAAGTCTGATAATGACTATATAAGTCATCACGTTCGATCGTCAGCAGATCGCTTTTCCAGCCGATGATCGGGTGGTGATAGCTGTGTACTTGGAATGCGGCCGCCTGCACTTCTTCATTGAGCAAATAGAAGTAGTTATTTTCACTGCCTTCACGTTCGCTGATGATCACTGTACGTTCAGATTCGGTCTCTTCAACATCAAAAATTGAATTAGCCATGCGGTCACTTTCAACCTGCAAGGCCAATTCAATTCGCTCGGAAGGAAAGGTTTCGAAATAAGTCGTCCAATCCTGCGAAGTCATCCCATTGAAGACGCCACCGGCCCGTGATACGGCTTTGTCAAACTCGCCGCGCGGGAACTTTTCTGTTCCTTTGAAGAGCATATGCTCAACCCAATGACTGATGCCTGTAGCACCAGGTAGTTCGTTGCGACTGCCTACGCGATAATAAATCCAGAAGCTGGCAACTGGCGCAGCATGCCGTTCTTGCAGAATTACTTGCAAGCCATTCGTTAAGGTCGTTTGGGTTCGGGGATCAGTGGCACCTTCATCAATGGCCATTCGTATATTTTGCTCCTCTACCTACCGCACGATATTGGAAACCCAATTCGTGCATTTTATCTGGTTCATACATATTCCGGCCATCGACCATGACCGGCTGTAACATGGAATTTTTAATGCGGGCCAAATCCAATTGTTTGAATTCATTCCATTCAGTGCAAACGACCAAGGCATCGGCCCCTTCAGCCAGATCATAGGGATCTTCCGCCAGGCGCAGATCGGAGTTCATGCGGGCGGCGCCAGCCATCGCCACTGGATCATAGCCAATAACTAATGCGCCTTCATTTTGCAACATGCGGCAAATATCCAAGGCGGGCGATTCGCGCAGATCGTCGGTATTGGGTTTGAAGGCCAATCCCAGCACACCAATCCGCCGATCGGTCAGGCGCCCCCCTAACAGTTCACGCAAGGTCAATAGAGCCCAACGGCGCGCGTCACGATTGATATCGATCACCGCACGCAATAGTGACGGGTGCGAACCATGGACTAAGGCCATATGCTCCAATGCCTTGACATCCTTGGGGAAGCAACTGCCACCATACCCCAACCCAGCATTCAAGAAAGCTGGCCCGATGCGCTTATCATAGCCCATACCGACGGCAACTTCCTGTACATCTGCTCCCAATTTCTCGCAAATCGCCGCGATCTCGTTGATAAAGCTGATTTTGGTGGCGAGGAAAGCATTGCTGGCATACTTGATCATCTCAGCCGTACGCAGATCCGTGATGATAATCCGGGTGCGCAACGCCAGGTGCAACTGGGCAACCTTCTCGGCTGCTTCGGGATTTTTGCTGCCCAACACCACACGATCCGGGTTCATAAAATCGGTGAGCGCCGAACCTTCGCGGGTGAACTCGGGACAACTAACCACATCAAAGGCCATCGGTTCCGGCTGGCTGCGCTTGATAATATCGGCCACCCAGTCACCTGTCCCCACCGGTACCGTGCTCTTGTTAACCACAATGATCGGCTTGGTCATATTTTGCGCGACGGATTGCGCCGCCATGCGCACATATTGCAAATCGGCTTCCCCATCGACGCCGCTGGGCGTACCCACGCAAATAAAGATATAATCGGCATCGGCTAGAGCTTCGACATAACTTGTGGTGAAATGTAAACGACCAGCTTTGACATTCCGTACGATCATTTCGCTCAGGCCAGGTTCAAAAATTGGTACTTGGCCCTGGCGTAGCATATTGATCTTTTCTTCATTAATGTCAATACACGTAACTTTATTGCCCATATCGGCAAAACAAGTTCCGGTGGATAGACCAACGTAGCCCGTACCGGCTACCGCAATATTCTTCATGCGATTTGTACTCCTATACTATAAGTGAATGTAGAACAGATGAATGGTAAACACAAAGATTTGGTAACACATCTGGCATATTTTACATGACTTCTAACTAAAAATGTCTTACATTGTGTTTACATTCTGTTTACATTGTCGTTTCTGCTGGCTGCTTGGTGCGGTCAAAGTCATCCCAGCGCAATTGTTCACGCCAGAAATAGTAGGCGCCCACCGCGGTCACAGGCAACCAGAGCGCCACATGCAGCGTAAATGTGTAGCCCGCCGCGATATTTGGATCGACGCCAAACGATTTTAAGACGCCAATGCCCGGCAAATCAAATGTGCCGACATAGCCTGGCGCGGAAGGCAAGGTGGTCGCAAGGTTCACAAGACCATTCATCAGCATCAAGACCAGGAAACTCACCTGAAAGCTAAACGCGTGCATGACAAACCAATATTTCACCGTTTCCATCAGCCAAATCACGATACTCGTCCCAAAGATCATCAAAACATCGGTTGGCCGGCTCAGGCTCTGTAAACCCGCCATAAAACGGGTGTAGAAATCATCCGTAGGTTTACGTAGACGAGTTGGCAAAAAGCGGTCGGCTAGCCAAGTATAAACAACGGTCATCCGCTGCGGTTGTACAGCCATCCACACAAAAAAAGCCGTCGCCGCCAGCAGAACAACCGTCAAACCAATCACGGAATTGCGATAGGCCAGCGGCAAGGCCGGCACAAAAGGCAGGGCGAGGAAGACAAAGAGCAACATGACTAACCCATCAAAAACCCGCTCAATGAGCACAGTGGCCAGGCTAGAACTGATGGGGATATCTTCTTTACGCTTGAGCACAAACGAGCGGATGAACTCACCAGCGCGAAATGGATAAACATTATTGCCAAAATAGCCAATACAGATCAGTGGGAAAAGCCGCGCAACGGGGATCACTTTAAAGTGACGCAGGGTATAGTGCCAACGCCAACTCCGCACCCATAAACCCACAAAATAGACGAGGACACCGGGCAAAATCCACCAATAATTGGCGGTATCGAGCGTGTCTCTCACCTCAGCTAGATGCAAGCTGGGGAGGACAAGATAAAGACAAAATGCGCTGATCAGAATACCAACCAGCAACTGCCAAGTTCGTTTCAAAATTTATACTTTCCGTGACCTTAGAATCATTGCTTGATTATTGATTGCCCCACTCAGAATCTTTGACGCGACGCGACAAATGAGGCAAACCACCTATCAGCATATCACAGCCGGGTCGCAAAATCCAAAGGGTATTGCGATCAAATTGTTTACAGTTTTGGTGAGGCAGTGGGGCTGAACATCTGTGCCCCAATAAAAGAAGAGACGACTATTGATCGTCTCTTCTTGAATATTCTATGATATTACCACGTGTGCCGCAGTCGCCAAGCCAACATCGTAGGGGCGTGATTCATCACGCCCCTACGGATCTATGTGCGTAACATGAATCATCGACTCATTGTTGCGAGTTTTTGGCTAGGTAAAAGCGGCATCTAATTCATTCTTGGCACAGCCAACATAGCCGGTTCGACGGCATCACCCAAGATTTCTTCCATTGCCATCACATGGGCGCACACTTGGCGTAAGGCGAATTCTTCGCAGCAGCAACGCCAGATGCCACCATCATAGGTAATCGTGTGGTCGCCGTTATCGCCATGTAATTCGACTTCAAATTCATGCACATGAAAACGTTTGTCACGCTCGTCGGCATACTGGCGGGCCTTGACAATGCGGCTGGCCGATGAGTGGATACCGGGTACGTCCGACAAGGCTGGCTCAACAGCGTTGCCGAGCACTTCTTCCATCGCCATCACGTGGGCGCAGACCTCACGTAGGCTAAACTCTTCACAAGAGCAATCCCATTCACCGGCTTCATAGCTGATCAAATGGTTGCCGTTATCACCTTGCAACTCTACCTCAACACTACGAACTTTGATACGCTGATCACGTTCTTCTGCATACTGCCGGGCCTTGAGAATTCTGCTCGCTGTAGAATCCATTGCTGTATCCTTTCTTCGTGAGTAAAAACGTGAGAATGCGAAAAAATTGCAAACCTGCGTAGCAATCTGTGTAGGCAACTCCTTTGCAACAAAAGGGATCTTATAGATAAAAAAATATCCAGGCAATAATTGCCTGGATATTTAAGCACACGAATCCGCTGTAAAAATCTCGATCGCTATTAACTTACCTGGCATTGTGTAGGATATCACGTAAGCACCTCTTTAAACCAGAGTTTTGTGCTAGTCAGGGCTGCTTCGCTAAGCAGTTTCCCAAAATAACACATCTAGCATTAAGACGTTTGGCAACAAACCTCTACACTGAACAAGAACGCCGAGAAGCAAAATTAATACTGTATTAACGCTAGTATAGCCTGGATGGTTCCAGATGTCAAACCCAATTTTAGCGCCTAAATCTACGTTTTAGCTACGTTTTACTAAGGCTTGGAAGTTTGGTAAGCTTATCAATTATATCATATTTCTCTTGTACATTAGCAAAAACAGCCATTTTGCCTGATTCTCTATCAATGTGGCTGTCAAGGGCAAAAAGAAAATCCCACAGCTGTTAAATTGCTAGAAATTGTAGTGGAACTCGCTCGGCAAGATCAACGTTATACAGCGCAACAGTATAAATAACGCGCAAATTATTTGTCCATCTTACGTAGATGCCAAAACGCATTAACATCAAGATAGATTCGATAGATTCGAGACGTGAAAGCAGACAAACGATGATCGCCTGCCTGCGTAAAGGGAGCATGGATAGAACAAGCGTTACTGCTGATTAAAAGGTTGAATCCGAAATCCTGGCGGCGTTGCATCGGGCACATAGGCCACTGGGAATGGCAGCGCGCTGCCCAATCGGGCTAATTCGACTTGGGCCGTGCGCAAACGTTCGCCAATCTCAGCCGGATCGGCATTCGGGTAAAGCCCTATTTCCGTCTGTAAGGCTAGCCACTTCAGTGTACTGACCCGCCAGAGCGCTTGGTTAGCGGGGCGAAATTGTGCATTGGCAAAGGCATTGAGCACATCAGTCACGCGGCTGGTGCCAATCGAAAGCTCTTGTCGCAGGGCATCAAGGTTAGTTTCCCAACTGGGCACGAGCGAAAGACCAAACCCATTTTGAGCGACGCGCACCTTCAGAATAAGCCATTCCCGTTGTTGTTCCAACAGCCAGAATTGTTGGGAAAGTGAAAGTCCGGTGGAAAGCACACTGCTGGTATAGTCATGCCGCAAGCGATCTTCTTCCACCAATGCCTGGGCTAACGCCTGGCGTTCTGGCTCGATATCCGTCCCTTGCGTCAACTCGATGCGTTGCGAAAGTTCGCGAGCGCGCTGTTGGCGAGTAGCAATTACTGTCGTCAAATCAGCATTAAAGGCCAGCGGGGTGGACAGGGTTAACCAGTTTGTGGCCGTAATAAAACCACCAGGCTTCAAAAAGGGGTTGCGCACCAATTCGCCAATTTGGCTATTAAAGGTCGGATCATCCAATTGCGTGGCCAGCGGGCGTAGGCTAGCAAAAATCTGGCTGCGCTGGGCCGGTAACAATTCGGGGGCTTGCTCAGCCACGCGTTTCGCCTGGATGGCGCTGTCGAGCGCCGCCGCCCGTTGATTCGCACTGAGCATACCAGTGCTGCATTGGACCAACGCCTGGCTTCGTTCAAATGAGTCGGCGGCGGAATCTAAGATCGTCATGGCCTGCACCACCCGGTAGAGTTGAGCGGCCGCCAGCGGCTGATCTTGATCACGGTAGGCATGGGCGAGTTGCAAAAGCAATTCAATGTTGCCGCCACCAATCGTCTGCGCACTATAGGTTAACATGGCCCGGCTCGTTTCTAGCTGACCAGCATTCATGGCTTGGAAAGCTAGCCCATCGACCGGATCGCCCGCCAGTTGCATCAGGGCAAGTTGTGGCATAATGGCTTTGGTTTGAATCGCCTGTACTGGCGTATCATTCAAGTTTGGGCGGCTGGTGCGAAACTGCATAACGAGCACCAGCAAGGCGGTCAGCCCTATCAGCAGACAGACCACGAAGCCGCTTAGGAGTAAGATTTCTAGCCAACGACGGCGCGGTCGAGTTGGCAAGAGCTCATAATCGTTGTATTCTTCGTAATCATTATATTCTAAGGTCATGATATTATTAGCTCAGATAGTGTAGTTCGTGAGTCGCAACCCACATCAGGCGGGAAAAAGGTTTGGGAATCACCTGAATCCGATGGCCTATTTTTCTGATATGCATTTTTAATCCAACAATTATGCATGCGAGAATATGCGTAAGGTGAGTTATTAGTATAGCATGTACGCGCAGCATAGCCCATACGCTGGCAGCGAAAGTAGCGATAAAAAGATGTTGCTTGCAGGCGATTTTTGCCGCGCCATCGCTCTATGCTAAGATGATTAAATCCAGGCTGCACATACGCTCATTTTTTCTTAATCGCCAATCATTGCAGTACTGTAGAATTTCGGTCGCCTATTAGGAGTTGACACTGTATGCAAAACACTCATTTACAGCGGCGTTCGCCATCAAGGTCGGCGTCAGCATCATCAGGTAGTGTGTCTCGCTTTGTTGAGGGGCCAGCGAGTTGGCTGATCACATTCCTGCTGATTCCAGCCTTGTTGATTGCTGCGCTCTTGTTGCCACCTGTCCGCCTGCTGGATCGCTTGCAGGTACTCACCTATACGCGGATTGGCTCCTCGGGTGGTGCAATTGCCGACCCAGATGGAGCACTGATCACCTTTCCGCAAGAAGGGATGAATGGCTTTTTCTTGGCCAGCATCAAGAGTACGCCGCGCGCCGATTTTCTCGCTGGCCAGGCTGGCTCCAAGCTTTATGAAGCAGCCAACCGCATGCAGGATTATAATTTGATCCCACGCAGCCCTTTTTATCGGATTGACAAGCAAGGTACAGCGCCCAGTCAGGCGATCCTGACCGTCCCGATCCCCAACGATAGTCTGCCCTATGAAACCCTAGGTCTCTATACATGGACGGGCAGCGCCTGGGAATTACTGCCAAGCACAGTGCTAGCGACCACCGATGGCAATGATAAACTTGAATCGCGCGTAGATGCCTTACCGGCCAATTTTATGGTGGTGCAGACCTCACGCACCGTGCCTGCCGTAACCGCCGATTTGGGCACCGAAGGCAAATTGCCGCAAGGCGCCGCGGTTACGTTTGAGGCCAAACCAGGGCTTTTGTTACGCGGTGATGGCGCCCTGGAAGGCAACCCACCGGCCAGCACAGGGACAACCACGCTGGCCGAGTTGCGCAACTGGGACGGCGATGTCATGCCGACTGGCGTTCCACGCACCGATCTGATCAACAATTTGTTGGCTGATCCAGGCCTGCAAGAGAATCAATTGACCGCGGTAGAACGCCTCGTGGCCCAAAATAACTATGCGGGCGTCGTGGTCGATTATCGCGGGGTGGATGCGGCCCCAAGCGCGCGCGGTGACTTTGTCCACTTGATCACACAAATGGCCGATCGCTTGCATAAAACTGGCAAAGTTCTGAGTGTGCGCGTTGAACCAGCCAGACAAATTTCGGCGGAAGAATGGGACACGGGTGGTTATGATTGGCGTGCGCTTGGCAAGGTGGCCGACAAAGTAATTCTGCCCACGCCCGATGATCCAAGGGCCTACCAAAAAAGCGGCGAAGTAGATGCCCTGTTGCGCTGGACCGCGACGCAGATCGAACGGCGTAAAATTCAAATTGAGTTGCCCGGTCAATCGATCGAGCATAGCGGGAACTATCTGATCCGCAAAGGTTATCAAGAAGCATTGAAGCCATTGCTCGGTGAGGTGCAGGCGCAAACCGGCGACACAGGCGGCAATATCGAACTCAAAATCGAGAATCCGCGATTGAAAGATAAAGTGACCTGGGATGATGCGCTGGGTGTCTATCGCTATACCTATATGGACGACCAGAAACTGGAACGAACCGTCTATATTGAAAACGCCAACAGTTTGAGCCGCAAGCTAAGCTTGCTCCAAAAATATAATGTGCGTGATGTCCTGCTACGCACACCGGCTTCGAATGATATTGACCCCAATATCTGGAGCGTTCTGGCTCAATTCCAACAAGGCGCGGATCTAGCCGATACAAGCGGCAAGATTCCGAACATGTCGGTTGCCTTTACGGTTTTGGACAAAGACAACAAGGTGGTCATAAGCAATGTCCGACCACTGGAAAATGCCCAATTATCTTTCCCAGCCCCTGCCGACGCGAATAACCTGCGCGTAGAAGCACAATTGGTTGGCGACCGCGGTGAGGCGCTTAGCATTAAACAATCCACGGTATTGGCTGGCGCTTCGAATGTTGCGGCCACCGGCGCAGCGGAAAGCCAAGGCGATGCGGCACCGACAAGCAAATTGTCTGCTGCATCGAAAGCAAATGCGCCCACGATGAAAGCAACCGACATTCTGAATGCGCGCGAGGGTCCTGGGACAAATTATCATGTCTTGGGTGAATTGCAGAAAGATAGCACCTATCAGATCGTAGGCAAAAATGAGACAGGGGATTGGTGGCAAATTGACACCGGTGGCGGCAAACTTTCTTGGGTTGTCGGCCAACTGGTCAGCACCTCAGGTGATGTGAATGCTGTCGCCGTAATCACCGATGTGCCCGCTGTACCAGCATTCGCCGCGGCAGCGATCAACCAGGATGCGCCAGTAGCAGCCGCACAGGCGCCAGCGGACAACCCAGCGGCAAACCCAGCCGAGGCGCCGGCCGCAAATCCGGTCGAGAACCCAGCCGCCGCGCCAGCACCCGTGGCCGTCAGCGCACCAGCGCCGTCTGGTGGTGGCTCGTTTGGTTATGGCGTCCAGGCCCACATGGTCGATAATGCGCAAGCCGGCCAGGTGATGGGCATGGTCACGGGGATGGGCTTTAACTGGGTGAAGCAACAGGTAGCCTGGACCCGCTTTGAGAACGCTGGCCCTGGCCAAATTGACTGGGGCGGTATGGATGAGATTGTCAACGCCGCCAATGGTGCGGGTGTCAGCGTGCTGTTTAGCATCGTGAAGGCACCACCCTGGGCGCGCGAACCAGGTTTTGATGGCAGTGTGGAAGGCCCGCCAGTTGACCCCGCCACCTATGCCAACTTTGTGGGCGCGGTAGCCGGTCATTTCTGTAACACACCGTTGAAGGCGATCGAAGTTTGGAATGAACAGAATTTGCACTATGAGTGGGGCAATAAACCGCTCAACGCGGGCGATTATGTGAATTTATTAGCACCCGCCTATGCCGCCATCAAAAATGCCTGCCCGTCGATGTATGTAATCAGCGGCGCGCTCACACCGGCCGGCAACAATCCCGGCCTGGCGGTCGATGACTTCACCTACTTGGAAGATATGTTCAAGGCTGGCGTCGCCAATTATGCCGATGGCATTGGCGCCCACCCCAGTGGCTACAATGTCCCCGCCGATGTAAAATTTGAAGATGCGTGTGCGGCCGTTCAGATCACTGGCCATAGCTTCAACGGACCCTGCGATAGCCCCCATCATTCCTGGAGTTTCCGCAGCACGATGGAAGGTTATTGGAACATCGCGAATGTCTATGGTGCTGGCAATAAGAAAATTTGGCCGACCGAATTTGGCTGGGCCGCTGGTGGGGCTGTCAACAACAATTATGGTTATGCCAATGACAACGATTTAAATGAGCAAGCGCAATGGACCGTCCAAGCGTATCAGATGATGAAAGCTTGGGGGTGGGTTGGACCAGCCTTCTTGTGGAATTTGAACTTCAAGGTCAATAATCCCGGCACCGAATTGGCGCAATGGGGCATCATTGGCCAGGGTTGGGAACCATTGCCCGCCTACACGGCGCTCAAAGATATGCCGAAATAAACGAGGAACCCCACCCTAACCCTCCCCTAGAAAGGGAGGGAGCCGTTGGTCGGATAGAAGAAGTCGCGCATTCTACCCCTAATCAGTTCCCTCCTTTCTTAGGGGAGGGTTAGGGTGGGGTTCCTCGTTGCATCAAGTTTATCTAGGCATTCGCGAATATGTCCGGTGCTGACAAAACGTCAAAAACTTTGTCAATCAGGCAACGTCAGTGCCGGACATGTTCCAACCATTGTTATGTCTCCCCACTAGTTGAGCAACTCTAATTGAAATTGTACCCTCGATGCTCTAAGCATTCCTGTTATGGACGGGCGACGCATGCGTCGCCCTTGCTATGTCCTCGGCTTTTATCTTAAAAACACCATATAACTATTGGAAAATCTAATGCTATTGATTAAGCCTAAAGCCAGCTTCCTCAGACATTTACGCATTGCCTTGTCTACTTCTGCTCTTTTGTTTGGATTTTTCTTCGCGGTAATTCCCCCGATTGCCCACGCGGCTAACCCTGTTTTGATCAACCAAACGACTAAATCTGATCCCGCTACGCCACTTAATGCAGTGGTCAGCAGCAGCGGAAAAAGCCTGAATATACGCGGTGGGCCAGGCGCGAGTTTTGGCATTGTGGGTAGTTTAGCCAATGGCACGCAAATTCAGGTGCTCGGGCAAGATACCAGTGGTGATTGGCTGCAAATCCAGCTCGCCAGTAGCAAAGGGGCAGGGTGGGTTTTTGCACCGGCCGTTACGCTGAGTGACAATCCACAACCGCTGACCGTGGCCAGCGCGCCACCGGTGGCCACCGCTAACTTTAGCAAGACCGTGAGTGCGCCAGCGCCGACAGTGGGCCAATTCACAGCTGCCGTTGCCCCGGTTGCAGACACCAGCAAGCCGCTGGCGATCACCCAGCCCGCCAACATGAATGTGCGCAGTGGACCCGGCACCAATTACAACATTGTCACCTCATTATCGGCTGGCACAACATTGGAAGTGCTGGCCTTAAACCAAACTGGTGACTGGTATCAGGTAAATGTACCGGGCTTGAGTAATCCCGCTTGGGTCTTTGCCAATCTGACCACGGCTTCTGGGCCCGTCAGCACATTGGCCCGCCTGGGCACCGACCAATTGCCGGCTGCACCGACCACGGTCGCGGCGGCGGCCGCACCTGCGCTGGCCAATTCGCCAGCGCCTTCGGGTGGCGGGTCGTTTGCTTTTGGCATCACCGCCAACATGTGGCAAAACGACAAGAACGGCTCGGCGGCGCAGATCAAAGATTTGGGTTTCTCTTGGGTCAAGCAACAAGTGCGCTGGGAATTCGTCGAGAATGAGCCAGGCGCCGTCAATTGGACGGAGATGGACGATATCATCAATGTGATGAACGGTAATGGTATCCAGGTGATGTTTAGTGTGGTCACAGCGCCGCAGTGGACCCGCCCCGACAAAGCCGGCACCGGTGGTCCGCCCAACGATTTTAATGTCTATGCCGACTTTGTCGGCAAAATTGCCGCCCGCTACTGTGGTCGGTTAGGCGCGATTGAAGTCTGGAACGAAGAGAATTTACAACGTGAATGGGACGGCTACCCATTGGATCCTGCGTCGTATATGGATCTGCTGCGCCGCTCCTATACCGCGATCAAGAATAATTGCCCAGCCCTCCTGGTGATCAGCGGTGCACCAACACCGACGGGCAATTCCGATGTAGCCGTTGATGATATTGCCTATCTGCGTGGCCTATACGACAACGGGTTGGCCCGCTATAGTGATGGCGTCGGCGTCCACCCCAGTGGTTATGCCATCCCGCCCGAAGTGACCGTTGAAGATTGGCAACAGGGGCGTTATACCCCGCCGCCTTCGCATTTTAACCATCGCAGCTTCTACTTCCGCAGCACAATGGAAGCATCGCGCCAAGTTATGGTAGACTATGGCGATACCAACAAACGTTTGTGGCCCACCGAATTTGGTTGGGGCCAGACCATCTCGCCCCATGCCGGTTACGAATATGAAGCCTATATCAGTGAAGCCCAACAAGCGCAATATATTGTCACGGCGTTTCGCATGATGCAAAATTGGGGCTGGGTTGGCGGCGCGTTCCTCTGGAATTTAAATTATCACGAAGGTGAAATGGCGGCGTTTAGCGTAGCAGGCCGTCCGGCGTATGAGGCATTAAAGCGATTGACACGCTAACGGTTATCAAAGGAAAATGGTCGATAGCAAGACCTTACGATCGACCATTTTCCCTTTACCCTGCAAGGCTCATGACGGGAACTTTTGCCACCACATAGGCGTTTCTGACCATAACGCGCATCACGATGAGGAATATAAATATGCATAAACTATCGACTTTCGTCTTTGCCCTGCTCGGTGCATTTCTGACCATTGCTTTGGTCAGTGGTTGCGGCAGTGGACCTGAACCAACGCCAACACCGACCAAGACACCGGTCGGCAACACAGGTAGTCAACCGGCCAATACACCGGGGCCAGCCGATCAAGCCGCAACGCCAACCCCAGCACCGGCTACGCCCGCGCCCGCTGCGAATCAAGCCCCTACCGCCGCGCCGAGCCAATCGATCGTGGTTGTCAACGCCGACCAGGTGAATGTCCGCGCCGAGCCGAACACCGAGGGTGCGATTGTAGCGACTGTAAATACTGGTCAAAAATATACCCTCATCGGTCGTAACCAAGATAACACTTGGCTGCAAGTCGGCGAAAACGGCAAAGAGATCGGTTGGGTCTTTGCTGAACTTGCAGACATTCAGACTGGCGCGCCGGCGGCACAAGCGGGCAATCAGGCCACATCCACCCAGCAGACTGGCCAGACAGCGCCAGCCACGGGTGGTGGCACCTATGCGCCGATCAGCATGAACAGCCCTGATTATGGGACGCAGGCGTTTCTGTGGTGGGATCCGGAAATCACCAAACGCGACCTGGATCTGATCAAAGATGCTGGTTTCACCTGGGTAAAGCAGGCTTTCGCCTGGGAGACGATTGAAGGGGCTGGCAAAGGTCAGTTTGACTGGAGCAAAGCCGATATTATCGTGACGGAAGCCAATCAACGGAACATTAAAATTTTGGCACGTTTGAGCAGTGATCCAACCGCCAATTTCTGGGCGGCGGGCAATCCAACTCAAAATGCCGATAATTTTGCAGACTTTGTCGCGGCGCTGGCCACCCGTTATAACTGTAGCGCGCAAGCGGTTGGCTGTATTCAAGCCTATCAAGTCTGGAATGAACCTAATCTGGCGCGCGAATGGGGGGGCAACCAACCCAATCCAGCCCAATATGTCGCATTTTTGGGCAAAGCCTATGCCGCGATCAAACGGGGTAATCCCCAAGCAATTGTGATCAGCGCGGGTATGGCACCCACTGGCGACAACAATGCCGAAGCGATGGCCGATGACCTTTTCTATGAAGGCATGTATCAGGCGATGAACAACAACAGCAGCGGCTATTTTGATATGCTCGGCGTGCATGGTGCGGGCTTTGCCGCCCCGCCAGAATTGGATCCCGCAGAAGCGGCTTCTAATCCGAAATATGGCGGTTATCGCTTCTTTTCTTTCCGCCATGTGGAAGATATCCGAGCAATTATGGTCAAACACGGTGATACAAACAAGCAGATTGTTCTGCTCGAATTTGGCTGGACGACTGACTCGGTCAACGCGGCCTACAAATGGCATGGCGCCGATGCCGGGATCACCGATGAAGTCCAGGCTGATTATCTGAAACGGGCCTATGTGTATGCCAAGGCCAATTGGCAACCTTGGATCGGGTTGATGAGCTTGCTCACCATGCCCAATTTGGCCTGGATGGACAGTGGCAATCCAGAGGGCGAAGAGCAATATTGGTGGGCGATCATGCGCCCAAGCCGGATTAGCAAGTTGAAATTCCGCAACGCTTATATCGAACTGTGCATCTATTTCAACGGCCTCAATGGTCAAAAATGCAAGTACGATCCCAATTAAGCATTGATCGAAGGGCAACACGATAGTCGCCTTTTTGAGCGTTGAAGTACCACCCTATAGAGCGGCGCCATAAGCACTGGCTTTTGGCGCCGCTCTATATTTTTATACAACATCGGCGTGCATTGTACTAACAACAGCGGGTACTACTCTGTCGCCTAAACTTCATCAAAGATATCGTCAGCCAGATTGGAACTTCGATGCGTAGCCGCACGTTACTGTAATTATGACAACGATTCTGCAACTAACCAAGTCGCGCGCGCCTTTTGGTTGGCCGCCCAAACGCCCCCGGTGGGTTTATGGGTTGATCTTTATTTTCATGGCCCTTTTGCTCTTGGCTTATCTGCCTTTTGCCTGGCGAGCTTGGGTCCGCCAACACTATGCTCCGCAAATCTATCCACCGACCGCGGTGCCGGCGGCGCGCGTTGCGATTGTGTTTGGGGCGCGCGTCTATGGGAACGGGCGACTCAGCGGCATGTTGCGCGACCGAGTGGATACAGCCATCGATCTGTATAAGGCCGGCAAGGTGCAAAAGCTCTTGCTGAGCGGCGACAATCGGTTTGACAATTACAACGAACCGGGTGATATGATGACCTATGCCCTGTCCCACGGCATACCTGCCGCCGATGTCCAGCCTGATTATGGTGGCCGCCGCACGTATGACACTTGCTACCGTGCCCAGAGCATCTTTCAAGTGCGCGAGGCAATCTTGGTGACGCAAGACTTTCATCTACCACGCGCACTTTTTCTCTGTGACAAGTTGGGGCTTAAAGCCGTCGGGGTAGCGGCGGACCGCCACACCTATCTACCAAGCGCCCTGGCTTGGTCTGAAAGCCGAGAATTGCTAGCCCTGGCCGCAGCCTTATTCGACGTTGTCCGGCGCGCCCCGCCGCCCGTCATGGGCAAACCACTCCCCATTCGCGAATCCGCCACCGACAGATAACCTAGGGGCGGTGAGTCAAACAGAGCGACGAACAACCCTTCCGGGAAGGGTGTTTTCGCTCAGCAACTGAACAAAGCGAGCCTTCCCGGAAGGGGGTAGATCACCAATCAGCCCCGTAGTAGCTTAGACCCCTTCGTGACAAACCGACGCAACAACGCAAAAGCCAAACATCTGGCACAATCTGCCCAAAAATTTTGATCATCTAGGCGAAACTGTGTTAACCTGTGTTCAGGTATGAATGCTCGCATATGAAATGAGGCTCGCTTGTTTGAACTGGTCTTTTTGGGTACCTCTGCGTCGGCGCCTTCGGTGCAACGTGGATTGTCTTCGGCGATCGTGATGATCAATGAACATCGCTTTATGATTGACTGTGGTGAAGGCACCCAACGGCAGATTCTGCGCGCGGGTCTGGGCTTTCGCCGTTTAGATAAAATTCTCTTAACCCACGGCCATTTGGATCATATTCTAGGGCTAGGCGGGTTGGCTAGCACGTTAGGCCGCTGGGAGACGCTCGAAGAATTGCACATTTATGGGGGAGCCGCCACGCTAACCCGTGTACAAGCGCTTATGGAAGTTGTCTTTGGTCTGGGTCAGGCGCCCCATGCAGGGATCACGCTTAATTTGATGGAGCCAGGTTTGATCTTTGAGGACAAGCACATTACATTGAGTACGTTTCCAGTGCAGCACCGCGGCCCGGATTGTTTTGGTTTTACATTTGAGGAAAAGACCCGGCGCCCCTTTTTGCCCGAGAAAGCGGAGGCACTTGGCATTCCACCAGGGCCCGAACGCCGAGAATTGACCGCCGGCCAGGCGATTACGCTGCCCGACGGGCGTGTGATTTTACCCGAAGCCGTGCTGGGCGAACCGCAACGGGGGGCCAAACTCTGTTTTATCGGCGATGTCAGCCATACAGGCCCGCTCCACAAAATGGTGGCCGACGCCGACCTGTTGGCGATTGAAGCCACCTATATGGAGGCCGACAAAGATCTTGCCAAAGATCATGGGCATCTCACGGCGACCGCTGCGGCCAAATTAGCGCGCAATGCCGGTGTCAAACAGCTGATCTTGCATCATGTCAGCCGGCGTTATCGCACGCAAGACATCTTGGCCGAAGCGCAAGCGATCTTTCCCCCTACGATGGTAGCGAACGATCTGGATCTCTTCCAAGTGAACAAAAGCAAGCCTGTCCAGGTGAAAAGTCTCTATCATCGTAGCTGAGAGTGCACCATGGACCGCGCTTGCTCTGGCGAGAGATCTTTGCCACAATATCGTTGACTCAGTCATGGTTCTTCCGCATAAACTCCCACACTTCTTTACGATCTCTACATAAATTCTCCACATCTCCTTGTTAAGATATACGTACAGCAGAACAATGCTGATAACGAGCGTAAAAGGTTTTACTTTTCATACGTAAGGAAAACAAGGAAATGTTGATGAAGAATAAATGGGGACGTTTCGGCGCAGGGCTAGGGGCGGTTGCCGTAGTCGCGGGGCTGAGTTTCGGCGCCGTGATGAATGCCCAGGCGCAAGATGCACGGGTTGGCACGGTCAGCCAAGGATCGACCATTGCGTGGGCTGGTGGGCCACGGGGTGGTGAATTTGGGCCACGGGCTGGCTCAATCGCGACAATCGCCAAAGCTTTAGGCATCAGCGAGAGCGATCTGATGACGGCGCTCCAAGGCGGGAAGACAATCGCCGCCGTGGCGACCGAAAAGGGTGTGGCGCTGAGTACCGTAGTTGATGCCGTCGTCGCCGAACAGACGACCGCCTTGGCGAAAGCCGTGACCGATGGCCGCATCACCCAGGCCCAGGCCGACGAACGCCTTGCCAAGCTCAAGACTGATCTACCCAACATGTTCAGCAAGCAGCAACCAGCCCACCCACAAGCTGGCGGCCCACGCGGTGGATTTGGGATGTTCGGTACCCCGGCAGTGCTCGCCAAAGCTTTGGGCATCAGTGAAAGTGATCTCGGCACGGCGCTCAAGAGCGGCAAGTCGGTCGCTGATGTGGCGACTGAAAAGGGTGTGGCTTTGAGTAAGGTGGTGGATGCCGTCGTCGCCGAGCAGACGACAGCCTTGGCCAAGGCTGTGACCGATGGCCGCATCACCCAAGCCCAGGCCGATGAGCGTATTGCCAAGCTCAAGACTGATCTGCCCAAAATGCTCAGCATGAAGCATAGTGCTGGCGACCGAGGACCTGGTCATCACATGGGTGGTCGCGGCGCTGGTCAGGCCGATCCACAAAATCCACAATCGCCATTGGCGCCGGATGGCACAGATCAATCAAGCAATCCTAATCCCATTGCCGAACCTTTTCAATCTGCATAATCGCTCTGGGGTGTAACTCTGGCTGGGAGCGAACTTTATAACCTTCCAGGAAGCGGCCACTGAAATTTGGGGTTAGCCAATATGGTTGGGCCGCTTCCTGGAAGGTAGATGCCCAATCGTCTGTGACGAGGGTCTTGTCAAGCAGGAAATGAGGAATGACTCGTTACGACGACTTCAGTCGTTGTGCAACCCAGAACGACTGAAGTCGTTACGACGAACTGGACAAAAGCTCCTTGACAGTAAGGCGCCATCAAAGCATAAAGGATCCAGTAGGTGCATGATTTTGTTCGGCAAACACTGGATCCTTATTTCATTGACATGGCCTAAGTGATTGACCACCAATTTCTAGTGTAGCCTGAATAACGGAGCGCCAGTTCAAGTTAGCGCTCCGTTCTTTCTGATTGGAAGCCAGGAGAATGGATTGCCGATGTCTGCCCGTATCCTTGTTGTAGATGATGACAAACAGATCGTTCGTGTGCTCCAAACATACCTGACTCAAGAAGGTATGACGGTACTGACCGCCTACAACGGAACGGAGGCGTTGGCTTTGATTCGCCAGGAACGCCCCGATTGTGTGGTGCTCGACTTGATGTTGCCGGGACAAAGTGGCTGGGATGTGACCCGGCAGATGCGCGCGGATGAGCATCTGGCCGCCATTCCGATCCTCATGTTGACCGCCCGCGTCGATGATACAGACAAGATTGTCGGCTTGGAGCTGGGCGCCGATGACTATGTGACCAAACCGTTCAACTTGCGCGAGGTGATTGCGCGGGTGCGGGCAATTTTGCGCCGCACGCGTGGCGGTGTGAAGCCATCGTCGATTTTACAAAACCGCGGTTTGCGCCTTGACCCGGAGCAGCGGACTGTAACGCTAGAAAATCGGATCCTAGAGATGACGCCAACCGAGTTTGCGTTGTTGAAAGCTTTAATGGAAAATCCCAATCACGTCTTTACACGCCCGGCGCTGATCGAAGCAGCCCTGGGTTACGATTATGAGGGGCTGGAGCGCACCGTGGACAGCCATATCAAAAATTTACGCAAGAAAGTTGAAACGGATCTTGCCACCCCGATCTACATTGAAACAGTCTTTGGGGTAGGGTATCGCTTCCGCGGCGACGGTGAAACGACAGTATGAATCGACTTTCTGTCCGCCTCACGCTAGCCTTTGTACTTGTCATTCTGGTCACGGTCGCCACAGCCGCCAGCTTGACCAGTTGGAGTGTGGGCAATCAATTTCGCCTCTATCTCACGCGCCCCGATATTTGGCCGCGCCGCGGCCTGGCCGATGCATTGGGCGTCTATTATCAGCAGAGTGACTCCTGGGATAATGTTGATGCTTGGCTAGATACACCACCGCCACCACCCCACGAACATCGTCCGCCCGCCTTTCGTCATCCGCCGCTGCTCTTAGCGAATGCACAAGGCAAAATTATTTATAATGACCGACACACGCGGCTGGGGGAAAGCCTTAGTGCCACCGATCAACAGAATGCGCAGCCGATCACGGTGAAGGGCAAAACCGTCGGATATGTGTTGCTAGCGGTCCCCGAGCCATCTATGTTAGATGGTCCTGAGCTAAATTTTCTCAACCGGTTGCGCGTCTCTTTGGCCGTGGCGGCGTTGATTGCCAGTCTACTTGGCATCGTGCTCGGTCTGTTTTTCAGCCGGATGCTGGCCACGCCCTTGTCTGGATTGGCGCGCACGGCACGCGCTTTTGCGGCGCATGATTGGAACCAACGCGTACCGGTGCAGGGAAAAACCGCGATCGTCGAAGTAGCGGAAGTCGCCAATGCCTTTAATGACATGGCCGACGAACTACAACGTGCCGACACCCAGCGGCGCAACATGATGGCAGATATTGCCCACGAGTTGCGGACACCATTAGCAGTGATCCAGAGCAATCTGCATGCGATCCTTGATGGCGTCTATCCATTAGAAATGAAAGAGATCGGCACGCTCTATGATGAAACACGCCTACTGGCGCGTCTGGTCGATGATCTGCGCGAGTTGACGCTGGCCGAATCGCACCAGTTGCCCTTGAATGTGCGCCCCGTGGATAGTCGTGCCTTGCTTGACGGTGTTGCCGGGAAATTTGCCTTGGCGGCGGACGCTCAAAATGTGACCCTGCGCGTGCAAGTGCCCGCCACCTTACCACCAGTGAATGCCGACGCCGACCGCATGGCACAGGTGCTACAGAATCTGGTGACCAATGCGTTGCGCCATACGCCCGATAGTGGTCGCATCACGCTCACGGCCGATTCAACCAGCAAACCAGGGGCCATCGAATTTAGCGTCAGCGATACAGGCGAGGGGATCCCCATTGACGACCTGCCCTATGTCTTTGAACGCTTTTATCGCGCCGATAAATCGCGCACTCGCCGTAGCGGCGGCACCGGTCTGGGCCTCACGATTGCCAAAACCCTGATCCAGACCATGGGTGGGGCGATTGGGGTGGAAAGCGCCCCCGCGCAGGGCAGTCGCTTTTGGTTTACCCTGCCGTTGGCGAATGGGTGAGGGAACATTGTGGGCACCCATCCGCAATAGCGCCCCTCCGGTTTTCGTAACGTTTATCTGTTGTCGCCATCCATGGCAAAACCTCCATCAATTCTGCATATCCTCTTCATTCATTTTCCATATCTCGCTGCTATCCTAGAGTTAGGTGCGGTTAACCTGCTCACAGACAGACTAGATAGTGCAAAACTATAATCAATTAAGCAGTCAGGAGATATAAAATGCAATCGGAAATGCTCATTTTGTTAAACAAACCATTTGAAGGTGGACCAGTGGAAGGACCGGCGGGCGGGATGATGCGGGGCGGCCATCCAGGCGGCTTCTTTTTAGGCGGGCTGTTGGGTGGGTTATCGACAGCCCTCTGGGCGGCGATCATTGTCCTGTTGGTGTTGTGGATTGTGCGCAATTGGTCCAGCCCCAGAAACCCCATCACCAATTTCACGCGACGCGCAGCGTCAGCGATCCAGACAAGTACAAGCCCTGTCACTAGCCCGCAAGCACCTTTGGAGATTCTGCAAACGCGGTATGCCAAAGGCGAGGTTAATCGGGAAGAGTACGAAGCCATTCGGCGCGATTTGGGCGGTGAAACGCCTGTATCACAAGTTTCGCCCGCCGCAGTGCCATCTGTCGACGCACCGCCAGCTGATCTGCCGCTAGCCTAAGCTTGGTCGACCAGCATAACTGAACAGCAAAATTAAAAGCCAGTGAGACTTACCAATGTGGTTTGACTCACTGGCTTTTTTGCACCCTCTAACAACAACTGGAATGTAATTGCGCAAAAACGAAGCGTAATTAGCCGATGAAACTATATCCACATCTGTACCGTACATGTATATCGTGAATGGTACATGGATGACATAATAGAATCCATGATTGCAGATAAGCTTTAAAGCATGTGTGGCCCGACTTGCAACAATTCGATTTGGAAACAAGAGGGTAACGTGGAGGCAAGCAGGTTTGGCTTGCACGCTAGGCAATGCTGATCCACTTAGTTTTCTAAAGGGGGGATAACGATGAATCTACAGAAAAGGAGTTTTCCCAAAAAGCTAACCTTGCTACTTGCAATTGGCCTGGTATTGCTGATTACAGCAGTGGTCAACGCCCAAACGACGGGGACCGCTGGGACAACCATCACACCGACTGCTTTCTGGCGCGGCGAATATTTCAACAATCCAGATCTTTCCGGCACACCAGTCTTGGTGCGCCCCGAGCCGGCCATCGACTATAACTGGGGCGCTGAGTCACCGGCACCGCCGGTTGTTGCGCCCGATCAATTTTCTGTGCGCTGGACGCGAATTCTGAATTTGCCCGCCGGACAATATCAGTTCACGGCCACCACCGATGATGGCGTACGGCTGTGGGTCAACAATCAAGCGCTGATCGACCAGTGGAGCGCCCACCAGGCACAGCCTTTGACCGCTACGGTAGATCTACCAGGCGGGGATACTTTGGTGCGGATGGAATATTTTGAGGATGCAGGAGCGGCTATCGCGCGTTTAGATTGGGGGCTGGTCGGTACTGCGGCCCAGGCGGCGCGAGGGAATAACGCAGCTACCGGCATCATAACCGGCACCCAAACGTTGAATGTGCGCAGCGGCCCAGGCACAACCTTTAGCGCATTGACCACGTTGACAAGCGGGCAATTGATCTCAATCGAGGGGCGCAACACGGATGCATCGTGGCTACAGCTCAGGCTGGCGGATAACCGCATTGGCTGGATTAGCGCGCTTTACGTCACCCCAAATCTTGCGATAACTGCCCTCCCGATCACGAATCAAGCACAGCCAGTGGCAGGGGGTCTTGCCGCCACCGCCATCATAACGGGCACCCAAGTGCTGAATGTGCGCAGCGGTCCCGATGCAGCCGCGACGGTATCCACCACGCTGACCGCTGGGCAGACGGTGCTTTTGCAGGGGCGCAACACGGATGCGACGTGGCTACAAGTTCGCCTGCCCGATGGTCAATTGGGCTGGATTAGCAGTCTTTATGTTCAGCCCACCATCACCGTGACAACCCTCCCAGTGGCAAGCGCCGCGCAACCCGTAGGCGTCGGTGGTGAAACGATTGGGGTCGTGGCAGGAGCAGGTCTGCTGAACGTGCGCAACGGGCCCGCCACAACCTTTAATCAGCTTACCAGTCTAACCGATGGGCAGCGTGTTGGATTAGAAGGACGCAATGCAGACGCAACCTGGCTCCAGATTAGATTAGCCAATGGCAGTCTAGGCTGGGTCAGCAGCACGTATATCATCCCCAATCTGTTACGGACCGACCTGCCGGTGGTTCAGTAAATGTTAGAAATTTACGCTGGTGCTCAACAATGGTGGAATTAAAGTCAAATCAGATAGAGACCGTCATTTTCGGCGGGCCATCTTCCTGGAAGCGGACACAACTGGCTGCGCTACCTGCCTATACCTGTCCGCTTCCAGGAAGATTTAGCATGCCCGTTTTCAAACTGACCTCACTTTAGTTAATCAATAGGGCAGGTTAGAACTCGCCCCTATTTTCTATAGAAAGGATTTTTTCTGCAAGGGTTTATGGAAATGATAAAACTTCGGGAAAATTCAGCGCTAAATTTCCCTAGTTTTTATCATTTCCACACAAAGTCTTAACATTTCCATGCTACTATGCAAATATACAGCAAAACGCTGCCAAGCAAGCTCATTTAAATCTGCATGAATCAGGATCAACGTCATGAAAATCTTACTTGCCGGTCAGGCATTTTATCAACATAACAATGGTCAAGCTGTTTTCACGATCAACCTGGCCGAGGGATTGGCCGAAGCCGGGCATGAGGTCATGGTGCTAGCACCTTCGGATACTGGCCACGCTTATCAAACCGAGCAAAATGGCGTCGTGCTACAGACTGTACCGGCGTTGCATCTGAAATATAATGCGAACATCACAGGATTCAGTGAGCGACTTGTTGCCCAAGCAGGGGCAGCCTTTGAGCCAGATGTCGTCCACATTCAAGATCACTACTTTTTGAGCCGCAGCGTTTTACGCATGATCCGGCAGCGCCCAGTCAAGCATATTGGCACCAACCACTTTCTGCCCGCCAACCTGATTGACAATATCCGGTTGCCTGGCTGGTTGCGCAATCCGGTGCAAAGTTGGATGTGGTCTAACATGCTCGAAGTCTACAATCGGTTAGACGGCGTCACCACACCCACCGAAACTGGGGTAAGAATCTTAAAAAGAGCGGGGTTGCGCACACCCGTGCAGGCGATCTCCTGTGGCGTGGATCTGTGGAATTTTCGCCCGCGCCCAGAAGTAGATCGGATGGCCATGCGCCAAAAATATGGTCTACGCACGGATCAAACGTTGCTCCTCTTTGTTGGCCGGGTTGATCGCGAGAAATGCCTGGATACGATTATCAATGCGCTAGCCACGTTGGATCGCGACGATCTGCAGTTTGCGATTGCCGGCACTGGCAGTGATGTCTACGACCTCAAAATGCTGTGTGAGGAACGGGCGTTGGGTGACCGTGTCGTCTTTACCGGCTTTGTGCCCGATCACGACTTGCCTTTGTTACTAAACAGTGCTGATGCGTTTGTCATGCCTGGCTATGCCGAATTGCAAAGTATCGCCACGCTCGAAGCCATGGCCAGCGGATTGCCTGTGCTAGCCGCCAATGCCTGCGCGCTGCCAGAACTGGTGACGCCGAACGTCAATGGCTATCTCTTTGCCCCCCAAAACAGCGCCGATGCAGCCAACTGTATCACAACCCTCCTCAATCACCGGGCGCGCTGGGCCGATATGGGTGCGGCCAGCTTGGCCAAAATCGAGACGCATACGCGTGCCAATACCATTCAACGTTATCTTGACTGGTACAACCATGTGCGCCAGGCCGACAGCGTGATCTTGCAACCGGTGCCAGTCTTCAACATGTCGCTACCGCAATCACAAAGATAACAACCCCAAGTTTGTCTAAAGATAAATTTATGCTTGTCCAAAGCCCAGACCATGCGCAGCCGAAGCCCGATATGACCGCCATCCGCCACTTCGTCAAAAGCAAAGCCGAGACCGCTGGCCAGATGGAAACTGGTCGATCCTATTGGGACATCATAAAGAGCAATCTGTTTAGTTTTTTTAACATTATTCTCTTTTTCGTCGGGATCATTCTCCTGGCCTTTGGCCGCTATAACGACGCCTTTATCACCGTCAGCACGGGCATTGTTGGCACCGTTGTCAATGCGGTGCAGGAGATCAGAGCCAAACGCCAGTTAGACAAAATTACCCTGTTCATTCGGCCCGAAGTGCGTGTGCTACGCAATGGCCGCGAACAGATCATCGATGCGGTGCAACTGATCGAGGGTGACACGATTCATCTGCGTGCTGGCGACCAGGCGATGGCCGATGGGGTTGTGGTGGGCGCGGGCATGGTCGAAGTGGATGAGTCACTTTTGACGGGCGAAAGTGACTTGGTGCCGAAGCAGCAGGGCGATCAGATCTTCTCCGGCAGTCTTTGCGTAAACGGTGATCTAATTTATCGCGCCGAGGCGGTGGGGGCAGAGAGCTTTGCCAATAAGCTGATCCAGGCCGCACGGGCGTTCACGCAGGTTTCGACCCCACTTCAGCAGCAAGTGACCTTGATCATCCGGCTGCTGACCGTGTTAACGGTCTTTATGGCGCTGATCTTCGTGAGTGCCAGCTTTATTCATGATCTGACCTTCTTACAGAATGTGGCAGCATCGGCGGTGCTGATTGGCTTGATCCCGTACGGTTTCTTTTTGACGATCAATTTGGCTTATGCAATTGGTGCGATCAAGATTGCCAAAGCCGGGGCAGTGGTGCAACATACGAACGCGGTTGAATCGCTCTATTATGTCGATGTGCTCTGTATCGATAAGACCGGCACCTTGACCACCAACACGCTCCACTTGCAAACCATGCAACCGCTTGGCGCGCTGACAGCAACAGAACTAAAGCATTATTTGGGTGATTTTGCCCACAGTGTTTCGACGACAAATACAACAACAGCCGCGATTAGGCAGGGTATCGAAGGTTGCCAAAGGATTCCAGTGGATGAGGTACGGTTTGCCTCGGCGCGCAAGTGGAGTGCGCTGGCCTTTGCAGAACAAACGGACAACCATGCGCAAAGTGGCGGTGTCTTCGTGCTCGGTGCCTTAGAAATGCTTCAGCCTTATCTTGTGGCGGAAACGGACCAGATTGCATTGCAGCAGCAGACCCAAGCTCTAGCCAATCAAGGGTTGCGCACCCTTTTGTTTGCCTACAATCCCACTGTGACCCGGTTACACGATGCCAACCAGACCCCCAGCTTGCCACCATTACAACTGCTCGGTTTGATCGGCCTGAGCGATCAGCTACG
>JBBQBY010000004.1:0-42320 GCA_038318235.1 Caldilineales bacterium
GCCAAAATTGAGGCCACCTGCCAACGCCTGCTCCAGCGCTGCCCGGATCACGGGGTGCGAATGGCCGTAGATCCCGGCGGTATATTCACCCAAGAAATCAACGTAGCGGTGATCGTCCAGATCCCAGAGATAACAACTTTCCCCACGCGCTACGCCAAGTGGAAAGGGTGGATAATAGAGCACCGTGCGCGTGTTGCCGCCGGGCATCACCGCCGCGGCGGCGTTCTGGCGCGCCAAGCTTTGCGGATTGCGCGTGGTATACTCGGCATAAGCTTGCGCCAGAGCGGCGTCGATGGTGGAAGTGGGCATGGCATTATCTCCTTTTAAATTTTTAGGACTTACGCAAGATGCTGGGAACACTGGCATCTTGCCGGTTGCCGACAGGATGTCGGCGATCCCGTCTTGCGTAAGTCCTATTTTAACATTTTATCGTATTTTTGAAAGCAACTGCTTGGTACATCTCACTCATCCTGCGGCTGGCGCAACTTGCGCGTGGGAAACTCGCGATAGGGATGGCGCGCCAGCGCGGCTTCGTCCAGATCGATGCCCAGACCGGGCGTAGTGGGCAGTTCGATATAGCTGTTTTCTACTTTAAACGGCGTCAAGGCCAACTCATTACCCATCGCTTCAAAATTGACAAAATATTCGGTGATCAGAAAATTCGACATCCCGGCTACGGCGTGCAACGTGGCGGCCAGGCCCACGGTGGTGCTGTTGTAGTTGTGTGGTGCGACCGCAATGTGAACAGGGGCAGCCATCGCGGCGATTTCGCGTAGTTCTAGAATTCCGCCGCAATTGCACACATCGGGGTTGATGATGTCCACGGCGCGTCGCTCGAAAACTTCTTGAAACTCGGCTTTGGTATACAATTCTTCACCTGTGACGATGGGTAAATTGATCTTCTGTTTGGCCTGCACCAGCCCGTTCAGATCGCGCACCGAGACCGGTTCTTCGTACCAGAAGGGTGCATACGGTTCCATCAGGCGCGCCACGCGAATCGCGTGCAGGGGGGCGAGCCGCCGGTGTACCTCGACCAGGATTTCCACATCTGGTCCGACGGCTTCGCGCACAGCTTTGACCTTGGCGACGGCGGTTTCCTCATCTTTACGTTCAATGTGGGCGCGCCAGGGGCCGGGAAACGGGTCGAACTTGAGCGCGGTGAAGCCTTTGTTGACGACGGCCACGGCCTGTTCGGCGGCTTGTTCGGGCGTGCCACTGCCACCCCAGCCATTGGCATAGACGCGAATCTTGGTGCGAAACGCGCCGCCGATCAGATTATAGACTGGTTGATTCGCGGCTTTGCCCACGATGTCCCACAGCGCGTGCTCCAGGCAACTGATGGCGCAATAGAGATCCATCGAGCCGCGCTTGCCGGCAAAATCGGTGTAGGCCATATAGGTGAAATGTTTGATGTCAAAGGGGCTAAGCCCGATCAAATAGCGCCCCAATTGTTGGACGTAGGTTTCGATGGCGCGGTCGCGGTCGAGTTGCGTATAGGCTTCACCCCAGCCATAAACACCCGTGTCGGTTTCCACTTTGACAAAGAGCCAGTTTTTGGAAGTGCCCGGATCGATCAAAAAGGTTTTGACGTTGGTGATTTTCATGGTGTTCCTGTTGTTCTATTTTGATTTGGGTTGGATATAGATCAAAGTCTAGCACTGGACAGGATGGCCGTCAACCGAAGATTTCCTCGGGGCATGGCAATGGGGCGCGGGGATAAATCCCGCCGCAGAGCGAAGGAAGTGCCCTCAGGCACTGGAATCCCAGTCGCTGCGGCGACTTGTTGCTGTCAGCCGCGGGATTTATCCCCGCGCTAAAACCGCCCAAATCGGGACGCACCCTCTGACATGAACAATCTTGACAACGTGCATTATAATCAGGTGAAAGAAGTTATCTTTACGTTTCACGGGGTGAGCGATGTACGTTCTTCATGTCCACTGGCAACCGCCGGCGACGCCGGCAGAAATGGGTGGTGTATTGCTTTGGGCGGAGAGCGCCAGCTTTACGCCCACTAAAGTAGAGCGGCGCGGCCGCAAACCGCCATTGCATCCATTCTGCGCCGACGACAAAACAATTCACCAACTATTACACCAATTGACGGGCGTGATTACCACAGGGAAAACTGGCCAGGTCACGCTGTTGGTGCCCACGACCCAATGGGGACCGCTACCTTCGCCCCACCTGCTGCATGACTGGGCGGTAGATGCGCGCTCACCTACGCTGGCGGCTTGGCAAATTCCCGGTCTATGGTTGACGCCCGCCACAGCGTTGGCACTATTGATGAAGCTGCCCAGCGCCCAGGATCTACCCCACCATCTGCGGCTGGGCGATGATTGCCGCTACTGGGCAGTGGCCACGAATCTGGTCTTGGAAAGTCTGGCCCAACAAAAGGTGCTGCCAACGCTTAGTCAAGTGGACGCCAAACAGGTTCAAGCGCGCTGGCAGCCGGTATTGGATGGCCCGCGCGATGGCCCCCGGCTGGCGCGCCTGCTGACGGCCATGCCACCGGTCTGTCGCGCCGAAGTACAGGAAGGTGTTGAGGCGTCGCTGCCGCGCTGGCTACTGGATACGTTTCTCAACACAATGACCGACGCGCTGGCGCGCCAGTGGAGTCAAGCTGGTCAACCGAGCTTCACCTTTCGCCAAACCGAGCCGGTTTATCAGTGGTTGCGCGCCCTGTTCCTCACCGAGCCAACCATCCCGAGTGCTACAGCGCCATTGCAACGGTTACAAACGAGTATGCGCGCCTGGCTGCGTAATTTACACATGGCTGGTGATCGCCATTTTCGGATTGCGTTGCGGCTGGAAGCGCCACAACAGCAGGTGAGCGCACAAGCCACCGACGCTTGGGTGCTTCACTTTCTTTTGCAAGCACGCGATGACCCCAGTCTGTTGGTGCCCGCTGAACAAGTATGGCAAAGCCGTGGCAATGACCTGACGGCGCTTGGTCGCCGTTTTGAACAGCCCCAAGAGAAATTGTTGGCTGGTTTGGGGTATGCGGCCCGCCTGTTTGAACCTTTGCGGCGCAGTTTGCAAAGCGCGCGCCCAACCACGCTGCCTTTGTCTGCCGACGAAGCCTTTGCCTTTTTGCGCACCGCTGCATCGCTGCTGGAAGAGAGCGGTTTTGGCGTGTTGGTGCCGCCCTGGTGGAATAAACCTGGCACGCGGTTGGGCGTGCGGCTGCATATGCAAGGGCGCAAAGGCGCGCGCGTGGATTCGGTCGCGGCCGGCGGGCTGAATTTGGAAAAGTTGGTCAGCTACCGCTGGGAGCTTTCGCTGGGCGACACCACGCTGACGCGCGCTGAATTTGACGCCTTAGTCGCCTTGAAATCGCCGCTGGTGCAGATTCGCGGGCAATGGGTGCAACTGGACCCCGCGCAGATCGAGGCGGCCATTCGTTTTTGGAATAAACACGAACCGGAAGCCGAAGTAGACTTACAAGAGGCGCTGCGGCTCGGGTTGAGCGCCGAAAATATCGATGGTCTCAACATCGACGAAGTGCAATATGAAGGCTGGTTGGCCGATTGGATGGCGCGTTTTACCCAGAATGAGCCGCTGACAGTTTTGCCGCAACCGGCGACGTTGCACGCGCAGCTGCGCCCGTATCAACAGTACGGTTACTCCTGGCTGGATTTCTTGCGCCGCTGGAACATGGGCGCTTGCCTGGCCGACGACATGGGTTTGGGCAAGACGATCCAGACATTGGCGATGTTATTGCGCGAAAAGGAGCTGCAAGGTCACTTGCCGGGGCCGGTGTTGCTCGTCGCGCCGACTTCAGTGGTCACCAACTGGGCCAAAGAGATTGATCGCTTTGCCCCTGATCTAACTGCGTTTGTCCACCAAGGCATGCACCGATTGCGCGGCGAAGCGTTTATTGAACAGGTGAAGCAGACCGATATTGTGCTTACCAGTTATCCGTTGGTGCGGCGTGACGAAGAGACGTTGAACCAAGTGGATTGGTTTGGTGTGATTTTGGATGAGGCGCAAAATATCAAAAATGCCGAAACCAAACAGGCGCGCGCCCTGCGCCAATTGCCCGCCACCTTCCGCTTGGCGTTGACGGGGACGCCGGTGGAAAATCGGCTCTCTGAACTCTGGTCGATCATGCATTTTCTCAACCCAGGCTATCTGGGGTCGCGCCAAACGTTTCGCCAGCGGTTTGCCCTGCCCATCGAACGTTACGAAAATGCCGAGGCTGCCCAACAGTTGCGCAAATTAGTGGCGCCCTTTATCCTGCGCCGGGTCAAGACTGATCCAACGGTGATTCAGGATCTGCCGGAAAAACAGGAGACCAAGGTCTATTGTCATTTGTCGCCCGAACAGGCCACGCTCTATGAAGCGGTGGTGCGTGAGGCGTTGCAACAAATTGAGAGCACCGAAGATGATCTACAACGCCGTGGCCAGGTGTTGGCAATGTTAATGAAGTTAAAACAAATTTGCAACCACCCGGCGCAATTTTTGCACCAAATTGGCGACGGTTACACGCCCAATGGCGAGGAGACGCGCAGTGGCAAACTAGAACGTCTGGTGGAGATGCTGGAAGAGATTATGGCTGTGAACGACCGCACATTGATCTTCACACAATTTGCCGAGATGGGCCAGTTATTACGCAGTTATCTGCAACAACGCCTCAGTGTCCCCACCCAGTTTTTGCATGGCGGCACCCCCACGCGGCAACGGACAACCATGATCGAGCGTTTCCAGGAAGACCCGGATGGCCCACCGATCTTTATCCTGTCACTCAAAGCCGGCGGCACGGGCTTGAATTTGACGCGCGCCAACCACGTCTTTCATTTTGACCGCTGGTGGAACCCAGCCGTGGAAAACCAGGCCACCGACCGCGCTTTTCGCATTGGTCAACAGCGCAACGTGCAGGTGCATAAATTTGTCTGCGTGGGCACGTTGGAAGAAAAGATCGACGACATGATCGAAAGTAAAAAAGCCCTGGCCGAAAGCGTCGTCGGCAGCGGTGAGCATTGGCTGACCGAAATGTCGACGAATGAGTTGCGCGCGATGGTGGCGTTGCGGCGTGAGATGTTGGCGTAAAGGGTAAGTGGTAAGCGGTAATTCGTGAGTGGTGATCGGTGACCCGCAATTACCCTTTACAACTTACCGTTTACCCTTTACCGATCACCGGAGAATTTATCTTGAGCGACCAAGACTACGAATATTACAAACCGACCAAGCCGATCGAGACGGATCAGGGAATTAAGGCGCACAGCAAACGTGGGGAGTTTGTGAAAAATTGGTGGGCGGCGCGTTGGATCAAGGCGTTGGAACAATTGGTCGATGCGGGACGGTTGCGCCGCGGGCGGGCGTATGCGCGCAGTGGTCAGGTGCTTGCGATCGAAGAAAAGCAGGATGGGCTGCTCGCCAAGGTGCAAGGCTCACGCGCCACGCCGTATAAAGTGACGATTCAGTTGCAACCGTTGAGCGAGACGCAGTGGAACGCCGTGACTGACGTTTTGGCGGAACGGGCGATTTTTACGGCGCAGTTGCTGGCCGGTGAGATGCCGCAACAGATTGAGGAAGCCTTTGCTGCCGCAGGTGTCAGTCTCTTTCCCGCCACGCGCGCCGATTTGGTCACCAATTGTACATGCCCCGACCCAGCCAATCCGTGCAAACATGTTGCCGCTACCCATTATATTTTGGGCGAACAATTTGATGAAGATCCGTTTTTGCTCTTCCGGTTGCGCGGGCGCAGCCAGGAACAGGTGATGGACGCTTTGCGCGCCCGTCGCAGCGCCGGCGAAGCAGTGCAACTGGCCGAAACTGGGGCGACCTATGGGCCAGACGAAACGGCGACGCCACTGGACGCGACGTTGGATCACTTCTGGACGATGGGCCAAGGCATGGCCCAATTCCCCACGAACATCAAGCCGCCCTTGACGCCGCGCCCCGTGTTGCAACGCTTGGGCCAACCAACCTTTTTGGCCGAAAATTTAGAACAACTCCTGGGGCCAGCCTATGATGCCATGATGAATGCCGCATTGAAGGCGGCTTTCTCGGAAACGGAAGAACAAGAGATTGGACGCGGATAAACGCGGATCGGCGCGGATTAAAACAAAATCAGTGCCGATCCGCGTTTATTCGCGTCTGCCATGCTTAGGGTGTAACATCATGAAACTTTTTGACATCTTCTATGACTATACCAATGATGATTTGAAGAAGCTATTGCAGCTTCTCAAAGCACCCAGCAAACTTACCCGCAAGGATCAGATGGTGGTTTTTTTGCTGGACGAATTGTTGAGCCCCGCCAAGTTACGCAGCCATTGGACGCGCTTAGATGCATTGGCGCAGAAGGCGGTGGCCGCGGCTTATCACGACGATGGCACGTTTCATGCCAATGCCTTTGTGGTCCAATATGGCGCGTTGCCAGAACGACCCAAGTCTGATTGGTATTGGACGCGCGAACCGATTTTGTGGGATCTCTTTGTCTATAACAATCAGATTCCTACGGACCTCATGCCGTTGCTGGCTGACCTGGTCCCGCCAGCAGAACGCTTTCAAGTGACGGGCCTGGTCGAAGCACCTAAGTTGGCCGTTAGTTTTGATGAGCCGCAGCCTTTGCTGCATGCGGACACCGAAGAAGCCGGGTTGCATGATCTCGCGATCTATCTGCGCCTGCTGGATCAGAATCAGCTTACGCTCAGTTCGTCCTCGTATAAGCTGACGGCTGCTAGTCTACAAAAGCTGCTGGATCGTCTGTTGTTGGGTGACTTTTTTCCGCACGCCAACAAGCCTCAGTTAGAAGAGACCTACCGCCCGTTTGGCCTCAACATTTTCACGCAGGATGCCGGCTTGGCGTCCCGGTTTGGAGGCGGCCAGGTAACTGACCATGGCAAAGCATTTCTCCAGGCGCAAAACCCAGAAATTTTGTTAGAAGCCTTTGAAAGGTGGACAAATCAGGGCTCGTTTGACGAATTAACCCGGATTGACGCGATTCGCGGTCAAAAATCCAAAAATATTCGCTTGTCCAAACCGGGGACACGGCGGGCGGCAATTGTCGAAGCGCTCTCCTGGTGCCCGGTCAATGTCTGGATCTCTATCGAAGAATTTTACCGGGCGCTGGTGATCTGGCACTTTGATTTTGACCTGGAAGAAGGGCGCGAACAGAAGCTCTATGTCGGCTATGGTCGCGAGGTGGCCTATCACGGCTGGGCAGATGCGAACAGCCGTTGGCGCTTGACAAAAGGGCTCTATGTCAATGCTGTGTTGTGGGAATATCTAGGTACGATTGGGGTGCTCGATCTGCTTTATCTTGATCCAGAGCAGGCTGAGTTCCCTGCTGAAGCTTATTATCATGACGAAGCCTATTACAGCCGTTATGATGGTCTGAAGTATTTTCGCATCAACAAGCTGGGCGCCTATTTGCTGGGGCAGGCTAGCACCTACGAACATCGTCGCCCCGTTGACGAACCGCTTTTTACCATCGCCGCAGACCGGTCTGTCACCCTGCGTGATCCGGCGGCACTGACACCAAACCTCCACAGCCAATTGTTGCAAATTGCCCAAGATGGGGGCAATCATTGTTACCATTTGGATACCCAGCTTTTGTTGACAGCTTTGGAAGAGGGAAATGATTTTATCGCGCTGACGAATTTTCTGGCGGAATGCAACGCCGGGCCATTACCCAGCGAAGTCAATGCCTGGCTAGAACAGGTGAAGACGAACAGCCGCGCGTTCACCCGCGGCGCCCAGGCGGTTTACATCAAAGCGCATTCGGCAGAATTGGTGCAACAGATATTGGCTGACCCCACTTTAGGTAAATTCTGCCACGCGATTGATCCAAAGACGCTAGTGGTTACAGCGAACCGCGAGAAAACGTTGCGCAATCGGTTAAAAGAGTGGGGCTACGGGGTTGTGTAGTACACTTGTTGATAAAACCCACCTCGATCAACGCTAAACCACAAAGGCAACCGGTTATCCATGAATCGCACCAGTAGAACGCACTTTGTCATCCTCATTTTCTTATGGATTGTCGCCGGCGCACTGGCTTATCTGGCCTTTACAGCGTTTCAGGTGAACTGGTATCTCACCTGGTTGGTCTTTTGGAGCGGGGTTACGTTTATCTATTACGGCTTCGACAAGTGGCAGGCGGGGCACCAGGGTTGGCGAGTGCCAGAACTGGTGTTGCATAGCTTGGCCTTGCTTGGTGGTTTTGTCGGTGGTTGGGCGGGCCGGCTGGTCTTTCATCATAAGACGCGTAAGCCATTGTTTACAGGAATATTGTTGCTGAGTCTATTGCTGCATCTGGTGGCTTATATCATCTGGACCCGCTTACATTAGTAGAAATAGGCGAAGGTTGGTGTGCTACAATATCAAATTCTTCGGCTAATAGACAAATCATTTAAAAGTCATAGAATTGAGCAGGGAGCACGCCTGGTGCGGCTCGGGAGCCGCTTGGGCGCGGCAAGAAGGCGTGCCTGCTCCTCAATTGTATAGCGTTTATTTGATTGCTCTATAAGTGGCATAGTGGCGTAGGATGGGTCAGCCGCAGCACGAGCGTTGGTTGACCGTTCAGGTGGAGCGGCTGACCCATCCTACACGGGAACTGCGTAACATCCGTTAATAAGAGCGGGGTAAGCCCAGCTCATGCTGAGCGATATGTGATAATATGAGGTTGGTAGAGACGGGGGCTACTTGATAGAGGCGGGTCTCGCGAAATTTACGTTCAATATCATATTCACGGGCGAAACCAAAACCCCCGAAAGTTTGCAGCGCAACATTGGCCGCTTCCCAGGCCGCATCGGCGGCCAGCAATTTAGCCATATTTGCCTCCGCACCACAGGGTTGACCCGCTTCAAACAGCGTCGCCGCCTGGAAGCGCATCAAGTCTGCGGCGCGTAAATTGACATAGGCTCTGGCGATCGGAAATTGCACACCTTGATTTTGACCAATCGGCCGGTCGAAGACAACCCGCTCGTTGGCATAGTTTGTCGCTCGCTCGATAAACCAGTGACCATCTCCAATACATTCGGCGGCGATCAGAATGCGTTCAGCGTTCAGGCTGTCTAACAGATAACGAAAGCCCTGGCCTTCTTCGCCAATTCGGTTTTCGGCCGGCACCTGTAAATTATCAAAGAAAACCTGCGCCGTGTGGTGATTGATCATCGTCGGAATCGGCTGAATGGTTATGCCGTTGCCAACGGCCGTGCGCAAATCGACGAGAAAAATCGAGAGCCCATGCGTGCGTTTTTTAACTTGTTCCAGCGGCGTGGTACGCGCCAGCAACAACATTAAATCGGAGTGGGCGACACGCGACGTCCAAATTTTCTGACCGTTGATCCGGTAGTGGTCACCCTGGCGCACGGCCGCGGTGCGGATGCGGGTGGTGTCGCTGCCGGCGTCTGGTTCGGTGACGCCAAAGGCTTGCAGCCGTAATTTGCCGGTGGCAATCGGCGGCAAATATTGTGCTTTCTGTTCCGGCGAACCGTGGCGCAACAGGGTGCCCATCATGTACATCTGGGCATGACAGACGGCCGCATTGCCACCGCTGTGGTTGATCTCTTCCAGAATAATCGATGCCTCGGTGAGTGTACTCTCACCACCACCGTAGACTTCGGGGATCAGCGCGGCCAGATAACCGGCGTCCGTCATCGCTTGGACAAAGGCCTCCGGATAGGCGTTTTCGGCGTCAATTTGTTGCCAATAGGTGTTGGGAAAGTTGGCGCATAGGTTGCGCACGTGGCGGCGCAGATCGGCGTGAGTATCTACAATAGTGCTCATCAGAAGATTACTCACCTACTTATTCTAGGACAGCATCAATCTATCGCAAAATTATTGGAAGATAAGTGATTCCTCATTACACAAAAATGCAAGCACGCAAACCTATATTGATTATATCCCATCCACATATAGCTGTCGAACAAGTTTTCGCTAGCGGCTCAGCATTCACCCCTCCAACAGCAAGACTTCCGGGTCTTCGATCAACTCTTTAATCTTGACCAAAAAGCGCACGGCCTCGCTGCCATCCACAATCCGATGATCATAGCTGAGCGCCACGTACATCATCGGACGGATGACGACCTGGCCGTTGAGCGCGATCGGTCGCTCTTCGATCTTGTGCAGACCCAGGATCGCAACTTGGGGTGGGTTGAGAATCGGCGTACTGAGCAGCGAACCGAAGACGCCACCGTTGGTGATCGTAAAGGTGCCGCCGCGCAAGTCTTCAATCGAAAGCGCGCCATCTTGCGACTTTTTTACAAACCCCTTGATCGCCTTTTCAATGCCAGCAAACGACAACTGATCCGCATTGCGCAAGACAGGCACTACCAGCCCTTCTTCAGCGCCAATCGCCATCCCAATGTCATAATATTGCTTAAGCACAATGTCATTCTCTTGAATTTCGGCATTGATCGGGGGATATGCCTTCAGCGCCCCAATGCTGGCCTTGACAAAGAAGGACATAAACCCGACTTTGATGCCGTTGCGCTTCTCAAATTGCTCATTGCGTCGCTTGCGGATATCCATGACGGCGCTCATGTCGATCTCGTTAAAGGTCGTCAGCATCGCTGCGGTCTGTTGCGCTTGCACCAGGCGTTCGGCAATCGTGCGGCGGCGGCGTGACATGCGAACGCGGGTTTCGCCGCGCGGATCCGCGCTTGATTGACTGCTGGCGGCAGGCGCTGGCCGCACCGGCGTTGCGGCTGGTGGTGCGACAGGCGCTGGTTTTTCTTCGGGATGTTGGGTGCGTAGATAACTTTCAACGTCCTGCTTGGTCACGCGACCACCAGGGCCTGCGCCGCTAACGGCGGCCAGATCGATGCCTTGTTCAGCGGCCAGGCGTTTGGCCACGGGTGTCACGCGCTCCTCTGGCGCGAGGACTGGTGTCGGCGGATTCCCCGTTGGTTCGGCGGCGAAGCCTTCCTCCTTTTTGCCGGTTGGGGCGGGTTGGGGCGTCACTGGCGCAGCGGGCGGTGTGCCATTGGTTTGCGCTGCCGCTTTGGGGGCAACGGCACTGGCATCGGCTTCATCAATTGTTGCCAATACATCACCGATCTTAACGTCATCGCCGGCGGGGTGTTGAATCCCGTGCAAAACCCCATCCTTTTCGGCGGCGACTTCCAGATTCACCTTGTCGGTTTCCAATTCCACGACGGCTTCACCGGCTTTTACGGCGTCGCCTTCATTTTTCATCCAGCGTGCGACAGTGGCTTCTACCACCGATTCACCCATGTCAGGGACTTTAATTTGCGTTGCCATTGGTTCTGCTCTCCGTCTTTGATTGACAAAGGAAGTAGGGAGTAGGGAGTAGGGAGTAGGGAGTAGGGAGTATGCGTGGCTTCTGACTTCCTACTTCCTACTTCCTACTTCTTATTTCCTACTTCTTATTTCCTACTTCTCTATTTCTGCAAATGCCTGTTTCACAATTTCTGCCTGATTGATCTGATGCCAGGTGGCTGATCCTTCGGCCGGGCTGGCGCGCCGTGGTCGCCCCACATAGCGCAGGGCAAATGAATAATGCCCCTGGTCGATAATATAGTTGAGTTGTGGGCGGCCAGCCGGCCATGCCCCCATGTTACGCGGCTCTTCTTGCACCCAGCAGACCTCTTGCAAGTTCGGGTAGCGCTTGAACAGTGCATCCAAATGATCCGCTGGGAAAGGATAAAGCTGCTCGACGCGGGCAATCGCGATCCACGGTCGTTGGTTGCGCAACTCGTTTGTCACCAAATCCACATAAACTTTGCCGCTACACAGAATTAACCGGCGAATTTCTGCTGGATTTTGGGCGGCTACCGCATCATCAATCACCGGCTGCCACTTACCTTCGGTCAGATTGCGCAATGTCGACAAAGCGAGTGGATGGCGCAACAGGCTCTTGGGCGTCATCACAATCAGCGGTAGCGGGTCGGTGGTTAACAAGGCTGCTTGCCGCCGCAATAGATGAAAATATTGGGCGGCCGTAGTCGGGTTGGCAATCCGCATATTGACTTCGGCGGCGGATTGCAGAAAGCGCTCTGGGCGTCCGCTGGCATGGTCGGGCCCCTGGCCTTCGTAGCCATGCGGCAAGAGCAGCACCAGCGAAGGGGTCTGCTCCCATTTCGCAAAACCAGAGACGACAAACTCATCGATGATCGCCTGGGCTGTGTTGGCAAAGTCGCCATATTGCGCTTCCCAGATCACCAAGCGATCTGGGCGTTCAATATTATAGCCATATTCAAAGCCAATCACGGCTGCCTCGGTGAGCGGACTGTTATACACTTCAAAGGCGGCGCGCGCTTGGGGCAAATTTTGTAAAGGTGTATAGGCTTTGCCAGTGTGGGCATCAAACAGGACGGCGTGACGGTGGCTAAACGTCCCGCGTAGCACATCTTCACCCGTCAACCGGATCGCCGTGCCTTGGGCCAAAATCGAGGCCAGCGCCAATTGTTCGGCGGTCCCCCAATCGATTGTCGCTTCGTCCAGTTGATCCAAGGCGTTGACACTGCGCTGGCGCACGCGTTGCAGACGCGGATGCACCGTGAAGCCCGCTGGCGTCTGGATCAGCGCCTGATGCAAGGCGTGCAGGGTTTCGGCTGGCACGGCCGTATGCACCTTGCGCGCTGCGCCCGGTGGCGGCGGCTTAATCTCTAAGGGTAATTTTTCGTCGGGGGTTAGGCTGTTCAGGATCGCTTGCAGTTCATCCATCTGCTGCTGGACCAACTGGTCGGGCATCGCCGCGTCAAGTACACCTTCGGCGATTAATTGATCGGCCAATTGTTTGCGCACCGTGGGATGGGCGTCAATCAGGGCATACATTTTGGGCTGCGTGAAGCGTGGTTCGTCCCCTTCATTGTGCCCATAGCGCCGGTAACCGATCAGATCGATCAGAAAGTCTTTTTCAAATTTATTACAGTAAGCCGTCGCCAGGCGCGCCGCCTCGATACAAGCCAGCGCGTCGTCCGCATTGACGTGGACAATCGGAATTTTGAAGCCTTTGGCCAGATCGCTGGCATACAAGGTGCTGCGTTCATCTTGCGGATCGGTCGTGAAGCCGACTTGGTTATTGGCAATAATGTGAATTGTGCCGCCCGCGCTGTATCCTTCTAGCCGCGACATATTCAAAGTTTCGGCTACAATGCCCTGGCCTGGAAATGAGGCATCCCCGTGAATGAGAATAGGCAAGGTCTGATGCGGATCGAAGCGGGCTGGCCCCGGTTGGTCGGTCTCGGTGCCGGCGGCACGCGCCATGCCTTCGACAATCGGGTTTACATGCTCCAGGTGGCTGGGGTTCGGCGCCAGGCGCACCACCAGGTCAACTTCTGTATCCGTTTGGGGCAAGGATCGATCGGCCCCGCTGTGATATTTAACATCACCGGTGTAACCCAGCGCGCTGAGTTGGGTGTAATAGCTGGTGCTGGTGGGGTCTTTGAACTCAACCAGCATTTGGTGATAGGGTTTTTGCAGCACATGGGCCAAGACATTGAGCCGGCCACGGTGCGCCATGCCAATCAAAATTTTATAGACGCCGACATCGACACACTCGGCGATGATTTCGTCGAGCATGGGCACCATCATGTCCAGCCCTTCAATCGAGAAGCGGGTCTTGCCAGGAAAGGAGCGTTGCAAAAACTGTTCAAACGTTTCTACCTGCGTCAAACGCTCCAGGAGTTTGACGGCGTCCATTGGGACTTGTGGTGGCCGGAATGCGCCAGACTCGGCGGCGTGGCGCAACCATTCGCGCTCTTCGGAGCTACGCACATGGTCATAATCATAACCCGTGCTAGTCGAGTAGACTTGGCGCAGCCTTTGAATCGCCTCCCAAGCCGTCTCGGTCTGCTCGGCCAGCGGGCCACCAATGATGCTGGCCGGCAAGCGGCGCAAATCGTCGTCCGAAATGCCATAATAAGCCGGAGCGAGTGATGGATCGTCGGGCGGCGGTGTGCCCAGTGGATCGAGACGCGCCGCCAGATGGCCGTATTCACGGATCGCTTGGGCCAGATTGACCGCGCTGGCGACCTTGTTCATGTCAAGCTGGGTTTCCAGGCTCGGCATAGGTGGGGCGGCCCCATTTACATGGCTTTCGGGCGCGATTGGTTGCCAATCTTCAAAATAGGTGCGCGTGGCCGCGTCCACCGATTTGGGGTCCTGGCGATAGCGTTCGTATAGTTCTAAGACATAACCCGCATTGGGGCCGTGGAAATCTGATAAGTTAGTCATAATATCGTTAATGATGCTGATAATTAAGGATGGCGATTGGGGAGAAATGACAATGGCGTTTCATCAGATTCAGCCCATGCGCCCAGAATGCCATCCCATTAATTGTTTAGCCCCGCTGCTTGAATGCATTATCATTACAGTGCATAGCTTATAAACTAGCATAACGCGTGGTTTGCTAGATGTCAATTCGTTTACATTTTGCTTTGCACGGATAGTCTATGGAAGGCTAATTCTCACACAAGTAGTTGAAGATCCGTCAGGCCAACCTGCTGGGCCGCCTGCCGTAAATCGGCCAACGTGACCAGGTTGAGCGGAATGCCGTGCTGGCGATAGTTCGCCCGATTGCGCGCTTCCATTTCGCCCGGTGCGTAGGTGCGATCAAAGCCCGGCGCCAGTTCGGTGCTGTGGACTTGATCGATGGCTTGGTCTACGCGCGCCTTAAAGCGCCCCACTTCTTCAAAGGCGCCCACCCGGAGCGCCATCACAAAATGTCCATCTGCACCGGGTTTGGGGCCAGTTTCGAGGCTGCCGAGTTCGGTGCCATAGGCCGCACCAGAGAGCATGGACGATAAAATGCCCATGATCATCGCCAAGCCTGCGCCCTTGAAGCCGCCAATCGGTGCTAACAAGCCTTCAATCGCCTGCGCGGGGTCAACGGTAGGTCGGCCTGCGCGGTCAAGCGCCCAGCCTTCTGGCAAGGTGAGACCCTTTTGCTGATAGACGCGCAGTTTGCCATGCGATGAGCCACTAAAGGCCGCATCATAGACAATCGGCTCTTGCGCGTCGGCGGGAATCGCAAAGGAGAGCGGATTGATGCCGAGAATACGTTCGGCGCCACCCCACGGAGCCATTGTCGGCAGTGCGTTGGTGGTGGCAATACCAATCATGTCAGCTTCCAGCGCCATGCGCGTAAAATAGGCCAGCGCGCCGCAATGGTTGCTGCCGCGGATGGCGACGACGCCAATGCCCAAAGTCTTCGCCCGCTCAATTGCCTGCTGCATGGCGAAGGTAGTGCCAATTTGCCCCATACTGTTGCCACCGTCCACCACCAGGCAGGCGCCGCTGTCATGCACAATTTGGGGCTGACCCTTGGGATCTACGCCGCCCGTCGTCAACTTTTTCACATACTCCGGCACGCGCAAAACGCCGTGCGAATGGACGCCACTCAGATCGGCAAAGACCAACGAGTCGGCCAGCCGCGCCGCGTCGGCTGGCTCCATGGCGCAATGGGCAAAAATAGTCGTCACTAGTGCTTGCAGTTTGTCCGCATGAGTCCGTTGTTCTTTTGCTGTTGTCATGGTTGATTCTGCCTTCTATTGGGTTTATCAGGGAGCAGCCAATTCGATGTCACCGAAAGTGTACCACCTGACGATTGCTTGGACAACTTGGCATAGCCGGCATGAATTGCGCAACCGATCTGACGCTTTGCTCTCTCTCTTTGAATCCAGTACAATATGCATGGGGGGGCATGTGGCCCGGTGGTTGCCCTGGTCTTCAAAATCAGTGGCAGGTGGCGTTGAGCCGGCTGCGGTGGGTTCGACTCCCACGCCTTCCCGCCTTTGATTTACGCTTTTAGATTGACGATTTATGAGATATCGTAAGCGAAGCAACTTCGTCCATCAAAAATCGTACATCGTACATTTACCCTAAGGCCAGAACACACGATGGAAATATCACTTTTTCAACCCGATGAACCGCTCCGTTTTGAGCGGGTTGTTCTCTATCCTTACCCAGACTTAAAACGGATCTGGACGCGAGCCTGGTTGACAGCCGTGCAAGACCAACATCCGAATGTCGAGATCATTGTCTATAACCCAGACGGCAGCGAGAACACCAGTGTCTATATGATGGCGCATGCCGAGCAGCGGATCGAGACCACATTGCACATGCGCAACCCAACGCCCGGCGCCATCTATCGTGTCGTGGCCGAATTGACACTGGGGCTTACCGATAAACCAGAACTACTCGAACGGCAAGAGTTTGAACTGATCCTGGAATTTCGCAACCCCAATCAAAAAGCGCCGGGCTTTGGCTTCGGTGTGGACTGGGATCAAGTTCAACAAACCGCGCAGGAGTGAAACTTGAGCGTTTGTCCACTGTGTGGCAGACAAGTTGATGCCCAATTGCTGGCCAAGAGCCGCGAATTACGGGCACCAATTGTGCAACTGATCCGGCAGACCAAGCCGAATTGGAACCCACAAGTTGGCCTTTGCCCTAGCTGTGCCCTCGAATATACCGCGCACTTGATCGCGCAGCGCAGCCCCACCTCGCTGCACACCACAACCAATCCGCCGACTACTTTCCCCTACTACCACAGAGTCGAAGAAACCGTCCTCAGTCAACCGGAGCGTTTACCCGATTACGCGACCTTTAGTGGCCGGGGTGTTACGATTGCCTTTTTGGATAGTGGTTATTATCCGCATCCCGATTTAAGCCGCGCACCAACTTGGCCAGAACCCATGCCAGAATGGGCCCGCTTGACACCGGACGAATGGCAGACCAGGCTGCACCAAGCCGGCTCACGTTTGGTGCAATATGTAGATTTGACCCACAACCGCCAACGCACCGGTCTCGATCAGCGCGCCCTCTGGGATGGCGATCCAGATAGCTGGCATGGCCAGATGACCACAGTGTTGGCGGCTGGCAACGGTTTGTTAAGCAATGGCCATTTTCGCGGTTACGCCCCGCAATCCAACATTTTGGCGATTAAGATCGGGCGCGGTGGTGGCCGGATTCCCGAAGAAGACATTTTACGCGGCTTAGAATGGCTGCTGCACGATGACCAGTGGCGCCGCTACAACGTGCGTGTCCTCAATATCAGCGTGGGGGGTGACGTGCCGGAAACCTGGCAAAATAATGCCGTTTGCCAAGCCGCCGAAGCATTGAGCGCCAAAGGTGTCCTGATTGCTGCGGCCGCGGGCAATCGCGGCCGGCCTGAACTATTAGCGCCTGCGCAGGCGCCTTCGGTGATCACCGTCGGCGGTTATGACGATGCCAACCGGTCATGGTCGCCAAACGTGCCCGCCGAACGCGCCCGGTTGACCCTCTACCCCCATAACTATGGCGTGGTGATCGGGGCGCATGGTACTGTGCATAAACCAGAACTCCTGGCGCCTGTCCGTTGGCTGCCTTCGCCGATCTTGCCACTGAGTCCAGTTTTTCGCGAAACCGTGGCGATTGGTGAGCTACGCGCTATTTTGCTGGCGCAGTATGAACAGGCACCCTTCGTGACCGCGCCAGACGACGAGGATGCCGAGCCGACCTGGCTACAAGCAACGTGGCAGGCGGTGTGTAAAGGCATGAATGCCCACAAGTGGGTGCATCCCTATTATCAGCACGTCGATGGCACCAGTGTCGCTGTGGCCCAAGTCTCGGGTGTGGCGGCTCAAATGTTTGAAGCGAATCCCAATTTGACGGTGGCCGAGGCCCGCGCGTTTCTGCTGGCCACCGCACTGCCGTTTTTTCCACAATCGGTTGCCCAAACGGGGCATGGTATCCTCCAGCCCACCCAAGCCGTGGCCGCCGCTTTGCGCACCCCCAATGGCATCCTGGCCGATCTGCCGCAAAGCGCCACTTTGATCCACCCAGATGAGTTGCAAAATTGGCTGGATCAAGGTACAGTATCTGCTCTGGCCAATCAGCGCACAGGCGGCAATGCGCAAGCCATCTATTTTGGCTATTATGCCCCTCAAGCCACTGCGGTGAGTTTGCTTGGCTCTTTTAATCGTTGGCAACCTGGTCAATTGCCTTTGCAGCGCTTATCCTGTGGTTGGTGGCAAATTATCGTTTTTTTAGAGCGAGGCAACCATACCTATCGCTTCTGGATCGATACCGGGCCTTACACACCGGCTGTCTGGCAGCCAGATCCCGAAAATCCGCTGCGCCAGGAGAGTGGCTATGAGCAGAGCCATAGCGTCGTTGTGGTAGCGTAGGAAAATCCAAATAATTAATCGTTAACGGTCGGCGTATCCTGTCCTTAGCAATTAATAATTAATTGCTTAGGCGCGATCAAAGCATAAAGGATCCAGTAGGTGCGTGCTTGTAGCCGCACCATTGGGGTATACGCAGCACGTGCGGCTAAAAGCATGCACCTACGCATGATTTTGTTCGGCAAACGCTGGATCCTTATTTCATTGAAATGACCTAATTATTCACTATTCACTATTCACTATTCACTATTCACTATTCACTATTCACTATTCACTATTCACTATTCACTATTCACTATTCACTATTCACTATTCACTATTTGCTTGATAATGATCGACAGTGCACAAATCAATGCACAGAGAACATCACCGCTGGTATAGCCCGCGCCTGAATCGCGACATGGAATTGCTGATCCACGGCCATGCCGGGGCGCCCGTCTTGGTCTTTCCCACCAGCCAGGGGCGTTTTTATGAATACGAAGACCGGGGCATGGTGGCCGCACTGGGTGATTTTCTGGAAAAAGGTTGGTTTCAACTCTATTGCTTGGATAGCGTTGATGCTGAAAGCTTCTATTGCCGTTGGGCGCATCCATCTGGGCGCATCATCCGCCACTTGCAATATGAAGACTACATCCTCAACGAAGTGCTCCCTTTAAGCCGCACCAAAAACGCTAATCCGTTTCTGATCGCGCATGGTTGCAGCTTTGGCGCTTACCATGCGGTGAATATTGCCTTTCGTCATCCCCACCTGTTTGGCCGGGTGTTGGCGCTGAGCGGCAAGTATGATATGAGCGGTTTTTTCGATGGCTATTACGATGATAACATCTATTTCAATACCCCCAGCCATTATGTGCCCAATCTTAGCGCTGGCCCACAGTTGGATGCCTTGCGCCGTTTGGATATTATCCTGGCGATTGGCCAAACTGATCCGAATGTCGCGAACAATCGCGCCTTGAGTCAGGCGCTCTGGGCCAAACAGATCGGGAACGCCCTACGCGAATGGGACGGTTGGAGCCATGACTGGCCGTATTGGCAACAGATGGTGCGGATGTATATAGGCGGCGATTAGATTTACGATTTACGATTTACGAAGAGATCTCGTCGTCATAAATTCTTCTGCTTTCAATAATGCATCGCCGAAAGCAGAGGCACCGTGGCCGCCGAGACGATTTCGTAAATCGTAAATCGTAAATTCTCTCATAAACAGTGTAATCAGCGACGCGGAGGCTATTATGGGCGACATCAAAAAGATTGGGCTGATCGTTGGACGCGAATGGAGCTTTCCACCAGCGTTTTTGGCGGAAGTGAATCAGCGAGATGCTGGCGTGGTGGCAGAATACGTCAAACTAGGTGGCACGCGCATGAATGAACCCTGCGCGTATGCCGTCTTGATCGACCGCATCAGCCATGAAGTTCCCTATTATCGCACCTATTTGAAAAATGCCATGCTCCAAGGCGCCTATATTATCAACAACCCTTTCTGGTGGAGCGCTGATGATAAATTTTTTGGCGCCAGCCTGATCACCAAGTTGGGGCTGGCTTCGCCCAAAACGCTTGTGCTGCCCTCGAAAGAATATGTGGAGGGTGTGATCAGCGAAAGTCTGCGCAACTTGGAATATCCACTCGACTGGCTAGGGATTATCAATTATGTCGGGCTGCCTGCGATCCTTAAAGATGCCTGGGGCGGTGGTTGGAAGAACGTCTACAAGGTGAATACCCTCGAAGAGTTGTGGCAAGCCTATGACGAGACCGGCACCCTCTGTATGGTGTTACAGGAATTCATCCAGTGGGATCAATTTGTGCGCTGCGTCTGTATTGGGCAAGAGAATATCATGCCGATCAAGTACGATCCCGGCGAGCGTCGTTATCTGATTGAGCACGACCACCTGTCACCTGAGTTGGGCGAACGCGTCATCAATGATGCGCGTACGATCAACCGTGCCCTGGGTTATGATATGAACAGTATCGAGTTCGCCGTCAAAGATGGGGTGCCCTATGCCATCGACTTTATGAACGCCGCGCCTGATATGGATATCAATAGTCTGACGCCCCATTATTTTGAGTGGGTGGTCAAGGCGATGGCCGATTTTTGTATCGAAATGGCGCTGCACCCCAAGCCGCAACGCCAGGAGCAGCGCTGGTCGCGGTATTTGCCGTAAATGGGGACCCCAAGTTTAGGAAGGTACGGATCTTCCGGGAAGGGTTTTTCGACCAGTGTCTGAACGAATCAAGCCTTCCCGGAAGACGGCTGACCACCAATCAGCCCCGTAGGATCTTCCGGGAAGCGGTCAGGACCCCGCTGGTTAACGAACCAAGCTTGGAAGATTTTCCCCCTCAACGGCTGGTCTCTCGTTTGGAAGATCGCCGGACCAGCGCAACACACGCACAGGAAGTTATAAGCATGACAACTAATCTCAACCAAAACGACCAGCATAGCCAGACCAGACTGGCTCGGGTGGAGCGCTTGGCTTGGCTGCTGGACAACTCGATCCATGTCCCGCTTATCAACTACCGTATTGGGCTTGATGCTGTAATTGGCCTGATTCCGGGCTTGGGTGATTTCGCCGGTCTAATCTTGTCTGCCTTTATCGTGATCCAAGCCATGCGTTTTGGCATACCTTGGAAGACGCTCCTGCGCATGGTCTTCAATATTACCTTCGAAGCGCTGATCGGTCTGGTGCCTGTGCTTGGCGACGTGTTTGATGCCACCTTTAAGGCCAATGCGCGCAATGCGCGCCTGTTGACCCTCGCCATTGATCAGCAGCAACTCGGTCGCCCGATCAGCGGTAAAGCTGCCGGAAAAGGCGCAATTGTCGTCATTCTTGGTCTCTTAGTCGGGATCATCGTCCTGATTGGGGGCGCTGGGCTTGCCTTGTTTTGGGTCTTACTTTTGCAACTGCGAAATTATTAAATTCGTTCCATCCTCCTATCTAGCACCGTCTGCGTAACATGCGTTATTGATTTTTGCCAAGCTGGCGAAGCATTCATGGCGCGCCCTCTCTGGGCCTCGACGCCGGGGTAGGGCTGGGCAGTGGATTAGCTGGCGTAGATGATGGCGGCGGCGTGGCTGGAACATACCCCGGCAATCCACCAGCGATTTTGGCTTCCCAGGCGCGCTGCTCGGCTGCTTTTCCACCGTTGCCAGTTTCATGTTCGTAGTTTGAACGTATCCTGGCACTGATTCGCTGCCTGCTGGCAAATGTTTCCGATTTCCGCCCGGGCATTGTCAAAACCTCGCTCACATTTCGTTGCCCCATCCGTGCAATAGCTGGCACCATTGTCCTTGTATCGGGCCAATGCTTTTGACTGCGTTGGTTCCATGACTGCTTCGGGTTTATTTTTGTCCTGTACCTGAACGACTTTATTAATTTCTCGATAAAATTCAATTATTTCGCGATTTTTTCGCGCCTATATGTTATATGTTTATTCAATCCTGCAAACCCTATCGATCGCGAATTATGGAATTAGCCAATCATCGAAGAAAGGGGTTCGTATGCAGCTTTCCATCACCATCGAAGGCCATTTTGGCCTGACTTGGGCCAGTTGGCAGCAACTGACAATTGAAATTGAACGGCTGGGCTTCGCTGGCATCTTCCGTTCCGACCATTTAACCCAAATGGAGCCACCGAATATGGCGGCCTTAGAAGCGCTGGTTTCACTGGCTTATCTCGCCAGCAACAGCCGCACCGTGCATTTTGGCACATTGGTAGCACCACTCTCCTTTCATGATCCAATCCTGTTAGCGCGCCAGGCCATGGCGATTGACGACCTGAGCGGCGGGCGTATGATCCTCGGCATTGGCGCGGGCTGGATGGAACGCGAACATGCCATGTTTGGCTACAATCTTGGCGCTATCTCGACGCGGCTAGCTCGGCTTGAAGAAGGGGTGGCCGTGATCGCCGCCTTGATCCGCAACTCAGAACCAGTTACCTTTGCCGGTAACTTCTATCAACTGCGCGAGGCGCAATTATTGCCCCGCCCCCAACGCCCAACACCCATCCTGATCGGTGGCAACGGCCCTAAACGCACGCTTCCCCTGGTGGCGCGTTATGCCGATATCTGGAATTGCCAGGTTGCGTCTGTCGAGATATTTCAGGCGCGTTCCCAATTATTGGACGAACTGCTCCTGGCGGCAGGGCGGCAACCGGCTGATGTCAAACGCACGGTCATGTTGCCTGTCCTTTGCTGGCGCAACGCAGATGAACTGGAGCGCTTGGCGCAAGGGTTACGGCGCGCTTCGGCGCGACTTGCTCCCCTGGCCGCTACGGAGATAGCCGCATACTTGCGTGAACAACTTGCCGCCATAACCGGTAGTCCTGAACAGGTGACGGAGCAGATCCTGGCTTATGCCCGCGCTGGCGCGGAGGAGATGATGATCCAATGGATCCTTGTGGATGAGATACTGGGATTAGAAATTCTTGGCAAGGATGTGCTGCCTGCGGTGATAACTCATTAAGTTCTCCAAAAATAGAATTGTGAGTAAACATTATCATGACTCGCACAAAAGTGAAGTCAGTTAGAGACGCACCATGTTGGGTGGATCAGCTTCCTAGAAGCGGACTGGTCCATTCCGATAATTTCTAATAATTCAGGAGGATTTGCGACATGCATGTTGAAACTGGAATGGCAAAGGTAAACGACACCCAACTTTATTATGAGGTTGCCGGGCATGGGCCTTCACTTGTGCTCCTTCACGGCTTCCTGCTGGACACCCGCATGTGGGATGATCAATTCGCAGCGTTTGCACAACAGTATCGCGTCGTTCGCTATGATGTCCGCGGTTTTGGTAGGTCGGCAATGCCGACTGGGGAAGTTTACGCCCATACCGATGATTTGAAGGCGCTATTGAATTATTTGGGGATCGATCAAGCTCACATTGTTGGGTTGTCCATGGGCGGAGAGATTGCCATCAATTTCGCGCTGACCTACCCAGAAATTGCGACCACGCTGATCGTGGCCGATCCTTTGCTGGATGGTCACTCATCACCCGAACTTGATCAATCGATGTTACCAATTATTGAACGAGCATCTACAGCAGGTGGAAAAGCCGCTAATGCGCTCTTACTTGATCATGTAATCTTCGCTCCTGCCCGGGATCACCCGAAGGTTAGTGCCCGCCTAGCGCAGATGCTGACTGAAAATTCGGGCTGGCAGTGGGTAAACGATGGTTCGCCTCGTCCAATGGAACCACCCGCCGACTCGCGTTTAGACACGATCACGGCGCCCACACTCGTTATTCATGGTGAACGCGATATGGCAACTTTTCGGGAAATTACGAATATCCTGGGCGCGCAAGTGCCTCAAGCGAGCATGGTCATATTACCGGGTGTCGGCCATATGTCTAACATGGAAGCGCCCGCGTTATTTAATACGGCCGTTCTCTCTTTTCTAGAGCGTAAAACCGAGTGATTCATCACGCCCCTATGAATATGATGGCGTAATGTAAAGCGAAAGAGGAGAAGATTTTCTATGACCAACCCATCAACCTTTAACCAAGCCAAAGCAGAAGCCTTTGCCGGCAAGGCGCTGAGCGACGCCAGCAGCGCGACAGTGACCATGATGGCCTATCTGGGCGATCGGCTCAACCTTTTCAAAACAATGGCGTATAGCGGCCCGATCACCAGTGGTGGGTTGGCGACACAGGCCAACGTGAATGCACGCTATACCCAAGAGTGGCTCAACGCAATGGTCTGTGCCGGCTATGTCGAGTATGACCCCAGCGCCGCAACCTTCACCCTGCCGCCGGAACATGCACCCGTGCTGGCACAGGAAGCTGGACCGTTCTTCTTGGGTGGTTTCTACCAGGACTTTATCGGGGCGATTGAGCCTATCGATCAGATTGCACGGGCGTTTAAGACTGGCGGTGGCGTTCCCCAATCCGCCTACGGCGACAATTTATGGTGTGGGCTGGACCGCATGACCTCGGCCTGGTTTGAAAACTTTTTGCTGCAAGTGTGGATTCCCTCGGTGCCCTCGGTGGAGGCAAAGCTCAAACAAGGCGCCCAAGTGGCGACCGTGACCAGTGTGGCCGATGTCGGATGCGGCTTTGGTCGGGCGCTGGTCAAATTAGCCCAAGCTTTCCCCAATTCCAGTTATGTAGGTTACGATATTTATGACCCCATGCTCGAGGGCGCACGCGCACTGGCGCAAGAAGCTGGGGTAGCCGACCGGGTGCGCTTTGAACAGTTGGATGCGGCCCAAGGCCTTCCCGGCCAATATGACCTGATTACCACTTTTGATGTGTTGCATGATATGGTGAACCCACGTGCGGCGCTGCGCGCCATCCGTCAAGCTCTGAAGCCGGACGGCACCTACCTACTACTAGAGATCAACAGTTCCGACAAGTTAGAAGAAAATATCGGTCCAATTGGCGCCATGCTCTATGGCGTTAGCGTACTCTATTGTATGAACGTTTCGTTGGCGCATGGGGGCGAAGGGTTGGGCACTTGTGGTCTGCCGCCGAGCAAAGTACAGGAGTATTGTCACGAAGCCGGGTTTACGCATATCAAACGCCTACCCTTTGAAAGCCCTTTGAACGTGCTGTATGAGGTGAAAGTGTAGCGGAGGGCGCTACATTGATCATTCGATAAGCGTTAGGAGCACCTGGATGCCAACTCTCCACATTCAGTTATTGGGGCGCTTTCAACTCTATTACGCACATCAACCGGTCACGGTCATCACCAAGCGCGGGCGAACCTTGCTTGCCTATTTCCTTCTGCATCGCGACCAGGCCCACTCGCGGGAAACGCTGGCTTCTCTGTTGTGGCCTGAGACAAATGACGTGCAAGCGCGCGCCAACTTACGGACAGAACTGACTCGTCTGCGGCGTTCACTGGCCGAATTTGACCGTTATCTGCACGACGAACAGGGTATATTACAGTGGCGACATGATGCACCGTTTACTCTGGATGTCCTGGCGTTTGAGCAGGCGATCCGGCAGGCTGAACAAGCTGAGCGGGTTGGTGATGACGCGGGCGCGCTCAGCGCTTTTCAAATTGCGATCAAGCTGTATCGTGCCGACCTCTTGGTAAACGTCTATGAGGATTGGGTCATGCGCATGCGGCAACGTTTTGCAAATCAGTTTATCGATGCCCTGGATAGCGTGATTGCACTGCTGAAAAAGCGCGGCGACCATCCGCAGGCGATCCGTTATGCCCAGCGTTTACTCCAGTACGATCCGTTGCATGAGACAGGCTATCGCCAATTGATGGAAATCCATGCCCAGAATGGCGATCACGCCAACGTGAAACAGGTGTACCAGGCTTGTGCCAGTGTTCTGCAACGCGAGCTAGCGGTCACACCCAGCCCGCTGACCCAAAAAGTCTATCAAACGATCATGACCGGGGCGTGATGATTTAAACAAGCTCATTAAAAATAAAATACCGCATCTAAAGTGAAAGCAGTTTGAAAACGGGTGTTCTGAATCTTCCTGGAAGCGGACAGGGGGTTTCCAGTCAACGAGGCCAGCCGTGTCCGCTTCCAGGAAGATGCTTCGATGAAAACCACTGGTCTCTAGCTGATTTTACTTTAGCTTCACAAGGCGAGGATTTGGGTGGCAAGCGCTTCCAATGACTGATGATCTGCAACGGCCTGGGCAGAGGCAAACTGGTCGGCAGTGAGGAATGCCTTCTGACGTTCAAGCGCTTGCTCTACTCTCCAATGCATGGCAACCCAGGCCGGACGCCGCAAAGCCACGGTTGCCAGCGTCACTGCATGGATGCGATTTTGTAGGGCTGCCGGAGGGGCAAGCTGACTTGCCTCTCTTTCAAGCAGCAGAACATAGAGGATCAAAATCTGGTTTAAATTATGATAACCGCCCGCTAGCGCAATGTGGATGGCGCGTTGTAAGTGCAGCCGACTCAGGGCAAAATCACCCTTAGCGCAATGGCCCTCACCCAAAACCCAGAGACCCCAAATCATGGCATTGGAAAATTTGGCTTCCGTCGCAATTTGGATACACTCTTCCGCACAGGCAAAGGCCTCTTCATAGCGCCCCCCAAGCACGTAAGCTGCACCTAGCGAAAAGAGACGTGTAGTGATGTGCAGACGGTGACCGATTTCACGACAGATCGCCAAGCTTTGCTGGATCAATGCAAGACCTTGTGTCCACTGTTTTTTGCCGAGTTGGGACAACTCAATGCCGACACCGCCAACAGCCAACGCATAGGCCAGGCGATCACCGGTCTTTTCACTGTAAATGCGGCCCTGCTGATAATGTTCAAGCGCCAGTTTAGGCTGGCCCAACGACTTATGGGCATATCCAAGTGTACAATGCGCGTTGCCAATCAGATCGGCGCGGCCTACCTGTATGCCAATTTCGAGGCAAGCTTGGGCATAATGAACAGCTTTCGGATACGCCCCCGAGTGCGCTTGCATTTCCCCCATACCATGCAGCACAGAAGCCATATTGCTGCGGTCGCCAAGCACTTGATAGAGGGCAACGCTCTCCTGAAGGCGCATTTCTGCCTCTGCATGATTGCCTCGCCAGCCGGCGATCTGTCCCAGGATCATATGTGCAATCGCAAGATCGCGCTGGGCTTCGTCGGGGCGCGCGGCGGCCAATAGGGCTTGGCAGTGCTGGCTGGGTTGTTGATGTTCACCCAGATGATAGGCAAAGACGGCCGCCCTGGTTGCCAAGCGCGTGGCAATGGTCGTCGGTGCTTGCCCAGCGACCGTTGCGCGATCCAGCAGAGTCACGCTTGTCGTGAATAATTCTTTGCCTTCGCTGTAGCGACAAGTGAAAAGGAAGAATTCATAGAGGCTGTCCAATGCCTGAGCAATGCCGGGCAGATCTGGTTGTTGCATTGACCACAACCAGGCCGTGCGCACGTTATCAATCTCGGCCTGGATGGTTGCCAGCGCCATCTGCTGGCGTCGATCCGCTAAGCTTGTCTTTAATTGAGTAACCAAGTTGAGAAAAAAACTAGCGTGCGCCGCAGCCGTTGCGCGGGCATGTGCCTGATTGTCCGCAAGTTTTTCCTGCGCAAACTGGCGCAATAATTCATGCACCTGATAGCGCCCCGCTTCGTCAAGCCGGATCAGCGCTTTCTCGGCCAGGGCGGCCAACGTGTAGATCGAAGTCTGCGCCACCTGTTCGGCGGCTGCCAAGCTAAAACCACCGCGAAAGACGGCGAGCCGTTGCATCACACTAGCCTCTTGCTCGCTCAGGCGTTGCCAGGTCTGTTCAAACACCATGTGCATGTTGCGATGGCGTTCGGGGATGTCAAGCAGATTGGTGTGGAGCAGGGCCGCACCTTTTTCAAGTTCCTGGGCAATCTGCGCGCAGGATAAGCTTTTGAGCCAGGCCGCCGCCAATTCCAGCGCCAATGGCAGGCCGCCCACTAACCGGCAAATCGCGACAACCGGCTCAAGATTCTGCGCTAAGGCGAAGGTTGTCTGATGGCGTTGCGCACTTTGCGCAAAGAGGCGTACGGCATCCGCAGCGGCCGCGTCTTCTGTGACGAGGCCGTCGGTAGGGGCGTGATCAATCACGCCCCTGGCATTTTCAAATCGGCTGGCAATTGGATAAGCCAAGCCTTGCACCGCATGAAAATAAGCCGCCTGCAAGGGTAATGTTTCGCGCGAGGTAACCAGCAGTTTGATCCCCGGCGCCGCCGCGAGCAATTCGGCCACAAGCGCACCGGCTGCTTGGTGCAGGTGTTCAAAATTGTCGAGAATCAGCAAGAGCCTGCGCGGTTTTAGATAGCTAAAAAGCTGTTGTTGCGGCGGCGCGCTGTTATAAAAAGTGAAGCCGACAGCTTCGGCTATCGTCGCGATCATGCTTGCGGCGGTGTCAACCGACATCAGGCTCACAAAGAAGAGACCTTCGGGAAAAAGTGCAGTCGATGCTGATGTCGCAAATTCGGGATCGCTCAATTTCCCGGCCACTTCCAGTGCAAGGCGCGTTTTACCAATGCCACCCGGCCCCACCAATGTTAAAAGCCGGCAGGCTGGATCTCGCAAGCGCACGACCAATGTTTTGATTTCTGCTGCACGCCCCACAAATTCCGTGGGTGGATGCGGGAGATGATGCGTTGGCTTTGCTTGCTCCCGTGCAATCTCCGCTGGTGCATGTACAACTGGCAATGTAGCAGGGCGTTCCCGCGGTCCTGCTGCCTTGCCATTGGCCCGCAACTCGGCATAAAATCGTGTGATCGCCGCGCCCGGTTCCACATCCAGTTCATCGGCCAACGCCAAACGACACAGTTCATACTGGCGCAACGCCGCATGGGGTTCGCCATTGTGCGCCAGGAGCTTCATCAGTTGATGGTGAACTTCTTCGCGCCATGGTTCAAGCCCTAAAAGGCGGCGCAATGTGCGGATAGCGTTGGGCAAATGACCACTTTGCTGATAGCGCGCCGCCAGGTTGGAAAAACGTTGGACCGCAGTGGCGCGCAAACGCTCCTGTTCAACCAGCAACCATTGTTCAAATTCTGGTGCATGGCGCACATAAAAACCCTCTAAAAAATCACCGCGATAGAGATCAACTTGGGCTTGTAACGCCTCTAATGCGGCATCTTCTTTTCGTGTGGTTGGGGCGGCGAGGAAGCGTTCCAGATCAAGCTGATAGGGCAGGGCGGTGTTGAACGTCACCGTCTGCGTGGCAATTGTGACATAATCGCCCACCTGTTCACGCAGATCCGAGAGTGCCTTACTCAAATTTACCCGTGCTTTGGATTCCGCCATATCACCCCAAAAGAGGTTGGCCAACGCCGCACGCGAGTGGGTTCTTTGGGTGGCGACAAGGTAATAAAAAAGCCCTTCCGCCTTTGCCGTTTTGAAGGTTGGCGTCAATCGATTCGATAAACTAATTTCCGGCGAACCAAGCAGGTGAATGTTCATGGTCATTTTTTGCTATTCCCGCTATATCAGAGAGTCATTGCAGGTTGTCAGACATAGTCACAGGTTCAAGCACATTCGCAATTATGCCGCTCCAGGTATGCTTGGTTGCCGTATTGTACGCAGTCAAAGTATTTTTGGGAAACTGGCAAACGAGCGGTTTATCCAGCAATAGAACGCCAGCGGCACATGATCTCTGGCGGAAGCGATGCAATATCGGTATTAGGACTTACGCAAACAACAAAACAGCCTCACCCCCCAACCCCGTTCGCGCCCATTGGGCGCTGGGGGTGAGGCCAGTTGTTGTTTGCGTAAGTCCTAATACCGATATTGCAAGGTGCAGCAAACGCAAAAAGGACGCTTAGCAAACGGTGCATCTGCTATACTAAAATCAGCATGAAATCCGGAGTTTTACCCCACCCTAACCCTCCCCAAACAGGGAGGGGACCGTCACTGGGTAGACGAAGTAACCGTTCCTCCCCTCGTTTGGGGGAGGTTAGGAGGGGGTAAAAACTCCGCTTTTCAAATTGAACTCAGTATAATAGACAAAACAAATCAAAGGCATACAAAAGGTAGGTGCGGTTTTTAACCGCACAGCTTGGGTAAACCAGCCAAGTGCGGTTAAAAACCGCACCTACGATTGTCTGGCATTTAAATGATTTCTCTATAAGATAAGGGCATCCCTAACGGAATGCGGCTGAATTAATTGTTATTGGCAAAGAGCGCGCTATGAATCATTGGTCGCCCGCCCCCTCGTCACAGATAACGAATGCTCCCTTATCGCTTACGCTGCTTGGACCACCGCAGCTTGCCCAGGCCGGCGAATCTGTGCCACTGGCGCGCCGGCAGATGCGGGCCTTGCTTTTTCGCCTAGCCGTTACCATGCGACCCACGCCGCGCGACCAACTCAGTTTCCTCTTCTGGTCGGACATTGCCGATACGGCTGCACGGCGCCACTTGACGGTGCTCCTCAACCAACTGCGCCAGGCCTTGCCCTGCCCCGACGTTGTCCAGACGCGGGGCGACCTTATCCTGCTCAACCCAGACCGCCTTCAGACCGATACTGTCGCCTTTGCAGATGCCTTGACATTGGCAACGCAGGGGGGAACGCTTACGGCGTTGGTCGACGCCGTTCAGCGCTATACTGGGCCTTTTTTAGATGGCTTTTCGCTGCCGGCCAGCGCCGAATTCGACGCGTGGGCGACCCAGGAGCGCCAGACCTGGGAACGTCGTTATCTAGATGCATCGGCTTTGCTGGTTCATGAATATGCCGAGCGCGGCGCCTATGCGGAAGCGATTGCTGCGGCACAACAGGCCTTGACAATCGATCCGCTGGCGGAAGTAGTTGCATCGCCAGTTGATCAGCCTCTATGCGGCCACTGGCGACCGCGCGGCCGCGTTGCGTCAGTTTGAGCGCTGTGTTGTGGCGTTGGAACGTGAACTTGGCGTCAGCCCACTGCCCGAAACACGCGCGGTCTACGAAGCTGTGCGCCAGGGCGAAATGTCATTAGATCACCGCCATCCACTGGCGGCTACCTCAGAACGTAGTAGCAATGGTGCCTACTCTCCCGATCGTCTTTCCGTGACAACTAGCGCAAAGGAATCCTCTGTCCCTGATCGTCCGTCCCTGCCGGCGGCGGCTGTGCCCCTAATCAGCCGCCAACCCGAACTGGCCGCCACCCGTGCGCTCTTAAGCGTGCCGTCTATTCGGCTACTTACGCTGACGGGTCCGGGTGGCAGCGGCAAGACACGGTTGGCGCTCCAGGCTGCCTGGAACGTAGCCGAACAATTTGCGGATGGCGCAGCCTTTATTTTCCGGGATTTCTGAAAGGCATATGGGTTCACTGATTATCAGTTTGGTGATTGCTATTGAAGAAGGGGTGAAAGACGGCGTCGTAGTTACAGATCACTATTTTGGTTAAATCTCATTGTTGACGGTTTTTTATCGTGTTTTGTCTGAGGAGATGCTTTTACTATCGCGTACGCGAAGGAAGTTTTTGATCACGATCCCCCTGCGGGAAGCCCATCGGCTTTAGCCGTGGGAGGGATAGCGGCCTGCGCTTCTACTGAAGCGTCTGCTACTGCATCAGAACATTGTTGCGAACGAGCGATCTCGGTTTTGTCACTATAGTGATTCAATGGTATACTCCTTGTATGAAGCTAACGAATCAAATCAAGCTGCAACCAACAATCGAACAAGCCGAACTGCTTAAGCGTACGCTCGAACAAGCCAATGCCGTCTGTAACTATATTAGTGGTGTGGCGTGGGATAAGCAAACCTTTGGCAAGTTTCAAATTCAGAAGCTTGTCTACGAAGATGTGCGCAAGTCGTTTGCGCTTACCGCTCAGTTGGTCATTCGGTGTATCGCCAAAGTAGCCGATGCCTATAAGCTTGACAAGGATGTATGGCGCGAGTTTCGGCCACATGGCGCGATTGCCTATGATGAGCGCATCCTCAAATGGTACACCGATAAGCAGTTCGTTAGCATCTGGACAATGGACGGCAGAGAAAAAGTCCCCTTTATCGGTGGCCCTCGTCAGCTTGAATTGCTCAAGCATCAAAAAGGCGAATCTGACCTTTGCTTGGTTAACGGCGTATTCTACCTGATGACTACTTGCGATGTGGAAGCGCCCACGCCTGATGATGTTGATGGCTTCCTCGGTGTTGATATGGGTGAAACGAACATCGCCGCTACCAGCGATGGCGAGAGCATGACCAGCGCGGCGATTGAAAAGAACCGTTTGCGTCATCAACGGCTGCGCAAGGAATTGCAAAGCAAGGGTACAAAGGCGACGCGGCGTAGACTCAAGACTTTGCGCCGAAAGCAAGCCCGTTTTCAAAAAGACATTAACCACCAAATTAGCAAGCGACTCGTTCTTACGGCCAAACACACACAGCGCGGGATATCGGTTGAGGATTTGACCGATATCCGCGAGCGGACAAGGGTCAAAGGGCCAGAGAATCGAGCCAAGCGGAGCAATTGGTCTTTTGCACAACTGAGAGCCTTTATCGAATATAAGGCTATGCTGATGGGTGTCCCCGTGGTCATCGTTGACCCGGCCTACACCAGCCAGCGCTGTTTTGATTGTGGACATATCGAGCGTTCCAATCGAAAAACTCAAAGCAAATTCCTCTGCAAAGCTTGTGGACACACGGCGCACGCCGATGTCAACGCGGCAAAAAATATCTCTGGGCTAATGTCAATTAGCCTGATGTCTCGGCTTCTACTGAAGCGGAGGCTACCGACCTATCGGACGGTAGAGCCAGGGGCAAGCCCATCGACTTTAGTCGTGGGTAATTGACTATAGTTATACACACGGCAACCTAAATGAGGCTAGCGCTGATTTATAGGCTACAATGCTTGACGCGGTTCGTTGGTTAGTGATCTGTTTATTATGATGAAAGGGAAAAGTTATGAGTGTAGAGTTACGATCAGGTGAATCTCAAGAAAGCATTTTACGCCGTTTTCGTAAGAGTGTCATGGAATCGCGGATTATCCCGCTATCTCGCAACAAGCGTTGGTTTGTGTCCAAGAGCGAAGTTCGTCGCATTAAGAAGCAGAAAGCGATCCGCAAGGCGCGATTAACGGTAGCGGCTGAATAAAGCCATCTCCGGTAATAAAAAGGCTCCCGAACCCCTGCTATTCTAAACTCGATACAGCGAGGGTTTGGAGCTTGGAGAAAATATCTCTGAATTGAATATAGCATAAGGGCGCCTTTATCAGACGATTGAACCACGATTAAGGGAGCGCTTCTCCTGTTGAATCTTGCCGCAGCTGATGTTGATGGCCAGGTTGGGCGCGTCCAGATACAGCTAGCGGGAGCCGAACACGACAATTATTCTTTCTATTAGATAGATGGCTCACCACAAGGGTTAGATTACGCCAACCTTTGCCAGGCAACCTGGCCGACTCAGCGCCCCAATCAGTTTGCCCCCTTTAGGATATACAACGGTCGTTACAAACTGGGGCGATTTGTGTTACAAGACCGGCGATGATCGTTACAAAATCGGTAACGATTCAGGCTCGGAGAAGAAACCGGGTTTTTCTGGGTAGCATTAACCTATCTTACGCATAAAAAAACCGGTTTCTGGCTGAACAGCTACCAAAATCGATCAACAACGTTTCGTCGTCAGGGTTTGCTCCGACGACGAAACGTTTAGGCTTATCCTTGTCGCACGGATACTTGTTGATCAGCGGCAGGAAGATCTGTTGAATGAAACCCTTCCCTTCAATTTCGCCTTGCGGTGGATCCGGCTTCGGTTCGGGTGGCGTCTCAGCCGCGCTGGCATGGGGGTCTGGCACTAACGAAAGCGATCGACGACAAACGAGTTTCAAATACGCAAAACCGAAGCGTCTTACTGCGGCGGTTTTGGTTCTAGCGCGGCAGGCAGGGTGCTGCGACTTTCTAAAAACACGAACAGGCTGGGCAAATCGGCGAAGTGGGTGACCGCGCCAGTCTGCACACATTGCGCCAAGGCGCGCAGCGAAGAACGAGGATTGCTACGCCAGAACCGCACCAGATAGGAACAATAGATGCCAGCCGTCAGCCCCTGGTTTTGTTGCGCGACCATACTACCCTCCTTTGTGAATGTCGATGGCAGTGAAGCAGGGCAGCAGACAAAATACGATAGTCTCAGGGATACCGCCTTCCAGGAAGGTGAAGGCAAGATTAACATCCCTTTACTCATCTATCTGGCGGTGGAGGGGCAGGCCCATCCGCGCAGTGAGTTAGCGCAGCGCGGCCAACAGCGTGCAGCGATTGCCCAATATCATCAATGTCGCCAGATCGTGGCCGAAGAGCTAGGTCTTGCGCCAGACGCCGAGACGACGGCCCTGTTTGAACAGATTCGTGCGGGCGGATTTCCGGCTAAGCGAGCAGAAGCTTCCACTTCCTCAGCCACTCTATCCCCTCATGATCTAATCGGCATCCCCCACAACATCCCAGCCATGCTCACGCCGTTGATCGGGCGCGAACGCGAACTGGCCGAGATCATAGCCCGCTTGCAGCAACCAACTGTCCGGCTCTTGACCTTGGGTGGGATCGGTGGCATGGGCAAAACGCGCTTGGCGCTGGCCGTCGGCCAGGCGATTTTGGATGTTGGGTTTTCGATTTTGGATTCAACGACGACATTCGTAGACGATCAGCTAAAATCGCACATCCAACAGCTACACTATCCCGACGGTATTTTCTTTGTCCCCCTTGCTCCATTGACGGAGCCGACCATGGTGGCGTCTGCCATTGCGACCGCGCTTGACCTTACCTTATCGGGCAACGACCAGCGCACGGCTTTGCGTCAGGCTTTGCGGGGCAAGCAGATGTTGCTCATTCTGGACAATTTTGAACATCTGCTCCCTTCGGTTGGCGCAACGCCGGTGAGTGTAACGCCAATGAGCGCATGGCAACGGAAGCGCGCCATAGCCTGTTTTATCTGAGTTTTGTCGCCACGGAATTTTTTTCGCTGGCCGGTCTCTCTGTCGAGGGTGAACAGAGCTTTCAGTTGGCGGCTGATCAATCCTCACACCAGCTGTCAACCCAAACGATCGATCCAGTGGATCCACAATCACGCCAGCGCACCTTGAGTAAACTTTGGGCGCTGGTCACGGCGGCCCGTTATCGACAAGGTAAATCTGACACAGTGGCAACGAGCGCCCAACAAGCCGAAAAGCTGGGCATCGCAAGCGGCTCGCGCGACGCCCAGCTTTTCGCGTATTACGCATGGGCAGTCACCCTCACTATCCAGGGCAGTTTTGCCGAAGCGCACGTTCTCTTTGCCAACATCCAGACGATCCTGGAACAAGCACGCGACCGTGGTGAGGCGCGCGCGCTTCTGGCCGATTTCTGGTGGAGATACTATCTGGGGTTGTTTTCTCATGCCTTGCTGCAAGGGCAATACGCAGAGGCGCAAACCTACGGCGCAGCAGGGTTACACCGCGCCCAGCAGTTGGGGGCATTGCGCGGCCAGATGATTTTGCGGCTGAATCTGACCGACATGTATCTAGAGCTGGAAGGATTATGCACATGCGCGCCAGGAAGCAGAATTGACGCTACCGCTTGTCCGGCGAATGGGCTACCGCTGGGGGGAATGCGCGGCCTTAAAAACGCTGGGCCGCGCGCATAGTTATTTCGGTGAATATCGTTTGACGCTGGAGGCTTATGCGCAAGCACGCATCATTGCCCAAGAAATTGGGGAAATCAATATGGGAATTGAGATCGCGGCGTATCTGAGCCAACTTTACACACTGCTGGGCAACCCTGGGCTGGCTGGTGAGTTGTTGCAAACTTGGGTGCAGAATACACAGGAGCGTTTGGCTGTCTCTACGCAGTTTGCGAGCCTGACAGCCGCGCTATTGCTAAACCAGTTTGAAGGCAAACTGGCCCAGGCGTACCAGGCGGCAACCCAAGCTTGGGGCCTCGCGTGCGAGACGAATAATCCGCGTCTGCGCACGCAGGCGTTGGTTTATCTAGGCCATGTGCAGGTTAGTTTACAGCAGATACCAGATGCCGCAGATAGCTATCAACTGGCCTTGACAACGGAAGCGCGTGCCGGCCTGGCGCAGCTTGCGCTGGCCCAGGACAACCTTGCCGAAACGCAAGCCTGGGTCGAGGAGATATTACCCAATTGGGCCGCCCACCCTCATGCCGGTTTCAATACGCCGTTCTTTGCCTATCTGACCTGTTACCAAGTGCTGGCAGTCAACGCCGACCCGCGCGCCGCCCTCCTCTTACAGCAAAGCTACGACTTGTTGCAACAAGATGCGGCTGCCCTCGATGACGAAACCCGCCAGCGCTTTTTAGAAGAAGTCCCCCATCCATCGCGCCCTGGGCGCAGCCTATACAGAGATGCGGGCGCAGGGAGACAAGGGGACAACACAAACTTTTTCTCGAAGTGCCCTTTCTGCTTGACCGGCCCATTTTAAATGAGCCGGTCAAGCAGAATTAATCAATTACCGGTCAAAATTAGGCAAGCACGACCTCTCGGCCACTCTGCGCGGAGCGTTGAATCGCATCCACGATCTTAGCGCTGACCAACGCCTGCTCCGGCGTCACGATTTCGGCGCTGGCATCGCCTTCGATATAACGCACAAAGTTCTCCACCAACCGTTGGTAAGAGTTCGTCTGGGTCTTGGGCAGCTCGTTTTTCACATCGACCTTTTGACCATTCAACGTGGTGTACAGTTCGATCTTGTCCAAGTTACCCACGTGCGCACCACCCTTGGTGCCCAGCAGTTCAGTGTAGAATTGATCCGGCCCATGGGCTGCCCACGCCACCTCAAACTGCAAGACCGCGCCGTTATCAAAGCGAATAAAGGCCACCGCCAGATCATCGACATCAAAGCGCACATTCGCGCCTGGTTTCAGAATATCGCTGCCCCAGCCGCCCAGGCCCTGTCCCTGTGAGCCCAATTTACCAAACGAAGCGCCGGTCACGGTTACCGGTTGTGGATAATTCATCAGATAGAGCGCCCGATCCAGGTTATGCACGCCCAGATCGAAGAGCACGCCGCCACCGGCTAAGTCTTTATTGGTAAACCAGCTACCGTAACCAGGAATGCCGGAACGGCGTTGCCAGAAGGCGCGCGTGGCATAAATTTCACCAAAAAAGCCGCCATCGACGTGGGCTTTGGCGATTTGCATCGCGTCGCTCCAGCGGTAATGCGTGCCGACAGCCAGGGTTTTGCCGTTCTGTTTGGCCGTTGCCATCATCGCTTCGGCATCGGGATAACTTAAGGCCAACGGTTTTTCGCACAACACATGCGCGCCGGCGTTGAGCGCGTCTAACGTCTGTGGTTTGTGAAATACATTCGGCGTAGCCACCACGACGATGTCTGGTTTCATTTCGGCCAGCATCTGGGTGTGGTCCGTGTAGACCTTGGCGATCCCGGTGGCTTGGGCCACCTCTTGGGCACGGGCTTGGTTGACATCACAAACGGCCACGGCCTCTACATTCGCCAGCCGTTGAAAATTTGGGATGTGGGCATGGCGAACAATGCCACCACCGCCAATAAACGCAACACGCCAGCTTTGGGATTGAGCACTCATTAGATCCTCTTCTTTCTGTTTAAAAACGGGTTCAAATCGTTGATTGCGAATGGTGAATGTGTCCATTTACCCGATACTCTGTTGGTTAGGCACAGATAAGCCACAGGAGCTAAGGAGCATTAACCATTAACAGTTCTGCGTCCGCGATAAATCATTTTTGTTCTATTTTTTGGTAAGGCCATTCCAAAAAATAAATCATCCATATACCCGTGGAGGGAGCATTCTCTAATGCGGCGTTTACAGGAGTACACCGGCGTAAGAGAACGCCTCCTCCGCGTATACTTATTTTTCTGGAATGGCCTAACGGTTCAGGCTACGAGAAGAAACCGGGTTTTTCTTGGTAGAATTAGCTTGGCTTACACATAAAAACCCGGTTTCTATACCAAAATCAGAACGAAAAGCGGGGAATTACCCCACCCGCGCCCAATGGCGGTTGCCTTCTAGGCGCGCTCCCCAAACAGGGAGGGAACCGTCACGGGGCAGACGAAACATCAGTTCCTCCCCAGCAGGCTTCGACGTGGCCTTCGACAAGCTCAGTACTCGTGCGGTGAGCTTGTCGAACGACAGCCGAACGGGGAGGTTAGGCGGGGGTCTGGGCTCGCCAGCCGACAAATCTCCGCTTTTCACATTGACTTCTGCATAGCTAAAGTCTAACGTCAAAATCATCCTGATATTGACTAAATTGTACCTCAGGTTGGCAAAATAGGTAGAGTCAAGCGCCCAGTTGTAGAGTCACTTTGTCACTTCATGGGGCGGTCAAGGTCACTGCTACCGTGCGGCCTTCTTGCCGCGACTGTTCGGCGGCGAAGATGGTCAGGTGGGTCTCCAGGGTCTCTTCGGCGCCGGAGAGGATATAGCTGGTGTCCCCAGTGGCCACAGCGGTCATGAAGGCCTTCAACGTATTGATGTCGCCATCCCTATGGCCGCCTGCTGGGGCGTCCGGCGGGATGGTATCGATAATCTCGGTTTTGCGGCTGAGGAAGTCATAGGGCACAAACTTGCTCAGATCACCCCGCAGCTCTCCTCGGGTTCCAAAGATCGTCGTCCGGCGGTCAGCATACTCGGAGAGGCCGGTCATGTAAACGAGGCGGTGGCCCCATTGGCGTAGAGCAGGTTCACCACTTGGTGGTCTACCACGTCGTTGTCGCATTCGTACACGCAACGCCCGTAAGGTCCCTCGGCCAGGGCTTGCAGAACGGCCCCTTCTGTAAAGACCGGGGTGATCACGTTCAGAGGCCAACTGTGTTGGCCCTGCCGGAGGCGTTCCTGATAGAAACGTTTGGCCGAGTAGGGGCACTCCGCTTCATAGGCGCAGTCCAGGCAGCGCAGGGCGTCCCCGGCCGCGGCCGGCTTTTGGCTCTGCTTGAAGTGGGTCAACGAGCCGAACGAAGAGACCTGCACGCAGGGCTGCCCCAGGATGTAGCGCAGCCAGTCGATGTCGTGGCAAGATTTGGCCAGAAGCATGGACGAGGATCCGGCTTCGTTGCGCCAATTGCCGCGTACGTAGGAGTGGGCATAGTGCCAGAAGCCCACCGGCTCCAGGTGCTGGATCGCGACGACATCCCCAATCGCGCCGGAAGCGATGATCTGCTTCAGACGCCGGGTATAGCTGAAATAGCGGAAGTCATGGAAGACGGCAAAGAGGATCCCGCTTCGCTGCACGGCTTCTACGATACGCCGACAGTCAGTCGGGTTGGTGGCCATGGGTTTTTCCAGGAGCATGGCATAGCCGGCTTCGGCAAAGGCAATTGCTGGCTCGGCGTGGTAGCGGTCGGGCGTGGCGATGATCACGGCGTCGGCAAAACGGGGCCGCGTGACGAGCTCATGCCAATCCTCGGCCACGTTCTCAGGCGGGATCTGGTGTTGGTCGGCCACTCGCTGGCGATAGAAGGGGCGCGGGTCGGCCACACCGACCAGGTGGGCCAGGTCAGGGTGGTCCAACGCAAACTGGGCGAAGCTACTCCCGCGGCTGCCAACGCCGATGATGATCAGATTGACAGGTTGCATGAGGTTCTCGATTCTTTCGGGTTCAATTTGGTCTACTGCCTTGTCACTGGGGGGAGACAAGATACTACGGTGATTGGTGGACATCCTCCTTCCGGGAAGGGTATTTTCGCTCACTGACTGAATGAATAGAGCCTTCCCGAAAGGGTGTTAACCCTTAGCGTATTGGGTGTTCCAGAAATAGTCATTGGCATTGCACAGGATGCTGACCACCGCCTCGCCCTTGTCCCGGTCCAACATGACCACGGGCGGGGGTGGGAGCGGTGGGTCTTCGGGCAAGAAGTCAACGAAATAGAAGACCACGGTCCCATCCGGATCTTCATCGGCGGGGCGGAGCGCGGCCAGAACGGCGTTGGCGTAGGCGTCGCGGTCGCCGTTGAAATAACAGGATTGGGTGATGCCGGTGGGCGCAAAGTTCGCTTGTCGGAGCAGATCAACAGAAGCGCGCATGTACTCCGTCAACTCAGCCTGGGTGCGGTCGGCCATCCAGATGTGTTCGGCAGCCTCCGGGATGAGTTTATGAGTCTGTAGGTCCAGAGCCAGGGTGTAGGTCAAAATTTCCGGGGTGATGTCGAACTGGGGGGCGATAGCCGAGCGGACCACGTCCAGCCAGCGCGCGATCTCCTGGCGGTCGCAGCCGTCCCATCCCTCAAGGATCGTGCCCAGGCCAGCCGGGTAGGGCAGGACGGTAAATTTGCCCAGTATAGCATGGTGCTGGATCAGGGCGGCGAACTGCTCCACCAGGTCCAGTGGGATGCAGGGTTCATGCACTTCGTGCTTGTCCATCGGCACCTGCAGATAGAAGTAGTACAGGGGGTTGATGCAGGGCACCCCGTCGTCGACAACCAGGCTGATCGGGAGGCCCAAGCGTGGTTTTTCGATCTGAATGCTGATGTCATGTTGCGTTTCCAATAGAGTTTACTCGCGTTTCTGGTCAAACGTGACCGGCACTTCACGCCCAAAGCGAGTGGATGCCCAGTGTAACCGACCCGCTGATTCGGAAAGTGCCGCTGCTTTGATCATATCGAGGTTAGTCGTACTTCACCTGCTGTACGTACCGTTTGTTGCCCAAAATGGCACCGTGCTCGGCATCTCTGACATATCACTTACTTACTACCCACCACTTCCACTTACTATTTTTTACTCCATTTTCCCAAATAAAATAGCGTGCAAGAACTTTGGACCATGCACACCCAAGGTCATATTCATTTCAATATCCGCAGATTTGCTAGGGCCGCTGATCATCGCGATATTTGAGTGAGCGCGCATATAGTCGACAAGTTTTCCCGCCTGGCGCTGCTCGCCCAGCCAGGCTTCTGCCGTGGGATAAAGCAGCGCCAATGGAATCAGCGCGATATGGCGAAAAGGTAACAAACTAGCGGCGCGACTGGTCTGCACGCCGGAAGCGACCAACATCGAGCCAGTGGCAGCAAAGGCAGCCTCCACGCCGGTGATACCATAGCGAATAAAGCGAACAGATTGGCGGATTTCGTCGCTGCGCAAATCTTTGGGCACAATCAATTGTATATTCATGTCGCGCAAAGCGTCATCGATCCCAGGCACGGGCAACGCGGCGGGGTCCCAGCTCAGGATGCTGCGCTCCTGGCCGGTTTCGAGGATAGCGCCTTTCTGGCCCTGTTTTTCCTCGGCCATCCACGTCATCAACCGATTGATCAGCGCCATGCGCGCTTCGGCTGGCGATTCATGGATCTCAAAGGTGCCATGCAAGCGTTCCAGTTCAGCGCCAAACCGTTGGGCCAGTGCTAATTTGTTGCCTTCAGCGGCTGTCACGGTCATCCGCGTCTCGGTCGTTAAGGGGGGCGTATGGGCTGGCGGAAAGTGTAGATCTGGGCGTTCTAAGGTGGTGCGGAGTTTAGTTAGGATTTCGTTGCGTACGGTCATAAGAATTTTCTATTGAAAGTATGGCGATTAAGTAGAAAGTGCAGACCTCTCCCCCCCGCCCTCCCCTGCTGGGAGGGAGCCTGTTGGTCGGACAGAACAAGGAGCTTCCTTGTCCACCAATCAGTCCCCTCCCTTACCAGGGTAGGGTTAGGGTGGGGTTGTCCGCTCGCCGCTAATTTCTTTGCGTCGCGAGGTGCGCTCCTGCCACAATTCGCGAAAGCTGTGTTTGGCAAAGGGCGGGAAATTCCGACTGTCAGTCCAAGCCGACAGGGGTGGCGGCATAAATTTAATGTTGCCGCCGGTCAAACCGGCCAAGAGATTGCTGCCAACGCTGGCCAATTTACCGGCGTTTTCATAATGGGCGCGGCTCTTCATGGTCTGGACAAAACCCTGCATGGCCGTTTTATCAAACCAGGTGCTCTCGCCAGCTTCCACTTGATCGCTGCGCAAATCTAGCAGCAGCCGCGGCAAGTCGATCTTGACGGGACATGCTTCGCGACAAGCGCCGCATAAGGTGCTGGCATGCGGCAATTTTTCTGAATTGGTGACATCGGCGTGTAAGAGCGGGCTGATGACTGCGCCAATCGGGCCGCTATAGGTGCTGCCATAGGCGTGACCACCGATCTCACGATAGACGGGGCAGACATTGAGGCAGGCGCCGCAGCGAATACACATCAGCGCTTCGCCATACCCTTTCGCCAGCATGTCGGTGCGGCCATTATCCAGCAATACAATATGGAATTCCTCTGGCCCATCGGCATCACCGGGCCGGCGCGGGCTGCTCGTCATCGAAAGATAGACTGAGAAATTCTGGCCGGTGGCGCTGCGGCAGAGCGCTTGATATTGCAAGAAGGCATCTTCAGCGGTCGGGACAAGCTTTTCAATGCCCATGACCACCACATAGACGCGCGGCATGCCCGAAGTCATGCGGCCATTGCCTTCGTTGGTGACGGTGCAGATCGTGCCGGTTTCAGCAATCGCAAAGTTACAACCACTGACGCCCATGTCGGCGGTGAAAAATTCTTCGCGCAATTTGACGCGCGCCACGGCACACATCACTTCGGGGTCCAACGTGGGCGGCATATCAAGCTTGTCTTGCATGATTTGGGCAATGTCTTCCAAGCGCCGGTGGATCACAGGGGCGACAATATGGCTGGGTGGCTCATGATTCAACTGAATAATATATTCACCCAGATCGGTCTCAACCACTTGCATGCCGGCGGCTTCCAATGCATCGTTGAGATGCACCTCTTCGGTCGCCATGCTTTTGGCCTTGATCACCTTTTGCACGTTGGCCTTGCGGGCAATCTCAAGCACAATCTGGTTGACCTCGGCACCATCCCGCGCCCAGTGCACCTGGCCACCATTTTCCTGAATGTTACTTTCCAATTGTTCGAGCAGATCGGGCAAGTTGGCGATTACATGCTCTTTCATCTGGCGCACTTGATCGCGCAGTTCCTG
>JBBQBY010000005.1:0-42000 GCA_038318235.1 Caldilineales bacterium
GGTATGATAGGCCAGAAAAAATAATTCTGAAAACGCTCCAGCCGCCAATGTCATGGCCTTGAACGAGAGATTTTGTTTTTTCTGACTATAATTTGTCGCAGAAAGAATATTTGCCTCTGTCGTCACTCGAACAGACGTTTAAGCTGATTTATCGTGATAAAATGAACGCCATCGTATGAACCGTGCTAAACAATCTGCTGGCTTATCGGCCTTCACTACCTTTGTGATCATAACGCTGCTTCTGGTCAGTTTTGGGCTGCGCTTATACCGGCTCGACTTTCAGAGTTTTTGGAGCGACGAGGGCATCAGCCTGCAACGGAGCGCGCAGCCCTTTGCTCAACTATTACACAGTATGCCGGTGGAACATTTGCCCGGTTATTTTGTCTTGTTGCATTTCTGGATCGCGGCGGCGGGTGACAATGATTTTGCCATGCGCTTTCTTTCAGTTTGGCCGAGTGTTTTAGCCGTCGCTGTGGCCTATCGGCTGGCGCTTGAATTGGGCAACCGGCAGGCTGGTTTGGTGGCGGTTCTGCTGTTGACCACCAATGCTTTCCAGGTCTGGTATGCGCAAGAAGCCCGCACCTATAGCTGGTTGTTGCTGCTTGGCTTAATGGCGAGCTGGTGTCTGTGGCGCTTACTAGTCGTCCAGGGTAAGCGGCAGACGGCTTTTCTGATTGGCTACATATTGTCGATTACGGCGGCGGTTTATGCCCATTTTTACGGGTTTCTGATCCCAATTGCGCATACGGTTTTTGCGATTGGCTGGCTGATCGTCAAGCGAGATTGGCGCGCTGGGCGCGGTTGGGCGTTGGGTGGGGTTGTTGTTGTCCTGGCTTTCTTACCCTGGTTACCGCGTGCCTTGGGAATTTTTAATTATAAAGGCTGGCGCGACCCGATTGATCCCTGGCAGATTCCCTGGCGCGTGTTGATGACCTACACGGTTGGCGAAACGATGCCGCTATCCTGGCAAGCGTGGTTGCCGTGGCTCTATCTGGCGCTGGCCATGATCGGTCTATGGATCTGGTGGCGTGTCCGCCCCGCAGCCAGTCTCTTCCTGGCCACGTTGGTGCTGATCCCACTGGGCTTTGTCTTTGGTTTGGCCTTGGTTCACCCCGATTTTCATGAGCGTTACACGATCATGGCGAGTGGCCCGTTGCTGTTGCTGATTGGTGGTGGATTGGCCGCGGCCAGCCCTTTTGTGACAAAATGGCTGGCCGCACAGAATAAACTGGTGGTGATATTACGTCTGCTCGGGTTGGTGTTGGTTGTCGGCGCGGTCGCTACGAATCGCTTAGCGCTGGCCCAACTTTATACAAATCCCGCTTTGCAGAAACCCGATTATCGGGCGGCGGCGGCTTATATTCAGCAACTCCAGCAGCCTGGTGATGTGATTGTGACCGACGGCATTGATCCCAATATCGTCTTTAAGCACTATTATAAAGGCGGTCTGCCCTTGCATGACTTGCGCGTTCTGCTCGATGCCGATGATCAAGCGGTGGCTCAGGCGTTGGTCGAGCGGACGGCTAAAGCGAAGCGTGTTTGGGAAGTGCTCTTTTTTCATGAACCAGACAAGGTGCAAGTCTGGCTGGCCACCCACGGCTGGGCTGCGCCGGCGAATTTTTTCAATGGGATTCGGGTGACGTTGTATGGTATGCCAGATCAGGCGGCCAAGCCGAAAATTTTGAAGTTGGCCTTTGGCCCAGCCTTAACCTTGGTGCAGGCGTCGGTGCCTGCTCAAGCTGTCCAGCGCAATCAACTGGCGCGCGTGACTACCGAATGGCAGGTTTCGCAACCGGCTCAGGACTTTAAGTTTAGCCTGCGTCTACAAAATGCCAACGGTCAGGCAGTTTATACCCAAGATTATGTGCCGCAAAATTGGTTTGCGCCGACGCGCGTCTGGATCGTGGGGCAATCGGCTGTGGATCAACGCGGCCTGCTGATCCCAGCAGATCTGCCCAATGGCCATTATCAGGTGACCTTGCGTCTCTATGATCCGTCTACAGGAGCAGCGGTTGATACGCCCGCGGGACAAGATGTGCCGATTGGCGCACTAGATGTAATCGACTAAGTGCGCGTGTGGGGAGCATAAGGAACGAGCAAGTTTTTTGATCCATGATGACAAGATAAAAATGAGATTGAGAATCGAATCCCAAGCTGCATTCTGGCAAAAACATCAATCTGCCCTGCTCCGCTGGCTCCTGCTGGGCTTGGTGTTGCTGGCGTTTACGCGCGTGATCTGGCGTTTGGATGGCAAGGATTTTTGGTGGGATGAAAGCCTGAGTTTACAACGCGCCGAAGAGAGTTGGGGTGCGCTGCTGCGCGGCTCACTCGTGATGCATGATGGTTTTTCTGAGCTAGCCACGACGGATCAACATCCCTTCTTCTTTTTCTTGCTCCAAGGAATTTTGATTCGCCTGGCCGGTAACGACGAGTTTGTATTGCGGTTTCCTTCGGTCGGCGCAGCGACCTTACTTGTGCCGGCGCTCTGGATCTTTGCGCGCTATTTTGTCCGGCGCGATGTCTTGCCAACATCAACACCCATTTGGGTTGCCCTACTGGCCGCGGTGAATCCCTTCTTTCTTTGGTATGGTCAAGAAGCGCGACCGTATGCCTTGTGGGCCTTATTGGCTGTGCTTAGCACCTATCTATTATTGCGCGCCACCGAAGCGCCGACGTTTTTGCCGCGCCGTTTTATGGCGTATGGGGTGGCGGTTACGCTGTTTTTAGCCACGCACTACTTTGCTGTTTTCTTATTGCCCGTTCATGCCCTCCTGCTTTACCTGTGGCTGGCGACACGCCAGCGAACCCGCGCGTTGTTGCTGGCATTGGGTGTGTTGATCTTGGGCGGCGCGATTGGTGGTTGGGCAGCTTGGTCGATTCTGGGGCAGGGTGCGGGTGCCAATTTTCATGCCGTCTCGTTGGCCACGCTGATCCCTGATCTGCTCAATGCGTTTAGCTTAGGGTTAAGCGTTAATATTGATGATGTGCGCTGGCTGGATTGGATTTATGGCCTGGTAGCGCTGGTGGGGGTTGGTTGGTCGTTGCGCTCGCGCCGCACCCTGGCTCACAATGGCTGGTTGTTGTCCCTCTGGATCGTCGTTTGTATCTCGATCATTCTGTTGCTCAATCTCTTTCAACCGGCCTATATGAATGCTCGGCATTTGAGCCTGTTGGGTGGGGCGTTTATCCTGCTGGTGGGTGGTGGGCTGGGGGTGTTGTGGGGCAAGCAGAAATTTGTCACCATGGCCCTAACGTTGTTGTTGGTGGCTGGGGCAGGCTATAGTACGCGCAATTATTTTACCCTGCCCGAGCAGTATGGCAACGATGATTATTCGGGGATGGGACAATACCTCGATGAAAATTTGTTACCCGGTGATCTGTTGCTGATCAGTCCGCCCTTTTCCTGGCGGATTTTCGATTATTATCTGCCCACGGCGAAACTAGAGGCCGCCGCGCAGGCAGGGCTTGGCACCGCACATTATGGCATGCCGCTGCTGCGCAACAGTTGGGATAATACCTTTGCGCAGTTGGCTACGTTTCAGCAGCAATACCGGCGGATCTGGCTGGCGCGTTCCGGTACTCATCCGTATATTGATCCGGAAAGCAAAGTGAATAAGTGGTTTAGCGAGAATAACCCCAACTCTATTCTCATTCGCGAAGTGAAGTTCCACAGCCCTACCTCTTTCCTCGATCTGGAACTGTATGTACCAGTATCTGGGGTTGTGTTTGATGGCATTCCAGCGGGAATTACCCATCCGCTGGATGCCGCCTTTGGGGATCAGATTCGCGTGATTGGCTATGATGTGGGGCAACCAATCGCCCCTGGCAACCCGCTGCCGGTGACCATCTATTGGCAGAAATTGCACAAGCGGACTGAAGATCGCTACAAATACATTTTACAAGTGATCGAAACCCAGGCGAACGGCCAGACGCGCGTGGTTGGCGTCACCGAGCGTGAGCCGTACAATGAGGCCGTGCGCACGAGTTATTGGGACCCTGGAAAGACGATCAAAGAGTATATCGAAGTCGTGCCGCTCATCGCCCTGGATTTGCAACATCCAGAACGTTACGAGCTTACCTTGCAACTCTACCATAGCGCAACTTTGGCGAAGTTGCCGGTCACCCAGAGCGTAGGCGCAACCGTCTCATCGGACAAGCAGATGTTGCTCTTTCCATATTTGCCCAAATAGCAAGAGTGGCGATAATAAACTGTATGTTTACCACCACATCGAGTCTGGTTGATGGCGGCGCGTCAGCCAGGCATAGCCCAACCACGTTATCCGCGCGCAACGGACGCTGGTTTGCGGGCGCTACCATCCTCTTGTTTTTGTTATTGGGCCTTGCCTATAGCTTGATGGTGCCACCCTTTGAGACGCCCGACGAGATCTATCATTACGCGTTTGCTCGCCACCTGGCCGCCGGCAACCCGCTCCCTGTGCAAAGTGATGATGTCCAGGGGCCCTGGGAACAAGAGGGCAGCCAGGCGCCCTTGTATTATATGGCCGTGGGTTGGTTGACCTCTGGCATTGACCAGAGCGACTTTGCCGCTATCTCCACCTTGAACCCGCGCGCCAATATTGGCGATCCGCTCTTTCCTGGCAACAAAAACCGCATGCTTTACAGCGCCGCGGCACTGCCGCTACAAGGCGCCAATCTAGCCTTGCACATTGGGCGCTGGTTCTCGTTGCTGTTGGGCGCGCTTACGCTCTGGCTCACATATCTGACCGCGCGCTTGGCGTTTGCGCGCCCACGTCTGTTGCCTTTGTTCACGCTGTTGTTGGTTGCTAGCATTCCCCAGTTTATCTTTATCAGTGTCTCGCTTTCCAATGATAATCTGATCATCACTGCCAGCGCGGCGGTCGTGTATTGGCTGGCGCGGCTGTTGGCAAAACCGACAAGGGGGGCTGAGCCTGCCAAGGCTGTTTCGCCAAGCGTCGCGCCTGGGGCACAGATGGGCACGCCTAAACTCTATCTGTGGGAATGGCTTGTCCTCGGTCTGCTATTAGGCGTGGCCGCCTTGAGTAAATTGCAAGGCTTAGGGTTATTCCTGTTGAGCGCGCTGGCGGTCTTGATCCTGGCCTGGACACGCCGCGACGTCTGGCTGCCCTTACGAGCTTTTTTGCCCGTGGCGTTGCCCGCCGTGGCGTTGGCTGGCTGGTGGTATTGGCGCAACTACACGCTCTACGGCGATTGGTCGGGGGTGGGCCATCTGCTGGCCAACAATGGTCTACGCAGCCATCCGCTCACGCTGGCCGGTTTTTGGCAGGAATTTCGGGGGCTCCGTTACTCTTTTTGGGGTCTGTTTGGCTGGTTTAATCTGCTCTTGCCCACCTGGATCTACACCTTTTTAGACATAGTGACCGTTGTCGCCGTGGCTGGGCTGCTTTTTGCCGCGCCGCGCCGCGTCACGGCAATTTTTAAGACGCCGTATGGGCGCGTTCGTTTGCTGGTTTTGCTCTGGGCGGCGCTCTCGATCGCCCTGATCTTCTATTGGATCAGCCAGGCAAACGGCAGTCAAGGCCGGCTGCTTTTTCCGGCCATGAGCGCCTTCGCGATTCTGCTCAGTTTAGGGCTGGACGCCTGGTTGCGGCGCCTAAGCGCGCGCTGGCGTTTGGCGACATTTCTAGTGTTGCCAGGGCTGTTGTTTGCTTGCTCCTTGTTTGTGCTGACGGTGCTGCTGCCAGCCAGTTATGCCGCTCCTGCCCCAGTGGCAAGTGTACCGACCACGGCTAAACTGGTCGATGTTGTCTATGGCGACCAAGATAAAATTACCCTGCTCGCGCTCGAAATTCCAACCACACGTTTCAAGCCGGGTGATTATGTGCCAATTACGCTCTATCTGCGGGCAGACAAAAAAATTAAGGATGATTACCAGGTATTTATTCAACTTTTAGATGATCAGCGGGCCGAAGTGGGTAATTTGACCACGCATACCGGTTGGGGACGTAACCCTACGCGCCTTTGGCAAGCGGGGGCCATTTATGCGGATACCTATCCGGTCTTGATTGAAGGCACGATTGACGAGCATTCGCCACTGCTGGCGCAAGTCTATATTGGTTTTGTTGACCCAAAAACCGAGCAGAGTGGCCGCTTGCCGATCCCTGCGCGTACCCAGGCAGGCGCGAAGATCGATCCACCCTTCCTCGGCCAGATTACCATCAGCCCAGCCCATTTACCGCAACTGGATCGACCTACTGTGCAAACAGCCGGGACGCAATTTGGACAGGTGATCCAGCTTTCCCAATATGATCAGCCCCAGGAAATCACGGCCACCGCGCTTAGTACGTTGACGGTAACCTTACTCTGGGACGCAATTGGTACGCCAGCCACTGATTACACGGCGTTTGTCCATTTGCGCGATGCCGATGGCAAGCCAGTGGCCAATGTGGATCGTGCTCCCGCAGGAGATCGCTTTCCTACGCATTTCTGGCACGCCGGCGACCGGATTTTGAGTGATTATGCCTTGCCCTTACCGCGGGCGTTAAACCCTGGGAATTATGACGTGTGGGTGGGTCTCTACGAATCCAACAGTGGCGGAGTGTTGCGCCTGCCCGTGACTGAAAAGGCCGGGCGCACTACCGGGGATGGCGAAGTATGGTTGGGGAAAGTGGTCGTTCACTGATAGTTTTGGCTTGAGGCTCTCAAGCGATCCCGATGCAGGCAAAAAGGCGCTATTCATACCGCGCTAAATCCTAGCTCAATTGAATCTTCAGATTTGCCCATTCCAAGTGGCCACTCCGCCACATTTGACCCTCCCCACTATGGCCGCCCAAATCGGCCAGTTCAGGCAAGGGTAAACGCTGCAAAGATACTTGTAAGGCGTTAGCCGTCATCTCCAAATATAACCAACCCAGTGGATATTCGATGATCGCGGGCATCACAATAAAGTGACATGGCTGGTCGCCCACATTGAGCGTCTGCACATCCAAGCGGTGGGCATGGGCTTGAAAAACTGCCCGTACGTTGCCATAACGCTCCATCAACTCGAGTACTGCGGCTGCATTGCGAATTTCATAAAAATTCTCCCAGGGTTTACCTTCACTCCAGGGATGTATTAATTGGTGCGTAAAGAGCAGGACAGGGCGTGTCCCAGCCGTCGCCAATCCATCTTCTAGTCGTGCTAATTCTGCCTCGCTGACCCAACCATAGACTGGATCGGTTGGCTTGGCGTCCTCGATCTGTTGTGCCGAATGCCCTTGGGTATTCAGTAAGATCAGGCGCGCCATCGGTGTATCAATGAGCTTTCCCAGCCCTGGTTGTAGCTCCCACAATTTTTCAAAATAGGACCAATTGCCACCGCCCGGTGGACAGTCATGATTGCCCGGTAAGGCATAAATACACGCCGAAAGTTGGCGATATTCTTGATACGTTCGGTCCAAAGCGGTATAGAACTCATCCGGTGGCATATCATAGACGCCACCGCCGCAGGTGACGTCCCCCATGTGGATTACGTAATCTAACTGTGCGTTTTCTAGCTCAGCCAATAACACAGCTTGCAGTTGCTCAGACCACGGTTGCAGTTGTAGACTGCCATGCGAGCCACTATAGAAGGTGTTGGTAGGCCAAAAATGGGTATCGGCGCACAAGCCGATCCGAATCTGTTCATTGTTGGACAAAATTTCCTCCGGAACTGTTTAATGCTGGCTTATAGAATTCATGGGGAGATATTTCGACATTTCCGGTGTAAACTACATCCCAGCTTGGTAAGCGAGTCAACGCTTTTGTTGATTTGAATAGTATAACAATTGATCCTACATTAGCCGTTTCGACGCTGTGGGAGAAGAGCATTGGGGTAGCGATCAAACTGTTAATTTGGCTTTTTCTGTACAGCTTCCAGCTTTGCCAGGGGGTAGCAAGGTGGGAAATGGCGTTAATAAAATTTGGGATTGCGCTGATGTAACCAGCCACGCTCGCGGCGCAGCTAGCTTCACTTATCAAACCATCTGTTTTCTAACTTAGTCAGGCTGGCGCTGGCTTGCAAATTGAGCAGTGTCTGTGCGACTTGAGCTTGTAAGATTGATGCTTTATGGGGCATGGCGATCACATATGGGTTGCTTTCGAGCACGGGTCCAATCGGCTTGAGCGGCAATCCTTTGCCCTGCATCTGGCGTAATGTCACTTGATCAACGAGCAAGGCAGTCATGGTTTGATCCTGCACGAGCGCATTCACGGCTTCTTCGGGCGTTGAAAATTGAATTAATTGGATCGCGGGTGTTGCGCGCTGTAGGCGTCGGCCTACCATGTCACCGGTACTGCCCCATTCAACCGCTACTTTAGGGGCAGATTTTAGCGCAGTCAACTGCTCTACGCTTGTGATCGGCGAAGCTTGGCGAACCGCGAGCCGAATTCCGGCTTCAAAGTAGGGCGCCGAATAGCTGACATTTTGAGTCAGGCGCTCATCATAGGGCAGCGCACTGATCACGCTATCAATTTTGCCCGCTTGCAGCGCATCCAACAAACTATCAAACCCAATGCTGACGATTTCTATTTTTAAGCCCCACTGCGCTGCGATCTGTCGGGCCAGGTCAATGTCATAACCTTCAGGTTGGCCGTTGGCGTCCAATTGCTCAAATGGCGGAAAACTAGGATCGGTGCCAATGCGCCAGACGCCATTTGCTTGCATGGTTTGCCAGGTGCGATCTTCGGTCGGGAAGATTTTGTCGACCCCCCAAAATCCGATCCCAAGCACAATCATCACTACTAAACCGCATGCCAACAGGATCCATTTGTGCTTTATCACTTGACCTTTGCTCATTTGGCCGGCGCCTGTGCATACCGCTGTACTTCGAGATAGATCGGTTTAGGCTCGAAATCTGTCCGCACAAACGTAAAATAATCTTGATAACTCTTGGCGTCCCACGGATAGCGAAAAGCCCAAAAGCAGACGGTGGTGACCCAGGGCCACTCTTTTTGCGCAATCTCATAGGCGCGAATCGTATAGGCAATGCGTTGGCTGGGCAGCACGGCGCGCGTCCAACGTGGGTGATCATTCCAGCCAGCCTCGGTAATCATTACCGATTTTTGGCTGTCCCCATTGGCCACCATGATGGCCCGTAATAATTCGGTGCGCCGAAAATTAACCACATCTTTCGCCGCCGGCTCATCTGGTTCAGAATGCCAACCATAGGCGTGGACGGCTAGAATATCAAAATAACGCGCTGCCCCATCGGCGTACATGGTTTGTAAATAGTCCAGATCGTTCATACCCGCTTCACTGCCAGGGGGAGCCAGGGTCGGGGCGAGCGCACCGGCTAGGATCTGGATCTGCGGATTGGCTGCTTTGACGAGCGGATAAACCATGCGCAGCATCGTTACATATTTGGCCGGAGCAACTGGTTGGTATCCCCATTCCAGGCCCAGGTTGGGCTCATTCCAGATAATTATATACTTTATTTTGCCTGCATAGCGACTGGCAAACTGAGCAACGAAGCGACCAAAATCCTGAAAATGCTCTTGGTCTAAATAGAGATCGGTGGTGCCCTTTGGCCGCGCCCACTCGGGTACAAACCCCATGCGCGCGATAACCGTCAAACCTTGCCGGTTGGCATGGTCGATCACCAGATCGGCATGCGTCCAATTATATTGACCTGGCTTCGGCTCCATGTAACCCCAAGGGAAATACTCCACAATCCAAGGAGCGCCCATTTCGCGTACCATCTCTAAACTGTGTTTGATTTTCCATGGTTCAACTTCGTCGGTTAATCGTGTATGAACCCCTATTTTGAGGTTACTGGTCTTTACAGTTTGCTGCGGGCCAAGCACGACTGTAGAACGGAAGTAATAAACAATTGCCACTGATAAGCCAACAATAAAGATGGCGATGGCGATCATCGCGAGGGAGCGTGACGTTAGAAATAGGTTTCGATATCTCACAGAAATTGCCAGGTTGTCGAATAACGGAAGTTAGATCAGTACAGATAAAACAGATAAAAAGCGCCTATTGAGGGGTCTGCGAGTGACGGACTAGGTGTTGCGTATACAGATAGTTCGCAACACCTAATCCGTCACTCCGATCCGAGTCATTGAGCAGGCTTTCTCTGCTTTCTTTATCAGATCTACTTTTGTTGAAGAATTATACGGATGGCATACCCATTGTACAAGTTAAATGACCCACGTCAATAGGACAATAGGGTTAATTCGATAATGCGTTTCCCCAATTGGTTTCGCGCCTGATTGGCTATGCTTGGCGGCTGTGCCGTATGCTGCCAAGCTGCTACTTCCGTCGGATGCACAATGAACAATTGTGGTAATGATAGACGAACATGCTATAATTTGCCCAAATCATGCGCACTAATGCCGAACCATGTCGATTGGTGTTAGGTGGTGCTTTGTATTTGAAAGGACCCTGATGTACTCGAATTTCTCTGGTCGTGGCCGGAATGTATTGAGTAACTGGTGGAGCTCACTCTCGCAATATCAGAAAATTACTGTTGCTGTCGTTGGTTTACTGTTGCTTTATTGGATTGCCGTGACCGGTGGGGGTGGCCTGCTGAGCCCTGCGCGTTTGCTGGCAATTGCCACCATCGTCTTCATTGCTTTCCCCGTCCACGAATTTGCCCATGCGGCGACTGCCGTTGCGTTAGGTGATGAAACACCGCGCCTGCAAGGCCGTTACACGCTCAATCCTCTCGCCCATATTGACCCAATGGGGGCGATTTTGATTTTATTAGTTGGCTTTGGCTGGGCAAAACCTGTACAATGGAATCCCAACCGGATTACGATTGATCGTCGTTTAGGTGCGATTTTGGTCGCCATGGCCGGTCCACTTAGTAATCTTGTTTTGGCGATTTTGGGCTTTTTGCTGCTGCGTCTTCATCCGTACGCTGGTGGATTTCTGTCCCAGTTTCTGAGTAATTTTATCATCATCAATGTTTCGCTGTTTGTCTTCAATCTGATCCCTGTCCCACCCCTTGACGGCTCGCATGTACTCTTCGCATTATTACCGGGCGATACCTATAAACTGCGCGCCCAGTTGAGCCAATATGGGTTTTTGCTGCTGTTTGCCGTGCTTTTTCTGGCCCGTGGCATTATTTCTGTGCCGGTAGAATGGATCTTGCATACGCTCTCCAGAATCTTTTTGACGTAGGTATGGACGTACAACTGGCACCGCCAATTAATTTGCGCGTGATCACTTTTCGCTTCTGGCAACGCGTTGTATACCGCCTGCGTCAATTCTTTCAGGGCTTGTCGGCTCATGTTTCGGTTGCCGAAAGCGAACGGGTGGCCGAGATTTTGCCGGAGGCTGCCGTTGCCCTCTTTGCGCGCATGCCAATTGACGCACAACGTCATAGCTTAAATGTATTGTACACCCTCTGCGCTGCCGGCTATGACCAGCCTGATTTGTTGGTGGCGGCGCTTTTGCATGACGTGGGTAAAGTAGCGGCCAATGATGCTGGTGTGCGGCTGGGGCTTTGGTTGCGCGGCCCACTGGTATTATTGGCCGCCATTGCACCAGCTTGGCTCGATGCCTGGGCCGTTGCCGATCCACAACAACATTGGCGCTATGCGCTTTATGTCCATTTTGAACACCCGCAGATTGGCGCAACATGGGCCAGGGCCACTGGTTGTACACCAGATGCCTGTTGGTTGATCGCACAACATCAGGCGACCGGATGCCTGGACAGTGATCCACGATGCCCCTTGTTGTTGGCGTTACAAACCGCCGATGGACGCAACTGAATTTGTGTTTAACCGGGCTGAAGCGCCAAGCAGACGGATGTTGTATGCTCATTGACGGTCTATGCCTAGATATGCTGTTGTTAAAGTCCTGATTTTGCTTGAAGTGTAGCAAAATTATAATCCAACATTATGTTGGTTTTATCGGTAAGGCCTTCAGATTCTACACGGTTTTAGCCAAAAATAAATCGGCAAGATGTAACAATATTCTTGCAATCTGACATTGAATCACTTTGGATTGGGAGTAAGCATGGCGAAGCCAATTATTACAGTTATCGGACTCGGTTTGACCGGCGCTAGCGTTGGGCTTGGCTTGCAGCGTACGCCAGGTAATTTTGAAATTGTTGGACATGATAAAAACCCCGACGCTGCGCAACAGGCCCGCCGCCAAGGCGCCGTACAGCGCGTCGAGTGGAATTTGTATAATGCGTATGCCGGGGCAGAGCTAATTGTGCTCGCGGTGCCTGTGAGTGAATTGCAGGCGTTATTCACCCACATCAGCCAGGAACTCAAACCTACTACTCTCGTCTTGGCCCTCGTTGACGTCATGCAGCCGGCCATTGATCTGGCTGCGCAATATCTGCCGCAGCATAGACACTTTGTGGTCGGCCACCCGATTCTGTCGGGAGTCGGTGGCACACTCACCATTCGCTCCGATCTGTTGGACGAGGCAACTTTCTGTATCGCCCCTGGTGTGAACGCGGAATCTAGTGCTGTGCAAATGGCCAGCGATTTTGTAGAGCGTCTCGGCGCCAAGCCCTTGTTTGTGGATGTCCAGGAACATGATGGCATGATTGCCGGCGTCGAACAGTTGCCGCAACTCTTGGCCGCGGCGATGATGAATGTAAACGCGACTGCGGTTAGTTGGCGCGATGTCAAACGGTTGGCTGGCCGCCCGTTTGCCCAGGCAACTGCCCTCGATCACAGCGCCGAACATCTTTTTGGCGCGCTCCAGGCGAATCGTCATAATCTTCTATTGCGCATTGATCAATTGCAGCAGGAACTAGCCGAGTGGCGCGAACTATTGGCAACCGAAGCTCAAGCCGAGCAAGCGCATCCATTATTAACCACGCTGGAGCGGACTGTTCAGGCCCGGCTAGAATGGGAAGCACAATCCATCCTCAAAAATTGGGATGTTGCCTCCGATCCGCTGCCGGTTGCGTCGAAGGGGTCGCTGCGCCAGATGTTCTTCGGGAATTTGCTTAGCAAACCAAAGAAATCTTGATAAATTGCTGTGAAACTGATTATTCAAATTCCTTGTTATAACGAAGCCGACACCTTGCCGCAGACCGTAGCAGCTTTGCCGCGTCAACTAGTGGGGATCAGCAGCATTGAATACCTTGTGATCGACGATGGCAGCCGTGATGCGACCATTGCCGTGGCGGAAGCGCTTGGCATCCACCATGTGGTGCGTTTACCACATAATATGGGGCTTGCCCAAGCGTTTGCCGCCGGTCTAGAAGCTTCGATTGTGCGCGGGGCCGATCTGATTGTCAACACAGACGCTGATAACCAATATGTTGGTGAAGATATTGCCAAATTAGTCGAACCAATTTTGGCTGGGCGGGCTGAATTTGTGGTCGGCGACCGGGATGTGGCCACCCAGATCTTGTTTTCACCCACGAAGCGCCGTTTGCAACGATTGGGCAGTTGGGTGATCTCACGGGCGGCGGGTGCAGCAGTCCCGGATGCAACCAGCGGCTTCCGCGCCTATACGCGCGAGGCTGCCTTGCGTACACTGGTTTTAAGCAATTATTCGTATACCCTGGAAACATTGATTCAGGCCGGCGCACGGCGCACGGCAGTCGAACATGTCCGCATTCGTACCAATCCACCGACGCGCCCTTCGCGCTTGATGAAGGGCCTGCCCCATTATTTGTCCAATTCCAGCGTTACTATTCTCCGCGCCTATACGCTCTATCGTCCGTTGCGGGTTTTTTTGTTGCTAGGTGGGTTCGCGATTGCCTGCGGTACGGCCTTAGGTCTTCGTTTTCTCTATTTTTACTTGTTAGATGGCGGAGTTGGGCATGTGCAGTCATTGATCTTGGCTGCCATTTGCCTAATTGTTGGCTTCCAGACCGTTTTGATTGGCTTGCTCGCCGATTTGGTGGGATTCAACCGCAAAATCTTAGAAGAGGTATTGTATCGGGTGCGCAAAACAAATCTGCTGGCCGACCATCTGCCGCATGACCCTTCTGCGTAATGTTTAGATAAGAAAAGTCAGAAGAATTCTATCTCCTGACTTTAGGCTCAGTGGCCGCACAAAGCTACTGACCTGATCGAATTTTTTGTAAAACTATTCTCCACGCACGTAGAGTAAACCGAGATCGAGTTTTTGATCGGCTTGTAGCGTAATTAACAACGGCATCGGCGCTTTTTCCGAATCAAATGATAAATACCAGTCGAGTGGCTCCCAGACGGCCAGGTAATATTTCCCTGGTGGTATATCCTTCAGAAAAACTTGCCCCTTCTCATTCGACTTTCCACTTACATCGCCATGCTCGGCACGGGCGCCCATGAAAATGGCGGGCGGCACGGCTTTATCACCATCCATCAAGGCTGGGATCAAATAGAGCAAATTGCCAGGAATGACGCGGTCAGATGTATGATCATATAATACACCACTAATCGCGGCTTTGCCCTTTGCGGGAGTTTCTGCGGCGGTTGTTTTGGCGATTCCAGTGATTGTGTCAAACCCTGAGATCACATGGATCATGATTCCGGATGCTTGAGGCGCAGAAATTGATCCGGTGGCCGAGATTGTGTTTGTCGATGTCGGCTGGGCCGATGAAGCTGGCGTTGGCAGCGGTGACACTGGCTGAGCTAGGGGTGATGCTGGCTGGGCCAAAGGCGATGCTGGCTGGCTGGCCGCATTGACCGTGCTCGTTGTGCTGGCTGTTGTCGTCAAAGCTTGGGTTGCTGTTGGCGCAGGGGCTGTCGTTGCGGTTGCTGGTGGCAGAGTGGCCGGTACGGCTGTTGGGACAACTGTTGGTGCTGGTGTTGGTGTTTCATCTGACCCGCAAGCAGCAAGGCCAAGTGTTAATAGCAGACAAACCGCAATCCCAATAACCCAGTGTTTGAGTGTAGAGAACTTCATCATCGTTTCCTTCAGATCTATTTTTAGAAAACTGCTCATCGTATCGACGTGTCTTATTATACTTGATCATGCCCGACTTAAAAAGAAGCGGGTCTGCGAACCAACTAACCTGTTCGCGGACCCGCTTTAGTTTCACAACAACATCAGATTAGGGCGTAGCAAACCCATCATGCGCCATGAAGGTGTCGCCCGCTTTGCCGCTGACGTCAGTCAACTGGGCAAAGCCATCAATTGGTTGATCCGAGGAGGTAACAACCAACGTGCCGAAACAGGTGTCACTCAATTCTGGAACCGAGTTGGGGCCGCCGCCTAAGCGATGATTCTGGATCAAGCTGCCGCTGGCCGGAATCGTCGCCGTCTTGGTCAGATTGCAGCTATCGGGCAGGGAGGCATCACCCTTCTTATAGGTCAAGGTAACATTAGCCACAGCGCTGGTGCTCAGATTCTGAATGGTCATGGCTGTTGAAAAGCCATTCAGAAGGCGTTTGGCATACAGCGGGAAGGTGACCGTTTTGTTCGTGCCACTGGCCGCGATTGCTTCGTACGCAGCCGCTTGGTTGCCATTCGCACCACCTATATAGCGCATCTGCACAAAGACGACGCTGTCAAAACCGGTGGTGTCGATGCGGCAGGAGCCAAACCAGTCGGTTGGCAGGTTGGTCAGGTCGGTCACTGGGTTGAAGAAGTAAGACGCTGTTGGGCCAATCGCTGTGGTGTTGCTGGCGGTAAAGTCGCCTGTCGCGCTAGCGCTGGTCGGGTCTTTCTTGCAGATCAACTTGGCGCCACCCACGGGAATAGGATTGGTGCTCAAGTTTTGGACAGCCACTGGTGTGCTCAGGTTGTTTGCCAAGCGTGAAGTGACCAACGGCGCCAGCCAGGATTGCGCTGGTGTAATAAAGGCATTGAACGTCTGCACGCTGTCACTGCCGATGAATAGATTCGAGACCACAACAATCTGGCCACCCGAACCCGCAGTTACCACAGCCGAGCCGAAAAATTCGGTGGGGATATTGGCATCTGCTTCGTCGGCTAGATCATAATTGAAGGCAGCTCCGACGGCCAGGGCAATCCCGGACTTGGTGAACTGGACGGTGCCATCGGCCTTGATGACCTTAATGTCAGCGGTGGTGGCGGCCGTACCGGCATTTTGTACGACAATCTGACTGCTGCTAGGACCACTGGCCGTGCTGCGCTTGCGCTGTACCAGCGGAAGATTCGCGCTGCCGGACGAAACCGATGCACCGGAGTAGGCACCGCTGGTGGCTGTCTGATTTTGGGCCGTGACCTGCACCACTGCACCCAACTTGCCACTGGCGCTTACCACGACAGAACCACTGCCGTTGGGCAGCGACGCGTCTTGATATTGGCGCTTGATCACTTGATCACCACGAGCCGTGAAGCTGAAAGACTCAGCGGCTTTCCACTGGCTACCATCTGGTTTGTAATAGTTGATGCTGCCATTGTTGGCGCCGGCTTCCAAGTTCACAAGCGTAAAATTGGTGCTCAAATTCTTGGGGGTAGAGGCCTGCGGCGCATCCTGCGCAGCAGCCCCTAGGACCATTGATAACACCAGCATCAGTGTTAATATAATGGTCAATGCTGACCGTCTGACTACTTTGACACGTTCCATTTTTTTTCTCTCCATCTATTTAATGACTTGAACTGGATGAACTTGCTTTGATTGTATAAGCATTTGCTGATCGACACTTAACAATCATCGGCTGATCCGATTTGTCCTCACTTTACTGCGTGTTTGCCTAAAACTCAATACACTAAATGGCTTATCTCGCTGTTTAGTCTGGGTTTTTTACCTGAATACCCCAAAAGGGGTATCGTTTTCCATGCAAATTTTTACGTTTTTTTCTTTTGCGCGATGAATTCTGATGTTGCTGGCAAAGAAATGTAGATTGAAAATTTTCGGGCTGCGCATAGCAACATGAAAAGATAGAGCCATTTTGGGGCTTTTCTGTATAGATAAATTTGTTGTTGCTTACCATAAGCAACCTCTAGTTCTTGATTGGTTTATGGCGGGTTTGTGCGCGTAGAAAATGCCAAGGCAAAGCGAACAGAACTAATAACAATTCTGCGCAAATCAAGGCCAGCCGCGCGAGGATGGCGATACTGCCGGCTTGTCCAGCCAGCGTGTGGGTAAAGCGGGTCAATAATGTGCTAAGCATTGCTTCACGAATGCCTAGCCCTGTGGGTACAAACAGTACCAAGAAACCAATCGCCCAAGCCATGCTGGCGGAAAAAGTGCCGGTCAGAAGGGTTGCATCGTTTAGTGTCCCCACTGCACGGCCAATTAGTAAAAGTGCCGCACCTTCGACGCTCCAGAAAAGTAAATATAAAAGATTGCCGGTTAGCCAAAGCAAGGTGAAATGTTGCTGATTGAGTGGCACCTGCCAGCGGCCTTTACTGAAATAGCGGGCTAAGCGTGGTACAGCCCACCAATTTAGCCAAAGTAGCCCAACGCAAATTAGCGCGGCGACCAGTTTCCAAGGGGCAGCGATCAGGTAGATTATTGCAAATAGGCAAACGGTTAATAAGAGTGTGGTTGCTTCCAGCACAGAAGCCAAAGAAGAAGTGGCATAACTAATGCCACAATGTTGCGCTAACCATTCGTTCCGGCTCAAGTAACCCCAAATGGTGCCAGGAATATACCGTGGCAGAAATGAGAGCAGATAGCCTTGAACCGCCTGGGACAGCGCCAGCGGCGCATTTAATGCCCGCATGATCACATGCCACGCCAAAATTTGGACAAGATAACCCACCAGGTAGCAGGCCAGCGCGCCCCAGAGATACTCAGGGTGGACCAGGGTAAATTGATGATTTTGCAAGGATCGATAACCGATCCAGACCTGCCTGACAAAGAGCGTTAAGCCAATTGCCAGACCAACAAAGTAAAAAATTCTGCGCCAGGGCATGGTTATCTGATCAGTTGCGTGGTTTTTGGAGAATCCAGTTGAAATTGGGTAAGAACGGAATCAATCCGCGCCAGATGAGCGCTGGCATGCGCGCAAAGAGCCGACGTAGTAACGGCGAGCTGACGACGTAATCGGTCTGCAGCAATTCCAACGAAATATCTTGAATGATAAATTTGCTGAGCAATTGGCGGAGTTTCCAGATGTGCCGAAGCCGCTCATAATAATGCAAACCCATGCCCATCATTTGTAAATACCGGTCCGCTAAATTTTCGGGCAGCCAGTGTAGAAAGGGTAGAAAATAATGGGGTTCAACCGGAAAGAGCCAGTTTGGCCCACTGAAAAATATAATGCCACCCGGCGTCAGCACCCGGTAAATTTCTTGGAATAAGCGTTGCTCATTCGGCACATGCTCATAGACTTGGGCGCAAATAATCACGTCTACACTTTGATCCGGCAATGGCAGACCCATCGCATCGCCGCGCAAGAAGTCAACCACAGTTCGATCAGCGGGATCAATCGAATGCAGGGCTACATTATCATAGTCAAGCCCAAGGGTATGCTGAAAGAGCGGTGCCAGCGCCGCCGTCATCAACCCAGCCGAACAACCGACATCTAAACAAAGTGCAGAATGTAGGGGCCTTGGCGCATAGGTGGTCAGCGCCCATTTGATCTTCGCCGCCTTGCGTTGGCGAATCTCTGGATCATGCACAGGTTCGCATAACGTATAAAAATCGGCTTGATAACCACGTGCCATGCTCTTTACCTGAAGCTTTTTAGACTAGCAAATTTTTCTAATTGTAGGATCATCAACTTATGCGGCTGGTTTGCGGGCAATGGCGACATAGCCGGCTGCAAATGTGCCAGATTTGTCCAGCACTTTGTCCGCGTAATAACAGCCTAAGGTAATGAGCCATTTGTTAAGCTGCCAAACCAGTGGCCTGATGCTTGGCAGCGACCACGTTGCTGCCACCAGGATCGTGGAAATTTGATGGCCCAGGAATGTAAATAGGCTGCCTTTGGTATGAAGTTCCAGGATCGTAAAACCTTGTTTTTCCAGAATATGGCGCAACCCCAAATGGGTAAAGCGATAATAATCATGCGGCAGATCATGCAGCCGGCTTAAATGGGGGACAGAGATAATCAATGTTCCCCCTGGCTTCAAGATACGCTGCATTTCGGCCACTGCCAGGGCCGGTTCAGGTAGATGTTCGAGCACTTCCAGGCAGATCGCACTGTCATAACTGGCATCGGCGAGCATAGACAAATTTTGCACATCCCCGATTAACGTGATGGCTGCACTTTTCGGGGCAATATCCAGGCCGTGATAGACCGAAACCGCATCACTGACGCAACTGCGAAAAGGCATTGTCCCACAGCCAAGATCGATGACCCTGCCGTGGAGATAGCGCTGGATCAAGCTTGGCACTAATTTATATTGGGCATAAAAGACCGGCGAGAAGTAGAGGCGGTCGGTGACTTCCTCTAGCTCATGGTCAATCTGCGCTCGATTTTTCTGTAACAAATTTAACATCAATGCCTGCTGTAGATTTTTGAGCTGCGATAGATCGGCGCACTAGGTTGATCGGTCGGCTAGCAGGGTCGCGGCCCCTTTATGCCTGGGTTGACAATACAGAATCATATAATTCGATATATTGATCCGCAATCTGGGGGCCACTAAACTGATTGACCGCACGTTCGCGAGCGTGTGTACTCATCGTAGCCCACGTTTGGCCATTCGCCAAGATCTGGATCATGGCGGCGGCTAAGGCGGTTGCATCCGCAGCAGGCACGAGCGCGCCCACTTCTGCGGTTACCATATCAACGATCCCGCCCACATGGCTAGCAACCACCGGTGTGCCACAGGCTAGTGCCTCTAAAACGACTACACCAAGCCCTTCTTCGAGTGAAGGCAGGACAAATAACTTTGCCCGTTGCAGCCAGGCGCGGACACCTTCTTGGGGCAAAAAGCCGGCAAAAGTAACCTGATCCTGAATGGCTAAATCAGCGGCCAATTGCTTTAAGGCTGCTTCCTCCGGCCCTTCCCCAATTACCACCAATCGGTAATTTGGACAAGCTTGCAACACCGCGGGTAGCGCCCGCAGCAGATATTCGACCCCTTTGCGCTTGATCAACCAACCGGTAAACAAGATGATGTTTTTGCGAATTTTGTCGATTGGCGGAGCAAACTGAGTGGTATCAATACTGTTCGGAATGACCCTGATTTTGTCGCGTGGCACCCCTAAGGCCGCTGTTGTATCCTGCAAAGCGCGGCTCAGTGCGGTCACACGGTCACAGCCAAGGAGGGTTGTGCGCGTAAACCAAGCGCCGCCTGGATACTGCGGCACCTGATAAATGTCACTGCCTTGCACAGTCGCAATCACCGGGCAGCGATGGAATTGGCGACCGACACAAGCGGCAGCGGCTGATAACGTAAAGTGGGCATGCACCAGATCACAGCCGCGGGCAAAACGGCTGGCTGTAAGGGTATGCACCACTGCAAAGGGCAGCGTCTGGACGCGTGCCATCCGATATTTGCGCCAGTTGATCGGCAACCCACCGCCATCTTTGCGCAGCATCTCGGCCCGCTGTGGCCACCAATAGGGCGAGCGGATGATTTCAATGTTATCAAAATATTCATGAGTCGCCGTGCCTGGGCTGTGCATTGCCACCACACGCAGGTCAATTCCAGCTTGGGCCAGCGAGCGGACAAACTGCCAGATAAAGGCGCCTTCCCCATCACCAACCCAACGGGGGAAAACTGTAGTAACGACACAAACTTTCATCAACTATATGTCACCTGTTGCTAAATTTTAGTTATAGGCTAAATACAAATGCCCAATCGTTCATGGCGCACCAAGGAAGCGGAAGACATAAGCTCCTTCCTGTTGAAATTCTAGCTTGAAGGCCGGTGAATTTTGCAAAGCTTGGGCTGAAATAGAACCACCACGTTCCCCAATGTAGACATAGGTAATGCCCTGTTGTTGTAGCAAGGCCAAGGCTGTTGGCGAAGTAAGATCCCCTTGCAGCCGATCCAGCGCCGTAATTCGTTTTCCATAATCCGACGCGATATTACGCTCTACCGGATAGGTCATTGGGGCTGTGACTGTGTGTCGCTCTGCTAAAACGGGCAACCAGACGCCCGCATCCGCGCCAATCACATAGTCCGGCCAAAAACCAAAATGCAATGTATTGACCATAAAATAAGCTGAATCCGGTGTATGGCTGCGGATCCAGGCCATGGCTCGTAGATCGCCTGGTTGGACATAGGCTGCATCTGGCTCGACAATGTTTGCCGATGCGATAGCGCCTTGCACCGCGAGCGCACATAGCCCGATGACGCCTAACCAATACAACGGCTGAAGGCGCGAGGCTAACCATTCCAAACTGGTTGCACCAAACCAGCCCACTAGCACTGCAACCGGAACATAGCAGGAGGCAAATACAGTTCCATTATCCATATAGATGTTAAGCAAATGGGGTCCCGATAGCCACATTGCCACCACGCCCCAAACCGATAGCGCGATCACAAGGCGCTCTCGGCGCCACCATCCCCAGGTTAGCGCTAACGCCAATAGAATAAGCAGCGCTATGTTAGTCGGGTAGTATAAGACGTGGTCATTCCAGCGTGAAAGTGTGAAGGGCTGGTAGAGTTGCTCACTCATCACAACCGGATAGGCTAACTGATGCGCTTTCAACACATGCCATCCCCAGGCTGCGACGAATAGACCTGCCAATCCACCCAGCGCCAGCAAACGCAGGCCAAGCTGAAGCCACATGATTCGCTTCTTCTCGCCCATGAACACGTTGACGATCACGACAAGGATGAATCCAATCACAGTGAGGACCGCCACCCGATAATGGGCCAACGCCATGCCTGCTGCCAATAGCGCCATCACCGGTACGGAGCGCCAATCGAATTTTTGGGAAGCTGTCCACTGCCAGACCAATGCTAATAACACAGAGGACACTAACAACCCTGTTAACTGGGTATCGCGACTCCAATTCACAAAATAGGCCGGAAACACAGCCACCAACCCCACAATTGCGGCGCTAATCGGGGCAGCTTTGCGTTTATGCGTTACATTTTCTACAAAAAAGGCCACGCCCAGGGCAGCCACTGCTCTAAGGATCTGGGCCAGGATAGGGGTTAAGGGGATGGCTGATAGACCAGTCAGCCAGATAATCGTAGCCACGAAACCGTGAAAACCAAAATGATAGGTAAAGCTGGCCACAGAGGTTAATGGCAGTAGATCATCTGGCAAGCCACCCCTTTCAGCAATGGTTTGCGCCAGTAAAGTGTGGTGAAAGCCGTCGCTGCCGAGCGCTGCAACCGTATGGCGGAGTACATAGAGGCTAACGCCCGCTGAGGCTAATAAGACAATCCACAGAACTATGCGACTCGCATCTGCCCAGAAAATCTGCGTCAGGTGTTTCCATCTACTTATTTTCCACACTTGGTAACGGATTAGAAAAACGCCCCAGCCCAGGCCTGTAATGAGGAACACGCGTCCTGGAGAAAGCGTGATGCCAAAGCCATGCAGCCACGCCAATAGAACAGACCAAAATGCTAAGGCTAACACCGTCACCAGCGCTGTTGTCATGGTTTTGTCGAAACGGTGCTGGGTGTCATAGAAACTGGCTATCGCATAGCCAGGACCAAGATACAAGACTAACGCCAACACCAGCCGTAACCAGTCAACCGGTGATAAGCTTTGTAATACTCCCATCTCAGAAATTCAACTTTCGATAATAAGCGCCTGAATTTTTAAACAATCTCGTCATCAAAGGCATAGGATGACGTACTTGTACCTCTGGTGAATTTCCAAACAGGTTTTACTGATTGTTGTATCTCACACTTTGTGATAAAGTAGATTTTTTAGAGGGAAACCTACTTTATCATAGATCGACTGATATATTAAATTTTTGTAACTGTTCAGCTAGAAACCGGGTTTTTATGCGTAAGCCAGGCTAATTCTACCCAGAAAAACCCGGCTTCTTCGCCTAGCCTGAACAGTTACGCTTATTTCTTGATGGGGCTAACCTATGAAAATTGCTGCTTTTCCCAAGTGTTATCTCGACATTATTCCGAACAAGCTGACAGTTTTCGATTGGATTGAAATGTCCAAAACCCTGGGCGCCGAAGGGCTGGAGATGTATGAACGTTTCTTCACCAGCCTGGATGATGCTTACATCGACAGCGTGGGCGAAGCGATTCACAACGCCGGTTATGCCATGCCGATGCTTTGCTGTTCGCCCGATTTTACCAATCCCGACGCCGATGGGCGCAAGCAGGCGCTAGCGTTTGAAGTGGAGATGATTCGCGTCACGCGCCGCCTCGGTGGGGCGCGGGCCTGTTGTCGAGTGCTGACCGGCCAACGTTACCCAGAAGTTAGTGTCGAGCAGGGGTTGATCTGGGTCAAAGAAGCGATCGATCAATTGCTACCGGTGGCGCGCGAATACGACATTGTCTTAGGGCTGGAAAACCACTACAAAGATGGCTTCTGGAAATATCCCGAATTTGCCCAGAAAAAAGAGGTATTTTTACAGGTGTTGGCCACGAACCCTGACCGCGACCATTTTGGTGTGCAATATGATCCGTCGAATGCGATTGTGGCCGGCGATGATCCGATTGAACTGTTGCGCCTGTTCGCTGATCGGGTGGTGAGCATGCACGCCAGCGACCGGTATCTGGCGCCCGGTGCAACCTTGGATGCCTTACGTCAGACCGATGGCACGCTTGGTTATTCGCCGGATTTGCGGCATGGCGTCACGGGCAAAGGTTTGAACGATTACGATACGATTTTTAGTATCCTGTCCGCTGCTGGTTACGACGGTTGGGTGAGCATTGAAGACGGCATGAACGGCATGGACGAAATGCGTGAATCGATTGAATTTTTGAAACGCATGCGCGATAAATATTTTACAACGTAAGACAACAACGGATTCAGACGGCAACGGATAAGCCAATACTCGCTGTTATCTGTTTTCGTGATTCAGTCATTCTTTACCGTGTATTTGTATCGTAGTTGATAGGCAAACAATTTCGGCAGGTGACGAAGGCTTTATCTGTTCCTGTCCGAATCCGTTGTTGTTATTCAAAAAGGAGCGTATTCAAATGAAATTGCTAGAACAGATTCAAGATCTTAATTTTCCCGCTGATTTGCCCAAAACTTTGCTCTCGGTCAAGCAAACGTTTGACGCGCCGCAAGTGCTGGATGTCGGCGCGGCGGCAAAACAAGCCTTGAAAGAAGGCGGCTTGCTGGAACGTATGAAGCCAGGGGCAACGGTCGCCGTCGGTGCAGGTAGTCGCGGCATTGCTAATCTGCCGGCCATTGTCAAGGCTGTGATCGAAGGGTTACGCGAAGCTGGCATGCAACCCTATGTCGTCCCCGCCATGGGTAGCCACGGTGGCGCCACCGCGGAAGGCCAGAAGACAATGTTGGCCGAACTGGGCGTCACAGAAGCCAGTGTGGGCGCAGAGATTCGTGCGACTATGGAAGTCAAAGAGATTGGCCGCATTTCCAATGGCCCGCCTTTGTATCAGGGGCTCGACTCGGCGGCGGCGGACCATTGTCTGTTGGTGAGCCGGATCAAGCCACACACGGACTTTCGCAGCCATTTGGAGAGCGGCCCGTCGAAAATGTGCGTGATTGGCTGGGGCAAGCAGTTTGGTGCAGCCTTGATGCACGCCGGTGGTGGGGCGAATTTCCAAAAATATTTGGCCCCCGCGGCGCGTATCTATGAGGCCAACACCAACTTTGTCGGGGCGATCTGCCCGATCGAGAACGCATATGATGGCACGGCCAAAATCGTGGGTCTGACGTCCGACAAGATTGGTCTGGAAACCGAGGCAAAGTTACTCGAAGAGGCCAAAAGCCTGATGGCCAGCCTGCCCTTTCCCGAGATCGATGTGCTTGTTGTGCGCAATCTGGGCAAGAACATTAGCGGCACTGGCATGGATACTAACATTGTCAGCCGCCTGATGATCCCGCGCCAACCTGAGGCTTTTGGTAAAGTCGATGTTGCCGTTATCGCCGTGCTTGACCTGACCGAAGAGACCCACGGCAATGCCTCGGGCATGGGCTTGGCCAACGTCACGACCGCGCGCGTGGCCAACAAGATTGATTGGTTCGCTACATACACCAACTGTATCACGTCTGGCATCTTTGGCATGTTCCGCGTCTCCTTGCCGATCACCATGCCCGATGACAAGCGCGCGTTGGAAGTGGCGCTGCGCGGTTGTGCCCAACCCCAGGCCGATGCGCGCATGGTCTTTATTCGCGACACATTGACGGTTGATCAACTCTGGGTCAGCCCGAATTTGCGCCAGGCCGTGGAAGAACACCCCCGGCTTTCCCTGATCGAAGAAGTGCCGCTCCAGTTTGGTGTGGATGGCGCGATGCTTTGCCCCTGGAAGTTGGCGTAAATTTAGTCCGTTTGGACATAAAGCAGTAAGTGGGAAATGGTAAGTAGTGAGCACTACTTACCATTTCCCATTTACCATTTCCCACTTACCATTCTCCACTTACCATTCTCCACTTACCATTTCCCACTTACCATTTCCCACTTACCCTTTACGCTGGCCGGCAATCGCGGCTACCATCTGTTCACTGCCATCGGGTTCGCTATTACTGGCGTTTGGGCCTTCAGTACCACTCATTTGGCGCGCCAATACTGGATATGACTCGACTAACGGCGCCACCACTGTGGGCAGCGGTTGGACGTTACGCATGGCTTTTTCTCTATACGGCGCCAGCTCCTCTGCTTTGCGCTGGGCGCGTTCGGCGTGCCGTGCTTTGAACTCGGGCAAAATTTGCGCGCCGAATAATTCCAATGAACGACAGATATCGGCCTGGCGATTATTGCCCGCTTGTTGGATAAAGATCACCTGGTCCACGTTCATCGCTTCAAACTGCTCAAGCGTCGCCCGTACTTGCGCCGGGTTGCCGATGCAGCCGGTGGGTTCGTTGCGCAAGGGCGGATTTTTTTGAAAGTCGGCCCATAGGTCAAACGTACCAGGCTGATGCGTGCCATGAATATAATAGTGGCTCAAGGCATAGCCAAAAAACTGAAAACCTTCTAACCCTTGTTGTACAGCCAACTGACTATCTTCATTACACATAAAACCGGCCACCATCGCGATGTTGGGATTGACCGCCTGGCCAATCGGACGACACTCGCGTTTGAAGGTTTCGTAATATTCATCGACCCAACGTTTGGCATCGGCGGCATCGACAAAGGCAAAACAGAGCGCACCGACGCCCAAGCGGGCTGCCTGCAAAATTGTGGCTCGATTGCTACAGGCCATCCAGAGTGGTGGATGTGGTTTCTGGACCGGCTTGGGCACGACATTGCGCGGCGGCATGGAAAAATGTTGCCCTGTATAACCAGCATAGGGCGTGCTACAGAGCATTTTGGCCGTTTCATGCACCGCTTCCAGCCACATCGCTTCGCGCTGCTCGGGGTCGATGGCAAAGCCTTCGATCTCGATGCGTGAACTGGATTTGCCCGCGCCCCACTCCACGCGCCCATTGCTCACCAAATCTAGCGTGGCGATCCGCTCGGCCACGCGCGTCGGGTGGTTATAACTGGGCGGCATCAGCACAATCCCATGCCCCAGCCGCATCTGTTTGGTGCGCTGGCTGCACGCGGCCAAAAAGATCTCCGGCGCGGAAGAGTGCGAATATTCTTCCAAAAAGTGATGCTCCACTTCCCAAACATATTCGATGCCCAACTGGTCGGCCAATTCCACTTGGTCCAAGGCATCCTGAAAAAGCCGTTGTTCATCGCCTTCCTGCCAGGGACGCGGCAGTTGGTGTTCGTAAAAAATACCGAATTGCATAATCTTGCTCCTTGATTTCTCACAATTTCGCTGCTCAACGTTGGCCTGCGCCTGAAGTTGTGGCCGATAACGCATAAGTGCGCTTACGATTAGATCGATCAGCCACAACCAGCCAGCCTTCATCGACCCATGCTTGGGCCAAGGTGCGTGCTGTGCGAGTCGCAATGCCCAAAGTTGAAGCCATTTGGGTGACTGTAATCTGCTGATAATTAGCAAAGAGCGCCAGCACGGTACGCGCGCGATGATTCAATTGGCGGACAAATTCTGGCTCGGCGACTATGCCTTGTGTCGCGTAATGCAAAGCTTCTGCCTGGGCAGCTGTGAAGACACCGGCCAATGTATGCATAAAATACTCTATCCAGGGGGTTAAATCAGCATCAGCGCGTCCTTCATAATAATTGTGATGGGCGTGCGTAACGAGCGAGCGGTAATAAGTGGCAAGATCGCGTGCATGGTGTTCTTCCAATGAGAAAAATCCATTTAGACCATAACCACCGCGGTGAAGGATAAAGGTCGCTAACAAGCGCGCCGTGCGGCCATTTCCATCATAGTAGGGATGGATAGTTAAAAATTGGTAATGAAGTAAGGCCGCAATCAACGGAACGGGCAAATTTTCGCGTTGCGCCTGTTGTACCCAAGTCACTAATGTCATGACTATACCAGGCACATCCTTGGCTTCGGGCGGTAGATAGACAATCGCACCGGAGGCTGCATCACGAATGAAATTTTGGCCATCTCGATAGGATGTTGGTTTCGCACGGGCACCTTTTTCAACCAGAGCATGGAGCCGTCGGATTAAGTCTTCTGTCAACGGTTTTTGCTGGGTAGCCCATTCTTCTACGCGCAACAGTGCGTTCCAGTATTTTGCACTTCACGTACATCTCGCTCACGGCCTTGGAAGCGTTGGGCGTTGCCGGCTATCACTTGTTCGGTTTCGGCTAATGTTAGACGGTTGCCTTCAATGCGCGTTGAATAGTGCGTAGAGCGCAGGCGGGCACGATGACGCAATTCTGCCTCGGCTAGCGGTGATAAAGGCGTATGTTCAACGACGACATGCGCGGCTTCTATGACCATTAGACTGCGGGCTATCGTGGACGTTAATATATAGCGTGGTTGCCAATCTGGTGAAATTTCCGTCACAGCCTGTTTCCTCAATTTATCTTGTTACAGTGGCCCAATTATCAACTTCCAACTGCTTTCTGTCAACCGACCGACCCTTTGTCATCCTTTGCACCGCCTGCTATAATCGTTGAGCATTTGGTGCCATGTTATGCAAGAATCAGGAGCCTCACGATGAACCGACCGCTCTTAGCCATCACGCTGGGCGACCCCGCCGGCATTGGCCCGGAAGTGATCTTAAAAGCCTTGACCCATGCCGCAGTATATGACCAGTGTCGCCCGTTGGTGATTGGTGATCGCCGCATTTTAGAACGCGCCATGCCCTGGGTAGGGAACCCAGCATTCGACTATGATCGCGTTTCGTCGCCCGCCGCTGGCCAATATAAAGCTGGCGTGATAACCCTCCTCGACTTAGAGAATGCCGATCCCGCGCATATTCCGCCAGGTAAGATCGGCCCTGATGCCGGGCGCGCCGCGGTGGAATATGTCTTTCGCGCCTGTGATTTAGCGACGAATGGCGAAGTCGACGCCGTGGTTACGGCACCGTTGAACAAGGAAGCGATGAACCTGGCCGGGTTTCATTTTGCCGGTCACACCGAATTGCTGACGGAACGCACCGGGGCCACCAAAGTCAGCATGTTGCTCACTGGACCAAAATTGCGCGTCGTGCATGTGAGCACGCATGTGGCGTTGCAAGAGGCGATTCGGCGGGTGACGAAAAAACGGGTCGAAGAGGTGATCGATCTGGCCTATCATTCGTGCGTAGCGCTGGGGATTGCTGAACCGCGGATCGCGATCGCCGGTCTCAACCCGCATGCCAGCGAAGGTGGGCTGTTCGGTGACGAAGAGGCGCGCGAAGTTATCCCGGCAGTGCAAAGTGCACGGGCACGCGGATTTAACGTTTCAGATCCGTTGCCCGGTGATACGGTCTTTTTGCGCGCCGTCAAAGGTGAGTTTGATATTGTCGTCGCCATGTATCACGATCAAGGACATATTCCCATGAAACTGCTCGCCTTTGACAGCGGTGTCAATGTCAGTATCGGCCTGCCAATTATCCGTACATCGGTCGATCATGGCACGGCCTTTGATATTGCCGGCACCGGCCAGGCGCGCGAAGAGAGTATGTTGGCGGCGCTTGATGTGGCTGTGAAAATGGCGCTGGCCAAACAATAACTATTTTTTGTACCTTGCGACTGCTCCTTTTTCTATACCTATGTACATTGCCAGCTGATCTCAACTTGGCGTACTATGACCTCTAATGAACTGATTAAAGTTGTGGCTTTGCATCATCAATGGGTCACTATACAAGTTTTGTTCTCATCGGGATCTTTTCATCATCGGAGGTAGGATATGGCGACAGAGCAAGTGTCCGTTAGCGAATGGGTAAGTTTTTTTGACAGTTTTAGCGAAGAACACGCAGGCAAGAGCGCTACCATTGAGGTGTCGGATACCGGCGCCGATCATCAACTACTGGCTAAAAAGCTGCCCTTTGTCGGCATCAGCGCAGACTTGAAGGACCACGAAAAAGATATCACTATCACCTTGGGTGGTCAGCCGAATCAATCGCTCACGCACGTGATTAGCACGCCGCTGAGCGTCGAGCTTGATCGCACCAAATCCGCCCTCGTGATCACATCTGAAAACGAAGGCACGACGCATTTGCAGTTGCAAGGCTAAGCGCCCGTAACTGTGTTGTATACCATCAAAAATTTTTAGCCGGTCTAGAGATTCGTCCAAAGTCATCCGTACACAGTGGCATAGTCGCCTAGCGCTGTGTACGGATGACTTTTTGTTATCGTGTGATCAGTGGCAGAAAAAGTTGGCCTTGGGATAATTCTGCGTCACTCTTGGCGGCCCGGACAAGCGTACAAGGTACGTTATTTAAGGCGAAATTGGCTGGTTTGGCATTGGTGCCACTATAACTTGCTTGGAAACCAAAGCTGAACGTGGCACCGTTAGCCACACTGTTATTCCAGCTGGCATTACGCACCGTAACTTGGTTGCCGGTTTGCGTGAGCACGCCGTTCCACAAATTGGTAATCTGTTGATTGCCTGCGAAATTCCAGGTTACCGTCCACCCGTTGAGGGCTGCCCCTGTGTTATTGGTGATGTTGATGTTGTTGACGACAAACCCACTACCCCAATCATTATTGATCGCGTAGTCAACTTTGCAGGCACCGCTGCTGATTGGGGTCGCTGTCGGCGTTGGCGTCTTGGTGGAGGTTGGCGGTACAGATGTTGCCGTGGCGGTTGCGCCGGGTCGCGGTGTGAAGGTTGCCGTCGCCGTATTGACAACCGGTGTTTTGGTGGGGGTGGCCGTTGCCGGCATTGGCGTCTTGGTTGGCGTCGCAGTCGGCGGCAACGCTGTATTCGTGGCTGTAGCTGTCGGCGGTACAGGTGTATTCGTTGCGGGCACCGGTGTATTCGTCGGGGTGGCGGTTGGACCACCCGCCGTCGTCTGCAAACGGAGCAGCGTAATCGAGTTAGGCACAAAAATATAGGTCACGGCGTTGCCCGTACTGCCCAACGGTAGCGACGGTGCATTGCTCAAATTGTCGGCTGGGTTGCTCACGTTGTTGTAGGTGACAGTCTGATCGCTCAAAGTCACCGCCTTTACCACATCGGCGCTGCCGCCACTCACGTTCAGCGCGCCACCAGCGCCATCTACACTGATCGTCCCGGTGATCGAGGCGTTGGTCTTGTTGATGGCGAGCAGCGAAACGGTCGTTGCGTCGATGCGCCCACCATAGACGCTCAATTGTGTGGCCGGATTTAACGAATTCGTGACCGGCAACATCTGGCTGCCAAAGCGTGACCAGAGGGGATAGACATAATATTGTGGGCTGCGATACCAGTTATTGTCCACGTGCATCAGACCATACTCGGTGCCGTTGCCCGCGCGACCATTGGCCAGATCCCACTGATTAGCCATCACGAAACCTTTTTGGATCATCTGCCCCAGCGTATCGGCGACAAATAAAGCGTTGACTGCCCGCGTCATCAACTGGCCGTTGTCTTGGTCCTGCACCGAAAATAAGTTGAATTCGGTGATGCCGGTTGGGATCTGGCGTCCACCGGCATGCGCCGCAAAGGCCGTATCGAGGTCGGCACGAATGCTCGACCAGACGGTTTCGGGCTGGGCCAACGCCTCGGCGTGGCTGGCCGGTGGATTGAAATAAGCGTATTGATGAACATCATAGAAGTCCATCGTCGTTCCTGCGGCGGTGACGACTTTATTGCCCCAGTTGGTGTAGTCGCTGGAAGAGGGCAAACCGACCGCCCCCACGACAATTGTGGGATCAACCGCACGCATCGCCGTGCGAAAAGCCGTGTAGCCCGCATGACCGTTCACGCCGTTGACATATTCCGTGCCGTCGCAGGTCCACAGATCTTCCCAGCCATAAGATTGGCAGAGCGCGCCGCCCGTTGCTGGTTTGCTGCCATAGACCTCATTGCCAAACGCCCACAGCTTGATCCCGAACGGGCTGGCATTGCCATGACTGGCACGCAATTGGGCCCAATACCCGCTCGTTTGCCAGTTAAAACCGCGACTGTCCACGCCAATCGCGGTGGTATCCGTGGTCTGGGCATTAAAAAAGGCAACGATGGCGGCGGCTTCTTGCGGCGTGCTGGCCGGACTAACCACCCACATCCCTTGTTTGCCGGTCGCTTTTAGAAAATTGAGAAAGTCGGTGGGGCGGGCGGCGTAGCTTTCCCACCCGCTCCCACAGGCTAAGGCATTGGTCTGGTTGGCGCGCATTTCACAGCTAAGCCAGCCATAGCTATTGCTGTAACTGCCGCCGGGTAGCCGGATCACGCTGATGCCCGACGCCGCGGTGCGGGCGCGGAAAGTCGCGTTTTCGAGATTGGTTTGCCCAAGCCATGTGGGTAAATTGGTGCCGAACATGCGCGGATCAACGGTGGTTGCCGCACCGAGCGTGTTGATATGCAACGTACCGCTGACACCGGTTGGCGCAGGCGCTCCCACGAGGGTAATGTCATCCACGTAAAAGGTCGGTTGGGCGGATCCAATGCGATCCTGAAGGTTAATCCGGGCAATCGTGCTGGGATTACCCAATGCATTCAGGTTAAACGTGAATGGCGTCCAGACACCGGCGGGTGCATCCACAATAACATGAGTGCCTTCGCTGCCGCTATCCGTCTGTTGCAGATAGAGTTGCAGTTGGCGGGTGCCAGTCGCGCCACCATGCACCCAAAAGGTGATCGCCGTGTAATTGCTGGCACTCAGTGGGCTCGCCGTCCGTAATGACAAGCCCGCCCAGGCTTGCAGCGTGACCGCGACTGCCGTTGTCCCCGCGTGATGGGGCGTCGGATTGTTGAAATTGATACTGCTGCTCCACGACCAATCCTGCCAATTGCTCGCCAAGGCATCGCCGTACACCACCAAATCTGTGCCGGCGGCTTGGGCCGTGGCGGTCGGCTGGCCTACGATTTGCCATAGCCAGAGTGAACCCGTCAGTAAAAAAACACACAAAGATAAATGGCCAATCGTCACCCATTGGTGCTTTAATTTTGACATGTGCTACGCTCCTGATCCATGATGCTACGACTGGATTGACAGGTGCGTTGATTTTGTCGTGGACAATCCCAGTAAATAGCCCTGCTATATGCTTTGTACATTAATTTTACCTTAATTTTTGCAAATATGCGAGTGGATTAAACCCACGATTACTCAATGCTTACTAACCATTTAGCCTATTCTGTCCCGTTATGACCTTACTCATTCTAGCCGATGATCTGACGGGCGCTGCGGATAGCGCGGCACGTTGTTACCATGCCGGGCTTCCAGCGCATGTTTATCTTGCTGCGGCTGGACCTTTGCCGGTGGGCGCTGTCGCTTTCAACACTGATTCACGTTATCTCTCTGCCGCGGCGGCGGCCGCCCAAGTGCGCCTTATCTTGACGACGTTCTCGGCGTCACCAGCCGCACAGTCATCAGCCGTACAGTGGTATAAAAAAATTGACTCCACCTTGCGCGGTAACATTGGCGCTGAATTGGATGCCATGTTGGCGCACCTGACCCCAACCGGCGCACAACCCTGCGCCGTTGTTTGCCCGGCCTTTCCGGCGCAAAATCGCGGTCTGGTGGATGGTTATTTGGTCTGTGCGCAGGCCGCGGCGCACAGTGTCCATCTCCCGACATTATTATCCCAGCAGACCGACCGTCCCGTGGCCGCGATTGCGCTCTCGGACGTACGCGCCAGCTTAGACCATTTGGTGGCCAAGTTGACGCAGGCCCACCAGCAAGGTGCGCAACTCTTTGTGTTGGATGCTGTGGACGATGCGGATCTGCGCCAGGTGTTGGCGGCCACGCAACGGGCCTTGCCCAGCGCACTCCTCTGTGGTAGCGCCGGGTTGATTGAGTCCCTGGCCGGTCAGCATGCGACGCGGGATTTGTCGCCCCAATTTGTGGAAGCCGCGCCTGTACCATTGCGCAGACCGATTTTTGCCGTCAGCGGCAGCGGCAGTGCAATGGCGCATCAGCAACTGGCCAGGTTGCGCCAACAGGCTGGTGTGCGTGTGATTGAAGTGCAATATGGTCGGGCCCCTGAAATTGCGCTGGTGGCGCAGTCGGAGCATTGGGTCTACCATCTACCTTACCCCGAACAACAAGCGCGATTGGAAGGGTCAGACGCGCGCAAATTCGTGGCCTATTTGACCCAGATGGCGGCTGCGCTAGTCGAGCAGCTACAACCGGGCACGTTGATCTTGGTGGGCGGTGACACGGCTGTCCATTTGTTGCACCATCTCGGCATCAATCAATTGACCGTACTGCGCGAGTTGATGCCGGGCATTCCGTTGCTCGAAGGCCTTGATGCCTCTGGTAATAAGCGCCAGATCATCACGAAAGCCGGCAATTTTGGGGATGCCGAGACGCTTGTTCGGTTGTTTCAACGTGCTTGATCTGGCCGGTAGGTGTAAAATAGGGTGCGGTAAAAGGCCGCCCAAGCCAAGCCGTGCTATTAGCTGCATGGAATTCGCTGGTATAACCTAGCCTATCGCATCTAGTTGCTTTATTTTAAGCTGTTTAAGGAGAGACATAATGAACAGATCCGAATTGATTGCGACCGCGCAAGCGCTCGTCGCCCCCGGCAAAGGCATCCTCGCCGCCGATGAAAGTACCAGCACCATCAAAAAGCGTTTTGATACCATCAAGTTAGAATCGACCGAAGCGAACCGCCGCGCCTATCGGGAATTGCTCTTTACCACGCAAGGCGCCGCAGAATATATCAGCGGCGTGATCTTCTATGACGAAACCCTGCGCCAGCAGACCAAGGATAGCAAACCTTTTCCCCAAGTGCTGGCCGACCAGGGCATTATCCCCGGCATCAAGGCCGACACAGGCTTGGAACCATTGGCGAATTTTCCTGACGAACAGATCACGAAAGGCCTGGATGATCTGCGCGCCCGCCTGGCCGACTACTATAAGCTAGGCGCACGTTTTACCAAGTGGCGCGCGGTGATCACTATCGGGCCGAATTTGCCCACCCTGGCCGCGATTGATGCCAATGCCAGCGCCATGGCGCGTTATGCCGCTTTATGTCATGAAGCTGGCCTGGTGCCGATTATCGAACCAGAAGTGCTGATGGACGGCGATCACTCGATCGCGCGTTGTGAAGAAGTGACATCGCTGACGCTCAAGCGCATGTTTGATGCGCTCTACGAGCAGAAAGTCTTGTTGGAAGGCACCTTGCTCAAGCCTAATATGATTTTGCCAGGCAAAAAGAGTCAGCAGCAGGCCACCCCCCAACAGGTGGCCGAAGCGACGATTCGCTGTTTCCGGCGCGTGGTGCCCGCGGCGATCCCTGGCATCGTTTTCCTTTCCGGTGGGCAAAGCCCAGAAGAGGCCACGGCCAATCTCAGTGCTATGAATGCGATGGGCGCCCATCCTTGGGAATTGAGCTTTTCGTACGGGCGCGCCCTGCAAGAGCCGGTGCTCAAAGTTTGGCAAGGCCAGGCTGCCAATCTAGAAGCTGCGCAAAAAGCCTATCATCACCGCGCCAAACTGAATAGCGCGGCGCGTTCCGGTCACTATACGCCTGCGATGGAAAAGGCAGATTAAGGTGGCCAGTGATGAGTGATAAGTGAGTTCACTCGTCACTCATCACTGGTCACGGCTCACTTATCGTTCTTCACGCTTAAACCCAATGGAGTCTCTCATGTCCCAAGCCCTTTCTGGCCTTTTTGCCCCGGTGCTTACCCCCTTTCGTGCTGATCTCAGTGTCGATGTCGAACGCTGGATCGCGTTCTCGCAACAATTGTTAGCGGATGGTTGTCATGGCCTTTGCCCTTTTGGCACGACCAGTGAGGCGAATTCGTTGGCCCTGGACGAGCGCATCGCGATGCTAACGCAGTTGGTGGAAGCTGGCGTACCTGCGGCCAAGCTCATGCCCGGCACCGGCGCCAGCTCGATCCCAGAAGCCGTCAAATTGACCAAGCACGCCGTGGAGCTAGGTTGCGCTGGTGTGCTTTTATTGCCACCCTTCTATTACAAAGGGGTAAGCGATGAAGGCATCTTTCGCAGCATTGCCGAAGTGATCGAGCGCGTGGCGGATGATGCGCTCCAGGTTTATCTCTACCACATCCCGCCCGTGGCCCAGGTCGGTTTCAGCCTCAGCCTGATCGAGCGCCTGATCAAAGCTTATCCCCGCACCGTCGTCGGGATCAAGGATAGCTCCGGCGATTGGAACAACCAAAAGGCGATTCTAACGAATTTTCCTGGTTTCGGTACTTTCTCGGGTTCAGAAAAATTTATCTTGGATAATTTGCGCTTGGGTGGCGCGGGCAGCATCAACGCCGTGGCCAATGTGATTACCGCCCCGTTGCGCAAGCTGTTTGACAACTGGCAGACGCCGCAGGCCGAACAATTGCAAGCGGATGTGATGGTCATCGCCAAGGCGCGCGGCGATTATCCTGCAATTCCCCTGCTCAAGCAGATTGTAGCGCATATTCAACAGGACCCCGCCTGGCTCACCGTGCGCCCTCCGCTTGTGCAACTGACGGATACCCAAGCTGAAGGCGTTATTACAAAATTAACCACGGCAAAGTTTTTTTAGAAGGCGGGCGAGGCAGTCGGATCAATCCGTTAGATGACCCTGCCTCGCCCCTCCTCCATTTGACTTTTGGATCGACTAATTGTATAGTAAAACTTGTACAGATTGTCTGGTAGCTCCCTTTTTATGTACGACCACCCACCAAATTAATTTGTATCAGGTCCCACGTTATCGCTCCCATAATGCGTACTTTGTCGGTATCCATTATATTGCCCATTTTTAGTCTTATCCATATATTCATTTTATGCTTGCGGTTGCGCGGTGCTATTTTTGCCCGCCAAAATGCTTTAACGATCTGCAAGTAATTGCTCCCCAAACGAAAGCTTTCAAAGGAAAAGAAGAGAGGATAGAAATATGATAAACAATGGTAAATTGGATCGTCGCGATTTCCTCCGCTATAGCACAATGGCGGCCGGCGCCATTGCCTTAGCGGCTTGCGCGGCCCCCGTCGCACCCGGTGCAGCCCCAGCGGCGGCCGGGGGCGCGGCGGCGCCTGCGGCCAGCGGCGCGAGCCAGCTAGAAATTTTTTCCTGGTGGACGGCCGGCGGTGAAGTTGAAGCGCTCAACGCGTTGTACGACATCTTCAAGAAGAAATATCCTGGCGTCGAAATTCAGAATGCGGCGCTGTCCGGCGGGGCTGGTCAAGGCGGCAACATGAAGGCGCTGCTCGAAACGCGCATGCAGGGCGGTCAACCACCCGATTCTTTCCAGGTTCACCTGGGCCACGAGCTGATCGACAGCCATGTCAAGGCCAATCGCATGGAGGATCTGGAAACCTTCTATAAGGATGAGGGCCTCACGGATGTTTTCCCGAAGGATCTGGTTGACATTGCCTCTTTCGAGGGCAAGCCTTGGTCAGTGCCGGTCAACATTCATCGCTCCAATGTGCTCTGGTATCGCACCGATAAGTTAGAGGCCGTTGGTGCGCAACCACCCAAGACCTGGGATGAACTCTTTGAGGTCGCCGAGAAGCTGAAAGCGAAGGAGATCCCGGCGCTGGCGATTGCTGAGGATACCGCAGGATTCTGTGGTCATGAATTTGAGAATATTTTGGTCGCGATCCTTGGCCCGGATGACTATCGTGGCCTCTTCACCGGCAAGACTAAATGGGACGATGAAAAAGTTACCCAAGCGTTGACCGTCTTGAATAAGGCGTTGGATTATGCGAATTCCGATTATCTGAGTACCAGTTGGGGCGACATCACTGACCGTTTTATGGCCGACGCTGCCCCGGCGATGATGATCATGGGCGATTGGACGCATGGCGTGCTGAAGTCAAAGAACTTCAAGAATTATAAATGGGCGCCAGCGCCCGGCACCGAAGGCATCTTCATTGTGCTTTCGGATTCCTTTGGCTTGCCGAAGGGTGCACCGCATCGCGACAATGCCCTCAACTTCTTGCGCATTTGTGCGTCGAAAGATGGTCAGGATGCCTTTAATCCGATCAAAGGTTCGATTGCCGCCCGCACCGATGCGGACAAAAGCAAGTATGACGAATATCAGCTTTCGGCAATGGAAGATTTCAAGAAGAATACCCTCGTGCCCAGCATCCAACACGGTGCAGCAGCCAAACAGAGTTTTGTGCTCGACTACGATCTGGCGATTAACCTGCTCGCCACCAAGCGTGATGTCGCAGCCGCGCAGGCGAAGCTTGTACAGGCGGCCACGGACGCCGAGTTTGGTGCGGCGTAAGATGATTGTGTGAAAAAGTGATGAGTGATGAGTGAAATATAGGTATAATCTCACTCATCACTTTTTACTTTTCCTTAGGCTGTTCCGAAAAAATAAGTATCCAAGTTTGGTGCAAGCAATCCGGGAATGGGCCAGACCATTAAGGTATTACACAAGAGAGTCTGGCCCATTCCCGGATTGCGGATTGTATATTTATTTCTGCGGAATGGCTTTATCATCTTTTTTCACTCGGAGAATCAACCCTTTGGCTACCTCTAACTCTGTATCCGTGACGGGCGAGCGTACGCTGTCCTCTGCTGGCTTGGCCGTGCGCAAACCGAGAAACTGGTTGCGCGGCGACATGTTGATCGCGATCTTGGTGTTGACCCCATCGATCATTGCTGTGGCGCTCTTTATCTACAGCTTCATCGGTTGGACTTTCTACATCTCCACCGTGAAGTGGAACAGTGTGATCATCGATTACACCTTCGTTGGGCTGAAGAACTGGCAACGTTTGTTCCAAGATGATCGTTTTTACACCGATTTGCGCAACTTGGTCTATTACGCCACCGGCTTTATGACCCAGTGTATTGTCTTTGGGTTCATTATTGCCTCGCTTCTGGATCAGAAAATTAAAGGCGAGGCGTTTTTCCGCACGGCTGTGATCTTTCCCTTTGCCGTTTCTGGGATCGTCACCGGTGTGGCCTGGCGCTGGTTACTCCAACCGACGACTGGTATCAATCTGCTCTTTGCCAAGATCGGTCTCACAAATTTTCATCCGGTCTGGATCTCGGACCCTAACTATGGCATGTGGGCGGTCACGATTCCCGCAGCCTGGCAGTTTACGGGCTATGTGATGGCGCTCTACTTGGCTGGCCTGCGCAGCATCCCCCAAGAAGTGCGTGAAGCCGCCGCCATCGACGGCGCTGGCACCTATACGATCTATCGGTATGTGATCATCCCGCTGCTCATGCCGGTGACTTTTACGGCGATTGTACTGACTGGCATGAATTCGATCCGCGTCTTCGATTTGGTCTCTGCCATGAACGGCAGCGGCCCGGCCCTGGCCACGGATACGCTGGCCTTTTTCATGTTTCAGACGACGTTCGGGGCATATCGCTATTCACTTGGGGCGGCGATTGGTGCTTTTATGATGATCTTGTCGGCGTTCCTCGTGGTGCCCTATCTGCGCAGCATGCGCCAGGAGGTTGAACAGTGAAAGTGAGTTGCGATTTGCGATTTGCGCGTTGCGGAGTGGAACTATGAGTTTACAACGAATCTGGACGCGGGGTGCAATCTATTTGGTCCTGCTCGCCTTGGCGGCTTTCTACTTGATGCCTTTTTACGTCATGATCATCACCGGCCTCAAGCCCTATACCGATGTTAATGTGACGCGCATGTGGGAATTGCCCAAAGGGTTCTATCTCGGCAGTTTTCTCGAAGCTTGGACTAAAGTAGCGCCCAATTTCGTCAACAGTATGTTGATCACGATTCCGGCGGCATTGATCTCGTCGTTTATCGGGTCGATCAATGGCTACATTTTTTCTAAATGGCGTTTTCGGGGCGCTGATACGATCTTTATGCTCTTCCTCGTTGGTATGTTCCTGCCCTATCAAGGCATCCTGATTCCGCTCGTGCAGACACTGCAAGTCCTAAAGCTGTATGGTACGATCATCGGCCTGATCCTGGTGCACTGTATTTTTGGCATTCCGATCACGGCGCTGCTCTTTCGTAGCTACTTTGCTGGTGTACCTAATGAACTGCTCGATGCCGCCAAGATGGATGGTTGTGGCTTTTTTGGCATTTATCGCTGGATTCTGCTGCCGATCTCGATGCCAGCCTTCGCCGTTGTGTTGCTTTGGCAATTTACCAGCATTTGGAACGACTATCTGATCGGTTTGGTCGTGCTCAGCAGCCCAAGGCTGGCGCCGATCAACGTGGCTGTACAGAATATTGCCGGTAGCTTTACGACGGAATGGAATGTACAGATGGCGGCTGCCTTGATCGCGGCCCTCCCCACGATTATCGTCTATTTGGCACTGGGTAAATTGTTTATGCGGGGGTTATTGGCTGGTTCGTTGAAGGGCTGATCGATGCTACGGCGGGCGTAGCTAATTCTATACTCGCCGCAGCGACAACCGCATGAATATACCTGCTTTCCCTCGCGAACATCTCCCCTGAAATTTATCGAGTGCTACTTCTGGCTGTCTGCAGACGAAACCCACAGGAATGCCGGATCACTAATTCAGCAGGTAGGACAACCCTTTTCGGAGGCGAAGCTGGATTGTCAATCAGCTCCATTAGCATCTCGGCCGCCAGTGCACCGGCCTGCATGATCGGCTGGCGAACGGTGGTCAACGGTGGCGTCGTTTGGAGTGCAAAAGGCAGATCGTCAAATCCAATCAGCGCCACATCCTCCGGCATGCGCCGGCCCGCCTCGGTTAAAACGCGCAAGGCCCCCAGCGCCATCTGATCATTCGCCACAAAAACGGCATCCGGCTGGTGGGGCAGCAACAATTGCATGGCAAGATAGCCACCGGTCTCGCTGCCATCCCCTTCAATCATCAAGGCTGAATTGATCGGCGCTTTGCGTTCGGTTAAGGCGGCCAGATAACCATCCCGTCGATCCAGGCTGGAAATCATGTTCAGCGGACCTGTAATGGTCGCGATCCGCCGCCGCCCCAGGCGTAGCAGATGCATCACCGCTTCGCGTGCCCCGTTGAGATTCTCGACGTCAACGTAACTGGCCTGCACCCCGGCGGCATGCCGCCCAATCTGAATGAACGGAATCCTGCTGGCTTGCAATGCAGCGGTCAGTGGATCGGCGAGCCGCATGGTCGAAATAATCACCCCATCAACCAGACCGCCAGCCGTAATCTTCTGGATCATCCGTTGTTCGTGTTTCGGCTCTACCAGCCACAGCATAACGGCGCGATCGCGCGCGTTACAAGCCGAGGAAATGCCCAAGAGGAGCCGCGAAAAATACGCCTCATTGAAGATCGTATCGGGTTCTCGCCACACCACCAACCCTAAGACGTTTGTCTGGCCTGCCGCCAAACTGCGGGCTGCGGCATTGGGCTGATAATTCGTCTGCTGCATCACCGCCAGCACGCGTTGACGCGTCGCCTCGCGCACATCCGGGTGATTGTTGAGCACACGTGATACGGTTGGCGCCGAAACTCCGCTCAGTTTGGCAATCTGCTTGACGTTCATGCTGGCTTTCTGGCCGTATATTGCGCGTACTATTTAAAAATTAATCATATTGGGGCTTACATCTACAGAAATGGCTTTGTGATCGTAGAGCAGGGTTGACCGAAAGTCAAGCATCAATTTTGGTTGGGGCAGGCATAAATTTGCGCGAATGTTGGTCATGAGACGCGTTTTCAAAATTGTCGCGAACAAATTATACTAAGCCAGTTCCCCAAGAATATTGTGCAATGATTTGTGGTGCCAAATCGATTGAATGACAGAGGAGAACCGATGCAGAACGTATTGATTGGTTGTGGCCAACTCACCTGGCGCAATGTGCCAGAAGACCAAGTAATGGATGAAATTGCGCAGGCTGGTTATGCCGGCGCGCCGGCTGCCCCGCAACAAGACCAAACGACCCAAGCGACCCTTGCGCTATTTGCAAAACATGGCCTCAAGCCCGCTCCTGGTTATCTGGGCGCGGATTTTCAGGACAAAGCCCAAGAAGCCACAATCCTGGCCCGTGCCCAAGCAATGGTCACCTTTGCGCAGGCAGCTGGCTACACCGAATTGTACGTGGCAGCAGGTGGCTTTAATAACTATGTCACGCGCCGCGGCTTGACGCGCAGCCAAATTTCTGGTCATGTAAAGCCCGAAGATAGCATGACCGACGCCGAATATACCCAATTTGCCAAAGTACTCAATCAAGTCGGCGCGATTACGCTGGCGGCCGGCGTCAAAAGCTGTTTTCACAACCACGTGGGCAGCGTGATCGAGACGCGTGCCGAGATCGACCGCCTTTTTTCATTGGTGGATCGCAATGTGATCTTCATGGGGCCAGACACCGGTCATTTGGCTTGGGCGGGCGCAGATGTTGTCCAGTTCTGTCGCGATTATGCCGATAGCATCAAGACCATGCATCTAAAAGATATTAATCCTGCCGTGCTGCAAGAGGGCGTGCCCGCCGAATGGGACTATCGCACCTTCTCGGACAAAGGGATCTGGACCGAACTCGGCCAAGGCGCGGTTGACTTTCCCGCCGTTTTCAAAATCCTGGAAGGCGCGAATTTTCAGGGTTGGCTGATCGTGGAAACCGATGTCACTCAGTTGCCGACGGCGTTCGAGAGCGCGATAATAAGCCGCGACTATTTGCGAAAGCTAGGTTTTTAGCGGAAGATAAAGCTAGTGACAAGTGTAGAATCAACCTACTATAAACAGGTCATGGCAGAAGTTGAACAGTTTCCTTTAGAGTATCTGCCTGCCCTACTAAAGATGATGCGTGCATTCCGCGAGAGTGTTGCGCCAAAAAATGCCGAAGAGAGCTTTCGACAAGCGTGGCAAGAAGTCATGAATGGTGAGACGTTGCCTTTGTCAGAACTCTGGGTCGGCATTGATGCCGAATAAGCG
>JBBQBY010000006.1:0-41655 GCA_038318235.1 Caldilineales bacterium
CCGGCGGAGAAGCCAGTGCCAGCATAATCCAGCGGCTTTAAGACTGACTCCGCCGAGCGCAACAACAAGGCGGCGCGCTTCTCGGCCATGGTCAGCATGCCAGCGGTTTGCCCATCAAAGGCGTCGGGTAACTCGCGATCCAGCTTCGCCAGCAATTTTTCTGCATAAAACGGCTGCAAAACTTGTTCCAAACGCGGCTGGCGCAGATAGAACTGGGCCTGGTTATTGGCGTCTAAGATCGCGTCGGGCAGCACGGCGGTAAAACTGGTGATGCGACTAAAATCCGCGCCGGTTGCCCCTAGTGCTGTGCGTTGTTCTTGAACAGCCTGCAAGCGCGGCCACAAGTGTAGCATCACCTGCAAGCCCCAACCACCAAAACAGAGAACGGCCGCCCGGCCGTGCGTAAAAGTATTTAACATAGGTTTTAAAGTGGTACAAAATTAATAAGAATTATTAATAAGGGACGAGGCATGCCTCGCCCCCTACCGTTTACAATACTTTACACACGCCGCCGCTGGGTCGATGGTGGCTCGATGCGTGGGATCACCGCGGGCCGGCTAAAGCGCTCATCTTGCTCTGGTGTGACTTCGGGCAAGTTGACCCAATCTGGATTGAGATGAAACTCCTCGCGCACCGGGAAATCGAAACTGTTCTCATATTGGGCGCGATATTCCTCGATCCGCTCTAGCAGCGTAACCGGCAAGCCATGCACAATCCAAACGGCGTCCATGCGCATGTGATCGCCCGTCGGCACCCATTTAATATCTTCTTGACCAACCGTTGCCGCGGTTAGATTGGGATCTTCGCGCCGGCTGGTAGGTACGGCGGCGAGCCGGATGTGCTCCAAATTCGATTCATGGAAGCTCCATTTGTCGGCATCCCAGCGAATGTAGGGATTGAGCCGGTCCAGCCATTGGTGAATGCGGTTGTCGGGTCGCTGGCGTGTGTTCGCCACCTCTTGACCATGCTGAATCGTGATAATGTGGTTGATGTCAACTAGATCATGCACACGTTGGCGCAGCGGCTCATTGTCGGCTACGCTGGTCGTTAATTGGGCGTAAATTTGGTCTGGACTCAGCGCATTTTTGCCATGCACCAGTTGTTGGATCAGCGGGCTGATCGCATTTTGGGCGTCGGCTGGCAGCACAGCGGCGCCGGCCTTGCGATAGAAATGTTGCAGATAATCACGCCCGACCGCGCCAGTTTCCAGTTCATAATAGGTACTGGTGCTCGGTTTGCCATCCGGCACGCGCGGGTCAATACGGTCGGCCATGTGGCTGGCTTCTTGGTTGGCTTTGGCCAGCGCCAAGGCGCAGCTATTGATCTGAGCGCGCAAGGCTTCACGCAAAACACCGGCCTGTTTGCCCAATTGTTCGACCAAAGCACGTTCAGTGGCGTCACGCCGTTGATAGAGGCGCGAGCGCGCTTTGCGTGTCGCCATGTCACGGGCCCGGTCGCGCGCCTGGCGCGGACTAAAGGCCATCATCAAAAGGTCGCCGAAACCGCTGGCGATTTGGTGCGCTTGTTCGCCCAAGCCGCCCTGTTGCGCCAACACTTTGCGCCACTGGGTGCGATTATCTTCGTTGATCGCCTGGCCATTGAGCAGGAAAAGGCGTTGGCGTGGCAAAGATTCAGATGGCGCCGCCGCCACATTCTGGGGACCTAACAGATCGCACAATGCAATGGCCCCCCGAATGCCGGTATCGTTCAAGGCCAGACCCACGGCCTGTTCGACCGGTGCCCAGAAACTGAGCCAGCCGTCACGCCGCTCTTCGATTTCGGGCAGAATCGCATCAAGCCGGTCGTTGTCGAGCGCGGCGTAACGTGAAACCAGTTGAGCCAGCAACCCCTGCCAGAGGTTGAGCACCCGCTGCTGATCCCCTTCTGGCAACCCACTGCGCGGGTCGGTAAGCGCCGGTCCAGACGCAAAACGGCGGATCAGATCGGCGGTAAAGGCCTTTTGCCAAAACTCAACCATCGACTCGTGCGGGGCCACCAGGGCAGAAGTGGCAAAGCTGCTGTAGACGAGAAAATGACGTTTTCGTTTGCTCAGATCATCACCATTGAGGTCGTGGCCATTAACTGACAATCGACTACTTGTAACCTCGGCCGCGGCGGCGACATCTAGGGTGCGTTCGCGGACGACGTTGACTTCCAACCCAAGAATTTCGCTGCTCAAGTGGCTGATCGCCGTCAACTGGATCAGATGGGCCGCCATCTGCTCGGCATCTGATTTGCGGGTTAAACTGCGGCCATCGCGGTTGGTGCGGCCAAGTAAAAAGATAAAGTCGAACGGGGCATAGGGCGTATCGGGTAACTCGCGCTGTTCACTGGGATAGAGCGCGCTAAACTTTTGTGTTTCTTGAAAATAATTGATCTCTTTGAGCGCGGCATAGGCGTTGGCCCGAATGCGCCGACGTTGCAGATCGCTACTGATCTCATTTTCCAAAATATCGGGCAAGAAAAAGATGCCAACAATGCGGGCGTTGTTGCGCACTTGGGCACGGATACGATGCACCGTGTCCATAAACATGCCTGAACCGGTGCCGCCGCACAAACTGCTGACCACATAGATCAATTGATAGTTGCCAACGACCGGGAAGCCGCGATTTTGCGCCACTTCCATGTCGCGAATCTTGTCGAGGTTGGAAAGTTTGGTTTCCAGCAGTTGCTTAAACGTGACATAGTTGCGGAAAAAACAGAGCCGCCCGATGGGGCGTAGCTGTTTCGCGCCATTATGAATGTAACCCAGCGGGATCGACGGGTAATTCCACCAGCGGCCGATCTCGGGATGTTGGTCTAAATTGGAGATCAGGCGGGTGGCGTCAAACTTGCCCATATAGGCAAATTCGTCGGCAAAGAGTGGTTCTTGGTCCAAGCGGTTGACCAGCGGCTCACTGTCGAGCGCCAATAATTGGATCATACCCGGCAGTTGATCGCCACCCCACACATTGCGCAGACGGCGTTTGACGGCGCGTACTGTGTTTGTACCCATACCGCCGACGCCAACGACCATCGTGGGATAGATGGTAGGCTTGTCAAAACGTGGATTCGGATTTGTACTATTCATGCGTGTTTATATTTACCTCTAGTGCGTATGGCAACAATTCGGCGTCTGGTATGGAAAACCGCGCCCAGTGGCGGGTGCCGATTGGGCGCGCAACGGGTTTACATCTAGATGTAACGTGTTTTAACCCGTTTTGCCTATCAGGCGGTGAATTCATTCATCGTCGTTTACACATCTCCTCAACGAATCTACGTTATTATGCTACACGCCACCCGTTTTACCAATTAGATTTCCACGGGTCACCGCCACCCATCCCATTTAACCCATTCGTGGGCTGTTTCGTGATCAACGGCTCCGCTTCACCGCGCGTGCCCAACGCGCTACCCCATTCGGCATTGCCCCAGGCGGCATCGGACGCTGGCGTAACAAAGGATGGCAACACTGGCTCGATGGGCTGCTGTTCACGGAGCCGCGCAACTGTATTCTGATTGACAGCCGCCGCTGCTGCTTCTTCGAATTCATTTTCATCAATGCTGCGACCACGCCAGCGCGCAATCACCACCAGCAACAAGAGGATTGTCAGCGGGCCGGTGCAGAGGGCCAACGGCATGCTGTAGATTGGCGCCACATAGGGCAAGAGATAGCGTTGAGCAAGGCTGGGGCTGCGGAAGTTAAAATCAACACTCTTCGCTTCGCCTTGCAAACCAACCAAATTTAGCCCCAATCTGCCAGTGTAAAAGGTGCCGCGCACCTGATCGCGCGGGATCGGCTGACGCACGACAAGGGTCACCGGCACTTCATAAAGTCCAGCTTCAGTCGGCTTGCCATTGATTTCAACGGGTGACATCGACAATTCGTTGGTCGAAAGCGCAATATCACCATTCGGACCACGCCCGGTCGCCTGCAGATCGGCCAGTTGCAGCACAAAAGGCGTCTTACCATTAAAACGGACGGCCAACTGTGCATTGATCTCCTGGCCGGCATCTTGCAAATCGCCGAGATTGAGTACACTGCTGACCAATGACCATTCAACATTATTGACACGCATTTGCCAGTCGATCTTCTGAGGGAAGACATCATAATCGCTGCTTGGACCAGCCAAAATAAGTGAACCTGTGCAAGTGGTCGGCGCGACTGGGCCACGGCTGCTCAGGTGCAAGGGTAAAACTGAAGCGTTATTCACCTGCTGCAATTCACCGGGGACGATGTTCAAATCCTTACACTTGGTATCTTGCACGGTGGTGGTAAGCTTAAACGGCTTGCCTTCGAAGGTTATGGGCAAGCGCAGATCCTGATTTAAACGAAAGTTTGGTGATGTGTCAAAGAGAATATCGCCAAAGTCAGCCATTTGACCGTCAATGCGCACCACGGGTCGTGCTACCTTGAAGGTGACCGGGAATTTCGAGCCTGGGCGCAATTGGACATCCATCACTTTGCCGTTCGGTTTGGTGGCTGTCAACGTAATCTCACCGACATACTCACCGGGGCGCACCGTTTCCAAATGGTCAACGCGCAGCGTTGTGCTCAGCACGCCACTATCGGGCACTTTGGCCGCAAAATCCAAGCTAACATCGGAAACCACTTCGCCTGTATCCACGCGTTTTAAGGTCAGCGCGGCGTTGAGCGCGCCAATTTTTTCGGTGGTGCCCACGGTAATCGCGACGGGCCAACCATCGACGGGCATTTGGGTCAGGTCTAACTCGGTCGGCAAACCACTCAGCGCAATCGCCGGTTTGAGCGACAGTTCCGCCTGCCCCCAATCACCAAAGTGGACGCCATCTTTTTGGCCTTCCACCACATAAATAACTTTATAGGAACGGCCATCACCCGGTACAAAATTGTCATCGGTGCAGAGGCGTTCATCGCAAAGTAGCCCGGCCTGATAGACCAGTTTGCCCCGCCCCCGATCATCGTTCGATTCATCGGTGACATAGGCGGTTGCTGCCAGATTCTGCACGCCTGCATTGCCACTAAAGCCGACTTGTAAATGTGCATGGCCGTTATCGGTCAGGCCCGAATTGATCGGTTGTGGCGAGAAGACGGCGACCCGGGGCAAATCCGCGCGCGCCTCCAGTTGAAAACTACGCAACAGTTGCAAAGGCGTCGTGTCGTTGCCCAGTTGCAACTTGATTTCGCTCGGTTTTTCATCCTTGAGCAGGAGCATCTTGGTGTTGTCCTGACCAAAGGTTTTTAGTGGCGTCTTGCCATTATAGAGTAACTCTTCGCCGGCGCCCGGTCCATTGCTGCGTGCGATCAACAAAAGTGGTTTGCCCGCCGGATAATAGTGTACCGAGGCCGGGCTGTTGGCGATGCTGGGGGGAGGACTGAGCAATTCTGGGTAACTGTCAGTCTGGACGACAACAAAACCACTGCGGTCGCTAGTCGCCGCATTCCAACTGCCGGGCAGTGGTGTGTCACCGTCCACCTGGTTGACATCAATGTTGGGGTCATTTAGCACATTTTGGGTCAGGGCTGGATCCTTGTCACGGGTCACATTGAGCAGGCCGCCACGCGGGGTGACGAAGGTCATGCGGCGGACACCGTGTGCTGCGCGCGTTGTCAATTGCAGCGCCCCGCTTGTTCCCGCGCTAATTACAGAGCGATCCGGTTTGATTTCGGCAAAAATGTTGCTGAAAACGCGCAGTAGATCTTGGGGCGTACCCGCTTCGCGTACCCCATACTGGGCGAATTGTTTACGCAAAAAATCACCCGCACAGCCTGCGCTGGGGTTACAGAGTACAATCGGAAAGACAAAGACACCCGCGGTTTTTAAAGCTGCGATCTGCGCTTGCACCCGTTCAGATTGCTCGCCTGCTTCTTTGGGCTGGTTCGGTTCGCCGTCGGTAAGCAGTACAACATATTGGTCGCGGCCGGGTTCACGCACATTTTGTAACAAATTTGCCACCGCATCCAGCCCCAGATCAAAGCGCGTATAACCGCGGGTGGAATAATCATCCGGCGCTTGCAGGGATTGGGCTAACTGGAGGCGATTTTCGACAGGGCCGACCGGTTGTAGCGCACCGAGCGCCCCGACCCCTTCGGCGCCGCTGTCGAAACGGACAACGGCAATCCGGTCGCTGTCATCGGCCAGTTGCACCAATAGCCGCGCCGCACTATAGCGTAATTCTCCAGGATCGCTCGGTGGATTTTTGCTAAGGCCACTGCATGGTGGTTGGAAAGGTGTGCCACCATTGGGCGGCCAGGGCCAGCATGTGGCCATGCTGCCCGAATCATCCAACAAAACGACAACGTCAACTGGTTGGGTTGGGCTAGTGGCGAGGGCGGTGGTGGTAGTTATGCTAGCAGACGCATCTTGGGCAATCGGATGGTTCGCAACCGCTGCTTTAACCGAGGGTAAACTTGTAAACAATAGGCCGACTGCCAGCACTAGGCCGCCGATCCATGAAAACTGTTTATACATTATTATATTTTTCTTGATGAACCGTACATCCCGTTTGCTATTTTTTGCCGCAATTTTCAGAAGCATCCTCATTAAACGCTCATCTGGCATTTCTTGTTCCGAAAGGCTATTTGACTGAGAAGAGTTATTATAGCATAAGAGAAAAAATTCTGTCATGCCTATCATAAATTTTCTCCAATTTAATCCGCGTACAGCGTGATCAAGGTACAGTTAGTTATCGAAGTGACGCCGGCGTTTGTCCATCCCATACTATCTGACTGAAACAATTTTAGCTCAACTGGATCTCAGGGGTAACCTCGCCAAAATCTTCCAGGAAGCGGCGCAATGACCGCCGGCATGTGCCTGCTCTTCACCGCCGCTTCCTGGAAGATGATCAATCCCCTGACATCCGGTTGACCCAAAAATTTTACCGCAGAGATCACAAAGGCGCAGAGAAAGCTTCATTTACTTTCTCTGCGCCTTTATAGTTACAGAACTTGTGAGAATCAGGTTTGTTATTTTTTTAGAAGTCCATCCAATATTTGGGCAAAGGTTGGGTAGGCAAGACTACCCTGGTAAATTTTCCCATTGATCGAGAAGCTGGGCCGTGAACGAATACCCAGATCGTTACGTGCTTTTCCCATACGTTCAACTTTGGCCGCAGTGGCTGGATCGACCAGGCAGCTTTTCAAAGCTGCGTCATCTAGACCAATTTCCTTGGCAAATTGTACCATCAAATCCGGATTAGGCGTCGAGATCTGCGCTTGACGTTGATAGAGCAGTTCATGCATTTTCCAGAAAGCTAACGGATTTTGCTGGCCAGCACATTCGGCTGCTTCACTGGCCATTAAGGAGGGTTTGCCAAAGTCCAGCACAGGTGAAAAAGCTAAGCTGACCAATCCTTTGGCGACATAGTTTGCCAGAATTTGCGGTTCAACTCGCAACACGTGCGAGCGGCAGGTGCTTCAAAGAAAATCAGAATAATCGATCAGATGAATCGGCGCGCCTGGATTGCCACGTATATAATAATCGCCAGCGACGCTAGCTGTGTTTGCCCAATCTGTGTTGTTGCTGCCAGCGGTTGTTACGGTGACAGTGGTCGTTGGCGCAACGCTGGGCGCTGTCGGTTGCGATATTGAAGCGGCGGTGGCTGTTAGCTGATCCTGTTGTACAACCGTTGCGGGGGGATTGGCTTGCCCACAAGCCGTCAACGCTAGTACAAAGGCGAGTAGAACAAATGTATTTTTCATTAATTGGTCACCAATCATCAATCTACCAACAATGCAGCATGCCCCGTTTCTTGAAAACGGGGCATGCTGCATTGTTCACTATTCACGATGTGTCTATTGAATGGGTTTTCCGTCAACTACTTGCTGCAAAACAGTGGTAAAGCGATCGACCGGTAACGCGCCGGGGATAATCCGTCCTTCGCCGTTAAAAAGGATAATAAATGTTGGTGTACCCTGGACAAAGGCTTTACCGTCTTCTATATCACTTTGTACTCGCTGCTGCGCGCTCGTCTCGCCTGTTTCGGCGAGACATTTTGTAAATTGCTCCACATTGAGCTCGAGTTGCTTGGCTAACTCGCCGAACACTGGATTGGGATTGCTGATAGACCAGGGGGCTGCATCTTTAAAGAGCAGCTCATGCATTTCCCAAAATTTGCCTTGATCGGCGGCACACTCCGCGGCAACGGCGGCCGCTGGCGCCTGGGGATGGATACTCAATGGGAAATTTTTGAAAACCCAGAGGATTTCATTGGTATCGACAAACGTCTTATCCAAGGTTGGCTGAGTGTCCTGAACATGCCGGCGACAGAATGGGCACTGAAAATCGGAAAATTCGACGACCACTACCTTGGCATCAGGATTGCCGCGATATTCATCCCCGGCCAGGGTGTAACCAGGGCGTTTGGGATCCGGCTTTAACCCAGCGGCTGTGGCCCACACTGGAATTTGTTGGTCGCCTTGCGGGGCTGGCTCGGCCTGAGCTTGCGCGGGCTTTTTGCCGGCCACGAGGCTATCGATCAAATTGGCGAATTGTTCAACTGGTTGGGCGCCGACCAATGGGAACGATTCGTTGGTAGCTGTGCGCACAAATTGGAAACTTGGTGTGCCAGAGAAACCAATTTTCTCTGCTTCGGCCACACCATTTTGCACAAAAGCGGTTTTCGAGCCGTTCTTGACACATTCGATATAGCTAGCCTGATCGGCGCCGACTTTCTGCGCTAATTGGGCAAAATAGGCATTCGGATCAGGGAGATTGGCCCACTCACCTTGTGTTTGAAACAACTGATCATGCATTGTCCAGAATTTGGCTGCCCCTTGATCGGCCACGCAATTGGCTGCATTGGCCGCAGCGGGGGCGTTCGGATGTAGTTGCACCAGCGGGAAATCACGAAAAACAACGCGTAATTTGCCACTCCGTACATAACTCTCATCAATGACGGGTTCAGTGGTCGTAAAATACCGGCTACAGAATGGACATTGATAATCACTATACTCAAACATCACAATTGGTGCATCCGGGCTGCCACGAAAGGCAAAGCCTTCTTTGGTGAAGCCAACGGGGATGTCTTTGTATTTTTCTGTTGCCACCAGCGTGGATGAACTGGTGCCAGTTGCGACTTCGGTGGAGGTTGCCGGTTGAGTCGCGGTTACCTCAGTTGTAGACGTGACTGCTTCGGTGCTCGTCACCGTTGGCGTATCCGTCATTGCCGCGGTTGCTTCCACCGTGGCGGTCAGTTGACTAGTTGCGGTGACCACTGTTTGTGGCGTTGCTTCGCTGGCGCTTGGCGCTGGTGTGCTCGTAGCAACACAAGCGGCGAGCACTGCCACGAGGGCAATTCCGACGAGTGAACCAATTAATATCGTGGATAGAGCAGGGTGTTTACTTGATTTCATGATCCAGGGGCTCCCGAATGCTGGTTAATAAGCGCCGAAGCGGTACATAGCTGAGTTACATCGGCACGAGCAGTGCTTGTCTAGATACAAGCGGAGTCTATACTCCATCACTGCAATGTATGCCATTGTAATTCTTACCCTTGTAATTATGCTACAGTATAAAATAGCACAAAACCAGCATACAGGAAAATAACATGTCGGCATTTTGTCTATGAATTGGGCTGGTCAGGTTTGTCGTGACGGGTGACCGCGAGCAAGCTAAAGAGTATCGGCTCACCTTGTCACCCGGTCACGAATAAGAGCAGGCGGATTATTTCGCAATGGCTCAATATCAATGCGTATTCCCTTTTTCTTCGCCCAATTGAATGATCTGGCGAATTGTTTCCACACTGATGTGGTTAACAATGCCCCTGTCTATAAGATGGCGGCGCAAGCGTTGCAACGACCAACGCGAAAAATGTAACCCGAATGTGCGCGGGTTCGCTTTGGCAATCCGCATAATGTCATTTCTTTGTTCGACGCTAAACAACGGCGGTCGTCCGGGTGATTTGCCACTCCGCAGGCCATCTACGCCGCTAGACGAAAAGCGATGAATCCATTTGCGGACATTGATGGGGTGAAGATTGACCTCACTACTGATTTCTGGTACACCCTTGCCTTCTGCGGATAACAACACAATCATCAAGCGGTTGATTGGCAAATCTTCTTCTGGTTGATGAACGAGCAATTTGAGTTGTTGCATCTGTTCGCTGCTTAAGTTCTGAATATAAAGCGCCATTACGTTGATCCTTTCCTGTTCATGTACTTAGAAATGTCGAGACCGTTCCGATTGCTTGATAATTGCCCCATCTACGATGGTGGAGAAGACAAATTTCTACGAAGGACAACAATCAAATTTTGTTAATAGTGTATCAGGAATTCATTACTAGTTAATCATACAAACGGCTGATCTTTAATAGTACTTAAGTGCTACTTAAGACAGGAAAGAACACTAGTTTTCGGAAAAAGCAGGAAAATGATGAATCCACTGACTATTGCTATCAACCAGACGATTCCAACAATAATTCTACAAACTAGTACAGCGTTGGCGAAGTTTTGATGGGCATTCGTAGGTCAGCGCCTCTGGCGTGACAAGGTTCATCGAAACGTCTTTTGCTCGCGTAGTGATCAGGTTTTGCGCGGCTTGTCACGCTGGAAGCGCTGACCTACGGCTAAACCCGCATAATTTCGCCAACGGTGTACTAGGTATTGGGTGGTAAAAACCTGGTATAGCGAAACCGCCTTCACCGGCCATCGACACAGCCTGCGATGATTCCGCTACAGAAAGTTACACTTCTGGCTTTACCCAATGCTTTACAGCTGTACGCGATCCTTGCCACGACGTATGCCATCATGGGATGTACAATGCTGTCATTAAATTGATGGTTAAAGCTTGATTTGCAACAGATGCCGCGCCAATTGATAGGATAAGCTTTTGCTGGACTAAGGCAGAAATGGGTTGATAGGGGCGCGTTGCACGGGGGCGCCCTCTAATCCGTAAAGCCGAAATTTCTACCCCGTGCAACGTAGCATCTTTCGAGCACTAAATTATGGCGTAAATTGTGGGGGTAAATATCGCTAGTGCCGCATTACGTCAGATTTTCGGATCATCGCAACCCAGCAATCGACAACATTTGCTTACTAAGAGCTTATCGAGTGAAAGTATGCACCGCGGTTGAATTGGGCATTGGCTAGCCTCTGTTCAGCGCTTGTCCAACCGCTCGATTGATTAGGCACTAGGCACTTGCCAACCAGCGGCGTAACAGTGCATTGCAGCGGGCAAGAATCACTTCGTCTGGTGTGCTGACCGTAAAGATGGCATCCGCACCGGCACTCAATGCATCCAAAGACCACGCTACGGATTGGTCATCGGTTAGCATCATCAAGGGCGCACGACTGCCCAAACGGATGTGGCTGACTGCACTTTTCATGTCACTTGCGCCATGATCAAAATATTCGAATAAAATTAGATCATAATCTGCCACATCATCAAGCGCCAGATTCACTAAATTGCTGGCTTCAATCACCCAGACGTCGATGCCTTCTGTGGAAAGCCGGTTGAGTAAATTGAGACTTTTGGCAAGTTCTTTTCCTGGACGGCGCACCCAGGCCAGGCGAGTTGTAAAGCACGGATCGGCTCGATTGCCCACCTGATCCGCAGCGCGACTGCGCTTATTCCGCAAAGATTGGTGTGGCGAAGCACTAGCTGACGGTTGATTGGAGCTTTCTCTATCCATTTTGGCGTCTGACTGTTCTGATCTCATTCGTTTTTTGCAGAAATGTTCATTGTCCCAAGCGCCTAATTCTTGTCGAGAAAGTGGGATCTGCTTGTTACGACAGAATTGATCGGCTAAGGAGTGCTGCGGTCTATATCGATGTAAAATGCCCTTTTGTTGGTCTTTCTTGACGTGGGTGAAGGCGCACCTTTTTGGATTAAATTGACGCATGCTTATAAACTTTTCTTTTGATATTTTGTTCAGTTTTTCGCAGTTTAAGTTCAAGCAAAATCAGGCATTCTGGAATAATCATGTACTATCGTAAATCTACTAAGATAATAATATATTCTAGTAAAATATACCGCAAAAATATTATACAACTAATGATAGTCAAATTCTTTTATAGTAATCTATATCCGCCGATTAACAAGATTGTAAGGTTATCGGTTTGTATTATAACGCTACTCATTATCTATTTCAATATCATTTACTTACTAGTTGCTGACAATCTTTGTAGGATTTATTCGCAGAATTTGAAGCCTGCCCAATAAGCTATGCCCAATAAAAGAAGCAGAGAATTCGTAATTTCTTACGAGCCTCTGCCTCTAACTTTTATCTATCACCACTTAATCGGATTATTTCAACGCGATTACGAGGATCTGTTATTTTTGTGCTTAATCACAGGTAGATCAAGCGCAAACTTCGTTGATGATTCTACTTTAGCTTTGCATTTTACAATTGAAAATTGCGCCCATTATCCACGACAGCTTTTTGGCTGTAATTGTTTACATAACCCATCAGCTTGTTATGTAGCTTTTTCCAGCCGGCGCTGCGCAAAATTTCCGCCAATTTTTCGCGGCTTTCCACAGCGCCCATCGTCAACATCTGGGGGCCTTCACCATACATCGTGTACAAAACTTCGCTGGGTTCAATCCCAAGCTGCATCAATTTGGGCGCGAACTCGCGCACGACAAATTCAGAAAAATCTTGTTCGCGCCCATTTTTGATATCCCACTGCATCAGCAACCTAACCATAGCGATTGATTAAACCCTTTCTTGCCAGAAGATCCAGTCTCTCGGTCATAAAGCAAAACGTTAGTCGATTATCTACGTGACATGCGTAAAAGTAGCCCGCTGCCTCTCACTCGATTTTCGTGCGCATGTGGACTATATCCGTATGATGATGGCCTGAACATGAGTGAGTGTATATACGCCAAGCTAAGATTTTCCGATGCGCGGAAATTCCACTTGTGCGCAACCTTAGTGCGTAAAATGCAACTTTCCAACAACCGAGAGTATAATTAAGCGTATGTCACAATACCAGAAGCACTTTAGAAATGCAACTTTCTACAAGATAAACCTCGTTGCTCTTTATGGCTTGTTGCTGGGGATAGTCATCTATCACCCAGCCCAGGCCAAGAGTTCGCATCTGCTACAGCCGTCGCTGGTTGCCCAAACAATGGTAGCCCAAGTCAGCGCCAGTGACTTTCGCTTACTTGTGCTGCTGCCTGTCGAATCAACCACCGTCGCTTTACAAACGCACACAACTGATTTCCGTTTAAATGATGCGGAAGGGACACTGACACTGAACGTCGAAGCACTTTACCGGCTTAAAAACTCAGGGAATTCGTTGATCATTGTGCCGTTAAAGGTAGTGCCGGTCCAGGCCGATGCCCCATCAGCCTTGCCTGATAATGTAAATTTGCTCGCTGGGGATCAACCTCTACCGTTAAGCGCAAATGGGCAAACAGGGTATACAACCCAGGTGCAGATTACGCCTGGGGGTACGGTTGATCTGAATTTGAATTATGCGCTGGCGATGGGCAATACACCGCTGCCCACCATTGATTATCCGCTTGATTGGCTCAACCAGTGGCCGCTGGATCCCCAGAATGGCGTGAGTTTGCGGATTAGTGTCCTGCCCGCACCCTCGATCAGCCCGGATAGCTGGCTACCAGCGACGCCAGCCGATTGGCGTTATACGCAGCCGGCCGATGGCACGCAGTTGGGCATTAAATGGCTGTATGATATTCAGGTGCCCGACCAGCCGATCGTCTTTCGTTTGATTCATCCAGCCCGCTGGCAAGCGTTACAAACGGCGCAGCAGGCCGCTATCCCAGGGGCCGCGCCGGCTGCCTTTATACAATTAGGCGAGTTGATGCGCCAATTCTATGTGGATATCCCAGCCGCCGGTGCGGATAGTCTGCTTCGTGAGCGCTTTTATGCCCAGGCAGTGGCCGCTTATTCGGCTGGTCTTGAAAATGCGGGTAGCACCGGGGCGCCCCAAGATCTGGCTGCCTTGCATACTGGCTTGGCCATGCTCTATCGCAATCGCACGATTGATGCCGAGGGCAAGGTTGATTTTGACTATGTGGCCTTGATGGCGAAAGAAGCTGAAGTGGCACTGAAAATTCTACCCGTGAACGGTGATCAAGCAACCAATGATCGCCGACGCGAATTGGTACAATGGCAGACCGAAGGCTTGACCGCTCAACTGGATGCAGCGCGACAACAACGCGCTTGGGGCGACGCTTTGCGCATTGTCGATCAATTGGCCACCTTGCCGCCGGGTATTTCCAGCCAGGAATCGCTCACCGAGACGCGCCGTTCGATTACGGTGCAACAGGCGCTGGAATTCCTAGAACAGAATAATCAGGCCGCTGCGGTTGCGCTGGCCGGTGATGAAATCAGCGATCCAACGTTGTTGCCACCGTCTGAAGCGCGCGCCTTATTTGCGCATTGGCACATAACGACAACCATTGCCTTGGAGGAGACGCGCATCGAGGTGGCCGCTTTGCCCCTGCCAGACCGGCGTGAGCAGGCGCGCAAGGCGGTGCAAACATTAATTAACTTATGGCAGATGAGTGAAACTTATGGGCAAAATTCAACGTTTGCATTAGAAGATGCGTCGACCGCGGGCGACAACGCCGAGCCATTACGTCTACTCATTACGCTGCCTGCTGCAACCTCGGTCGCAACGACGGCGCAGAAAATCCCACCAGATGCCAATTGGTCGCTGTTCCGGGCCTTGTTGTTGCAAATTGCGCCGCGGGTTGAACAAGAGAATTCCTGGTTGCGCCAGCGTGTTAGCTTGAGCCAGCCCCTGGATCTGCGGCAGGCAGGTGACCAATGGGCGGCGATGGCCAGCAACTTGGAGCGTGAAGCGACAATGTTCGAGCAACAAAGCATAGCCATGAATGCCGCGGACCTCACGAAGGCAGAAGATGCGTTGCGTTTGCGTATTCAGTCGGCTAACTATCACAATGCCGGCCAAGAGTGGCGCAATTTGGCGCATAATAGTTGGGTGATGACAACGCTGGCGGCGCCGGCGAATTTGCAAACAACCTCGCGTTCCTGGCTGGTTGCTGCTACAACACCGGCCCAAGTGCTCAGCTTGCAGAGTGAAGCGCTCAATATTGGTCGCCTAATCGCTGGCTTGGTTGGGGCGTTGATTGGCCTGTTTTTGTTGGCCGGGACGCTCTGGTGGCTGTTATAATGGCAATTTGCGTCATGTGAGTTAGTCATTTCGCACTGTGGATCTGCGCAGCGGGCTAGTTCGGCCACTTAACTTACCGATACGTTCTCCGTTGGCATCTGTTTTTAGAAGAGATTATATTTATGACAACCGCTAATCCATCCAATCCTTATTCGAATTCGGTCTATCCCAATCGTTATATCGATAATATTTATTTTCAAGACGGCATGTTGCTCACAGGCATTCTGGCGGCCTTGCTCTATTTAATTCTCAGCGTCGCCCTCGATGCTGCCGGCCATGTCCCCAATATGTCGCTCTTATTGCCAGTGACACTGGGCGCGATCGCGATGGGCGTTTTGATGTCCTATAGTCGCTTTGATGGTTTTTTTGCGCTCTCACATAGCATGTTCACTGGCTTGGCCTGGATTCTCTATTTAATGGGCGGCATGGTGAAGACGCAAGAGATCAACTCATTTCTGCATTATGGAGTACCCACCACGCAGGCAAAAATCTACTTTGTGCTCTATCGTCTGCTCACCTGGATCGATGCCGCCTGGCGCAATGAGGCGAGTAATGACAATTATATGTTTATTTTTGAGATCAGCTTTCTGGTCTGGTGGTTGACGTATTTGGGCATGTGGGCGATCTTTCGCTATGGGTATACATGGCGTGCGATTGTTCCGGCGGGGCTCGTGCTGGTCCTCAATACCTATTATGCCCCTAATTCTACGCTGGGTTTTTTGATCGTCTTTACCTTGCTCGCCCTGATGTTGCTGGTACGCACGAATCTGGCGGAACAACAAGTGCGTTGGCGTGAAGAAAACATCTATTTTAGCCAAGATATTACGTTCGATTTTCTGCGCACTGGTCTGCTCTATAGCGTGGTTGTGCTGGCGCTGGCCTGGGTCGCGCCAGCCCTGGGGCGTAATCCGCAATTGGTCCACACCCTGGAACCTATCACTCAGCGTTGGACCCAATTTCAGGAAAACAGTAGTAAATTGTATGAAGGGCTCAGTCACCCCAAAGGGCTAACTGGTTCGAGTTTTGGCAAGGATCTTAAATTGGGTGGCCGCCGTAATGTGGGCAGCGATCTGGTTTTTACGGTGTCAGCGCCGATGGGGCGTTACTGGCGGGCCGTGGTCTTTGACACGTTTGATGGGCGCCAATGGCAAAATACCGCGCAAGATGAGTTGAAATTTGATGCCAACACCCCCTTGCCGGCGATTGCTTGGAATTTGCGGTCACCAATTACGCAAACGATCAAGCTGTATGAATCGACCGGGGATGTGATCTTTGGGGCACCCGATATTCGCAAAGTGAATATGCCGGTCTCCACGCTGGTGCGGTCCAAAGGCCCTAGCGCTGCGGCCACGACGGATACTGACCCATCCGCTGACCGGCCGGATGAACTGACCTTTGTCCATGCGCAGCAGCCATTGGATGTGGGGGATCAATACACGATTGTTAGCCAGTATACGGCCGTGACGCAAAAGGCGTTGGAAACCGCTGGCACCGATTATCCCGCGGAAATTCAGAAAATTTATACACAGTTGCCAGAAAATTACTCGCCAAAAGTTAAGCAAGTGGCCCGCGAGTTGACCGCTAGCGCTACCACGCCTTATGCCAAGGCCAAAGCGATTGAGCATTATCTGCGCACAACTATTCCGTATAGTGACACGATCGATGCCCCACCACCCAATGTTGACCCGGTTGAGTATTTTTTGTTTGATATTAAAAAGGGCTATTGTGACTATTACGCGACGTCCATGGCTGTGATGTTACGCAGCGTGGGTATTCCAGCCCGCACCGCCAGCGGTTACGCAGAGGGCAGCTATGACGAGGATACGGGCGTCTACGCCGTTAGCGAGCAGGATGCCCATACTTGGGTGGAAGTCTATTTCCCAACCTACGGCTGGATCGAGTTTGAGCCGACAGCTTCGAAGAGCGAATTGAACCGGCCTAGCGGTACTGACGAAGCAGATGCGGCCGCCCAGCAAGCAAACGCTGCCGGTACACCTGGTGCCGCTGGGCAACCGCCACAAAATGATCCGCTCAATCAAAATCCTGAGCAAAACGCCGCGGCGAATCTGGCCGCCGAGCAAGGGACATTAACGCTCGGTGGCCAGCCGTGGTGGTTATGGGCGCTCTTAACCCCAGTGCTATTGGCGTTGGGTCTCTGGGGATTGCGCCGCAGCCAAATTTTGGGACCAGCTGCTTTTACGCCGGAAATGTCGCCAATTGTCTATGAGCGCATGGTGCGTTGGGCGGAGCGCCTGGGGCTGCGTTCACGCACGAGCGACACGCCCTACGAACACGCCTACCGCTTTGGGCGCTTATTGCCAGAGGGCAAATCATTGATCCAAAAAATTACAGAGAGTTATGTGCGCTATTGTTTTAGTCCGCAAAAATCGGAGGCAGAACTGGCGTCAGGCGCCAGTAACCCAAGCCTTAGCAGCGCCGAATTGGAAGAATCTTGGCAAGAGTTGCACCCGCTGATTTTGCGTTCTTGGGCGCGCAAATTAACCGATCGCTTCACGCGACCTAAAGCAAATCCCTTTGGACTTGGGGATAAATAACGCACGAGGGTTTTGTGTGAGGGAAAGGGCATTACACACAGAGCGCGCAGAGAAATCACAAGGGTTGTTGCGATTTCTCTGCGCGCACAGTGTAACCGCTTTTTATGGCAAGTCTACAAGGCGTTATTGCATTGGTTTGAGCAAGATGACCTGGGTCTCTTCGGGCAGACTGCTTTTGGTGATTTTAAACATTTCTTGGGGGTCGGTGGCCGTAGCGCCGAATTCCTTTAGGAATTTCTCAATCGTCTCTAAATTGGCGCCGATTTCTGGCGCTAGGCCAGGTTGTTGATAGTGCATTGGGATGACGATTTTGGGATCGAACAAACCAATCACTTCGACCGCATGAGTTGGGTCAAGCGTCGCACCGCCGCCAATCGGCACTAGCAAAATGTCAACTTCACTTAGATTCAGTTCTTCGATTTCACTCTGGGTGGGCAATTCACCTAAATCGCCCAAATGGCCCACGGTGATATCACCAAACTCAAAAAAGAAGACAATATTACGTTCGCCAATGCTGTGCGCCTGTTTGCGGTGATAAGTGGTTGCGCCGGTAATAAAAATATTATTCACTTCGTATTCACCGGGCCCACGTAGCACCCTTGCTTCACCTTGCACTCGGTCGACAGCATTGTGACCAGCCTGATCATGGCTGACCGTGATGATATCGGCGCGCGTTTTGGGCAAAGTTAGACCAACAGATTTGTCATACGGGTCGCAGATGACCGTTGCGCCGTTTTCACGAATGCGAAAACAGGATAGGCCATACCAGGTTATATCCATGGAAAACTCCTTCGTCAGATTCGGAACATATGTTTCAATTCAATTATACCGCAGTTTGCCTGACAAGAGAAACTTTTGCTCATGTGTAAGGCGAGCCCGTTGCCCATTCGTACGCTTACAGTTTAATTACCAGATGCGCAACACAACCCAATGTGGTTGCACGTCATCCACGCTGGTGATATCATAGCAGAAACTTAGTTGGGCATTGAGCGTAGTGCGTGATGCAGATAGAAACAATCATCGGAGCCGCTTGCGCTGACCGTACCACGTTTGTTGTAAGTGCCTATGATCCCAACGTACCGATCTAACCTTTTAATTTACAGATTTACTATCAGTTGTAAAGGAGCTTGCTATGCAACGTGAGGATGTTCGCAAAACTGTAACCGCTCAATTTTATCAGTCGCTTTCCGAGAGCGGCGTCCAGATTACAGCGCTTCCGCAAAATCAACTACAGGCCGTGGTCAATGCCCTGGCTGACGGAGTTTTCGCGGCGCTAGCGGCTGTGGATGCCGAGCATGATGCGACCCTTGGCAACAACATTGCTGGGGCGGCGCGTGGGGTGAGCCCGCAGGCTGCTGTGCCGGATACCACCCCGCATGTAGAACAATTGCTCTGGCGCGGACGCCCCTATTTGACGCTAGGCACCGTCTACGAGTTGACCACGCAACGGTTGCGCGTCTTACGCGGTCTATTGACCAACAGTGTTGATGAGATCGAACTGATCCGCGTGCATGATACCGAGGTCAAGCAACATGTCGGGGAACGCCTGTTGAACGTGGGTGACATTGTGATCTTTGCGGATGACACCACTTCACCGGAATTAGTGTTAAACAATGTGCAAAACCCGATCGAAGTGCGCGAAATGATTCGCAAAGCTGTGCTAGACGAACGCACGCGGCGTGGTTTGTCCTATCGCGAAGTTATGCGGTAGTGTGCGCACCTATGCCCACATCAGCCTTTGACATTGAAACAGTGATCGCCGTCGCGCAGCGCGCCGGTCAGTTGGTGTTGCAATTGCACCGCGACGGGCTGCGTAACATACGCGGTAAATCGAATGCCGGCGATTTGGTGACCGAAGCCGATCTGGCCAGCGAAGCCTTGATTCGCGAGGTATTGTATGCCGCTTATCCCAGCGTCGGATTCTGGGGTGAAGAGAGCAATAAGCCGCCGCAGGAAGAGTTCTTCTGGGTGGTTGATCCAATTGATGGCACCGTGAATTACGCCAATGGCCTGGCCTTCTATGCCGTGAATATTGGTTTACATCACGGTGAAACCGGTCTGCTCGGGGTCACGGTGCAACCGTCTACAGGCCATGTCTTTTGGGCGAAACAAGGCGAAGGTGCTTACGTGCGCACCCCGGCGGGGGAGCAGCAGCGGTTACACGTCAGCCAAGTAGGCCAGTTGGCCAACGCGCTACTCACCACAGGTTTCCCCTATCATCGTGCGGAATCACCCGATAATAACAGTTCCGAGTTCAACTACTTCTTATTGCGGGCTCAGGGTGTGCGCTGTATGGGCTCGGCTGCGCTAGATTTGGTCAATGTGGCCAGCGGGGCATTTGCTGCCTTCTGGGAAGGTTGGCTGAATCCGTGGGATGTTGCGCCGGGCGCACTCCTACTCCAAGAGGCTGGCGGTTTGATTACAGATTACAACGGTCAGCCGTGGCGTTTGACCAGCAGCAGTGTGATTGCCAGCAATGGCCAGACTGGTTTACACAACGAATTATTGGAAGGAATTCGCCACGCACGGATTGGTTTGGCAGAGTCGCGCTTGCCGACCATCGTTTGATCGTGCTGCCAAATTTTATGATATAGTCAATTTTCGCCTAAAGCGTTTCTAAAACGCTTTAGGCGAAAATATTTTCATCCGCTTTGCCCTTCAAACACGCCATCAGACGTATACAATAAGGATGTTATGGCTTTAACGGCAACAATCTATAACCTGATCATCGAATTGGCTGATGTCGACCGTGGCGTCTATGAGACGCTTGATTTGCGGTTGGCGCGCCAACCATCCGAGGCCGCTGAATATATGCTGATGCGCATATTGGCCTACTGCTTGGAATACACCGACGGGATTGCCTTTACGCAAGGTGTGGCCGCTGGGGACGAACCAGCCGTTCTGGTGCGTGATCTAACCGGCAAGCTGACGGCCTGGATCGAAGTGGGCTTGCCCGATGCCGAGCGCCTGCACCGTGGCAGCAAACTGGCTGGGCGGGCGGCAGTCTACACCCATCGCGATGTCGGGCAGTTGCTGGGCCAATTGGCGGGCAAGAAGATCTATCGAGCTGAGGAAATCCCGATCTATGCCTTCGACCGGCGTTTTGTTGATGAACTGGCGGGGTTGATTGAGCGGCGCACATCATTGAGCCTCTCCGTCACTGAGCGCGAGCTCTATGTCTCGGTCGGAGCGCGCACGCTTAGCAGTGCCATCATAGAACATCACATCGCGTAAGAATTTTGGCCGTACTTCACCTATACGCTCAGTTGATGCGCCAGACCTATTTTACCAATGCTACTTCCAGGGCGTCCCACAAGGTGCGCACGCCGAGGACCTCGATCTCTTTGGGCAGACTATCACCACCCTTGCGCGTGACCGCACTACGTGGCACCAGGGCACGCGCAAAGCCAAGCTCGGCTGCTTCGTGCAAGCGACGTGGCAATTGACCTACGCTGCGTAGCTCACCGCTCAACCCTACTTCGCCCATAATCGCCAGATCGGCGCAGACTGGCTTGTTGCGGTAACTGCTGGCAATCGCTACGGCCACCGCCAGATCAGCCGCAGGCTCGTCAACGCGCATCCCCCCCACAATGTTGACAAAAATATCTTGGTCGCTCAGATCCATGCCGACACGTTTGCTCAGCACAGCCGTGAGCAGCAAAAGCCGGTTCATATCGACGCCATTGCCAGTACGCCGCGGCTGGCTGAAGGCCGAGTGGCTGCTTAAGGCTTGCACCTCGACCAAGAGCGGACGTGTGCCCTCCATCGAAACGGCAATCGCACTGCCCGACGCATTGGGCAATCGTTCGGCCAGAAACAATTCCGATGGGTTCAGCACTTCCTTCATGCCGCTTTCGTCCATCTCAAAAATACCCACCTCGTTGGTGCTGCCAAAACGATTCTTCACCGAGCGTAACAGGCGAAAAGCGTGAAAGCGTTCCCCTTCTAATTGCAACACCACATCTACCATGTGTTCCAGCACGCGTGGCCCGGCGATTGTGCCTTCTTTGGTCACATGGCCGACCAGAAAGATTGGAATATTATATTGTTTACCCGCGCGCAAAAGTGCGGCGGCACAATCGCGCACTTGGCTGACTGTGCCGGCGGCGCTGGTGCTGGAGCCACTGTAGATCGCCTGGATCGAATCAACGATCACCAGCATCGGCTTCATGTTCTCGATCTGTTCGAGGATGTGTTCGACTTCGATTTCAGACAAAATGAAGAGGCGTTCCTCTTTAATGCCCAGCCGCGCGGCGCGGCGCCCGATTTGATGGACGCTCTCTTCGGCGCTGACATAGAGCACTGGCCCATAATGTTTGGCAATTTCCGCCGTCATCTGCAAGAGCAACGTGCTTTTGCCAATCCCCGGATCGCCACCAACCAACACGCAGCCGCCCGGCACAATTCCGCCCCCCAGGACGCGATTTAATTCGACCATTTTCAGGGGCATGCGCGCCATACTCTCTTGCGGAATATTCGGCAGCGCAACCGGGTGCGATCCCGTAACGCCTAAGGGCATGGGGGTGCGGCTCTTATCGGGCGCGCGCACAACGACTTCTTCAAGGGTGTTCCATTCGCCACACTCGGGGCATTTGCCCATCCACTTCATCTGGATGCCGCCACAGGCCGAACAGACATATTGTGATTTTGTTTTTGACATAAGCCATCGGTTACTGAAAAATTTAGAACATTTGTGCGTGTATTGTAGCAAAAAAAGCTGAAGGCGTCAACCGGAGAGCAGCCACACTGTAGGTCATCCCTTTTAGGGTAACAAGCGCAGATAACCCAACCATTGTCACCCTAAAAGGGATGACCTACCATAGCGTCATTGGTAGATTTGCAGAACGGTCGGTTCAGGGCCACAGTGTATTCAAAGCTAACTCAAGCCCACTAATGGTAGCGGGTAGCACCAGGCGTTCGGATGTATGAAACGATTCAGAGGGAAATGCCTTCCGGAAAGGTGAATTCGCTGACCTGATCGTCAAAAGTTTTCCTTCTCGGAAGGGGGCTGCCTGAATCGTTATTAAAAGAGTTATTAACGGTACAAACGTTGACCGCCCCGCGCTTGGACTCGCTCGATCAGACGCATGGCTTAGGGTTGCGCCACATCGCTCACCTTCACAAATTGCGCAGAAACCCAACCTTCTGCACCTGTCGTCGCGCGCACTTGAAGCCAGTCACCGACGTCGTTTTTACCGAGGATCTGCACCGAATCGCCCTGGTTTAATTTGGCAATGACCATCGCATTGACATCGGGCGCATCGCGGACATTCACGCGATCCTCACTAATGATCGCACCTATGCCTAGATCCGTGGCTGTCGTGACCGCAATGGTGGCAGACAGCACAGGGACAGGCGTCGCTACGGTCGTGGTGAGCGGTTGCATCGCCTGCGCAATCAACGTGGCGATCAGACCCGGCCCGCTTGTCGTTTGCACGACGGTTAGATCGTCAGCGCCCAAGAGCAATAACTGTCCAGCCGGCACCCAGCCCAGCACCCCATCATTCGTATACGCCGCCAGATAGCGATTATCCGCAGATTTGCCCGTAATGGTGACGGTCGCACCGCCAGGCAAATTGACAAGCGCACGTCCGTCTGGGCGGTCAAGCAAAACGGCATCACCCGTCGCAATTCCCAGCGCGCTAGGTGGCTGTTGCAGCGTTGATAAATCGAGGCTGGGCAGCGTTTCTAGCGCAACGATGGACTGCGTAGTGGTGACTGGTGCAATTTGCGAAACCTGCACACTCGGCACCCCGGTGCTGGTGATCGATTGCGGCGTAGCCAGGGTAAATTCGGAGGATTTTCCATAGACAGGCGTAGGTTGCACCGGCCGCACGATACTCGCCGGCACGGGCGTCGGCGTCAAGCGTTCGCCGCCACACGCTGCCAATAACAAAATCAACGCAAAATAGAACGCGGATAAATGCAGATGAACGCGGGTTTTCATACGATGCCTTTGTGGCTTTGGTTTTTGCATTTATTCATAGCGGAGCGCATCAATCGGATTCAAACGGCTGGCGCGATAGGCTGGGTAGATGCCAAACACGAGACCGACCGCCATCGAGAAGAGAAAGGCAATTAAGATCGCGTCAAGCCCGACCACGGCCTGAAAACTATCGAAGGCAAGTGTAACGGCTTGGGCACCACCAACGCCCAGGCTGATGCCGATAATACCACCGAGCAGCGACAGCGTGACGGCTTCGACCAGAAATTGTAATAAGACATCACGCCGTTTCGCACCCACCGCCTTACGCAGACCGATTTCGCGCGTGCGTTCGGTGACGCTCACCAGCATAATATTCATGATGCCAATGCCGCCCACCAATAGACTGATGCCCGCAATCGCCCCCAGGAAGATTGTGAGCACATTGAGCACGCCGCCTACGACCGAGATCAGATCATTCTGGCTGATAATGCTGAAATCATCGCCACTCAGGTAAGAAATTTTTCGGCGCTCGCGCATAACGTTTGTGATCTGATCGGTGGCGCTGGCTGTGCGGTCTTCACTCACCACCGAGGCATAAATGACGTTCACCTGATAATCACCGCTGACAGTTTTCTGTTTAAAAAGGCGATCTTGAGCCGTCGTCAATGGAATAAAAATCGCTTGATCTTGGTTGCCACCCAGCCCACCACCTTTTTTTGCCATCACCCCGATCACGCGGCAGGGCAGATTGTCAACCTGTACAATCTGGTCGATCGGATATTCATTGGCCGCAAAGAGTTTCGTATAGGCATCTGCGCCTAGGACGACAACGCGGGCATGTTGGTCAAAATCAGCCTGTGAAAAAAACTCACCTTGGCCCATATCCCAGTTGATGACTGTGCGATAGCTGGGCAAAGTGGCATGTACATCGACTTGCACATCCTTTTTGCCGCGTGTGATTGTCGCACGTGAAGAGAATTCCGCTGCGACAGCCTTCACATCCGGCACGCGTGATTGATCGCCAATGGCTTGCATATCACCCAACGTCAATAATTTAATATTCGTTCGCTCCTGGGGCGGGCCATCTTCAAATTGTCCAGGGGCAATAAAAAGCAGATTACTGCCCAAACCCGCAAATTGGTCGGTCACATATTTTTGTGCGCCCCGCCCGATCGACATCAAAGCGATTACAGAACCGACGCCGATAATGATGCCCAACATGGTCAATACGCTGCGCAACTTATTCGCCGCCAGGGCGCGCATGGCGATCCGAATCGACTCGATTAATTTCATGGTGAGTTTTCTACCGCTATAAAATAGTTGATGAGGAGATTAGAGATTGAGAGATTTTTTTGTTCTTAATCTCCAATCTCTAAATCACCCAATTCTCTGTTTCCTGCTTACCTTATAGACAACGCAAATAAAAGATGAACTATTGTAGAAGTTTTGACAGCCGCACCTGCAAAAGTATTGTCCCTTGTTTATTTGCGTTGTCTATTAATACCATTGATCGGCCAGGCTCGCACCGTCTAACTGAGTTTGAATTGTCACTGTTGCCTGCGCGCTGCCATTGATCGGGCGCTGGCGCTCATCCCGCGCGATCAAGCCATCGCGAAAATGGATCACGCGTTGACAATATTCGGCCGTTTCTGGATTGTGCGTGACAAAGATAATCGTAATGCCCTGCTCTTGGTTCAGGCGTTGAAACAGTTGCATAATTTCGATGCTGGTTTTGGTATCTAAGTTGCCGGTTGGTTCATCGGCCAGGATCATCGCTGGGTGATTGCCCAGCGCGCGCGCAATCGCCACCCGCTGTTGTTGACCACCCGACAATTCATTCGGCTTATGGTCGAGTCGATCACCCAATCCCACCAGCTTTAACACTTCTTCGGCGCGTTGACGTCGTTGCCGTCCGCTCACGCCACCATAAATTAACGGCAATTCCACATTGGCCAGGGCCGTGGTACGCGGTAATAGATTAAAGCTCTGAAAGACAAAGCCGATTTTGCGACAACGAATTTCGGCCAACTCATCATCGTTCAGCTTGCTGACATCAACGCTATCCAGATAATAGGTGCCCGCAGTTGGCACATCCAGACAGCCGATCATGTTCATCAACGTCGATTTGCCGCTGCCGCTCGGCCCCATAATCGCGACCATTTCACCGCGCCAGATGTCGAGCGAAATACCGCGCAAGGCCCGGACCTCCATATCGCCCATCTGATAGACTTTGGTCAATTCGCGCACAGATATCACGGCGTCCTGAACGGGCTGGGCATGGTTGGCTGGCGATTGGATGATGTTTTTTTGCATGATCGTTTAGCCACCCAGCAGGGCGCCGCGCAGGCGTTCGGCATCGCTGGTCGAAATTAAGGCGACTTGATCGCCATCATCCAGGCCGGCAACAACCTGACTATCGGTTTCGTTGCGCAATCCCAACTCAACTTCCTGTAAAACCGGCGCCCCATTCAGCATTTTGTAGACGACCGCTTGTTTGGTTTGGCGGTCAATCTGAATAAAACGATTGGGGACCAGGATCACGCCATCAACCTGGGCCGTGGTGATAATGGCGGCGGCGCTCATCCCGGCGCGTAAAGGCGCATCGGTCGGGTTCGGGACAATTATCACTTCGTAAGCGATCACGCCGTTCACATTATTCGACGTTGGCGAAATTTCTGTAACTTTACCCGTAATGTGGGCATCGGGCAGCGCATCCAAGGTAAGGCTGACGGGCTGGCCCACTTGCACCTGGCGCACATCAATTTCATCGACCAACACCTTCATCGAAAAACTTTGCAGATTGGTTAATATAAAGGCCGGCAGTGAACTGGCTGATAACTCGCCCTGCCGAACGTTTACTTGACTGATCACGCCATCGGTTGGCGCGGTAAGTTGGGCATTGGCTTGGCTGTTTTCGGCCTGCAACTGACTTAGTTGAGCTTGGCGCACCTGGGCCTGCGCAATCTCCAAGTCTTCCTTTTTGGCCCCTTCGACCAGGGTCTGTAAGTTGTTTCTAGCTGTCACTACATTGCTTTGGGCCTGACGCAAACCGACCTGGGCCTGGGCAATCTGGTTTAACGCCGACGCCACTTGGGCTTGATCTGGGGTTTTTTCGGTGAGCGCTGCCTGGGCGCGCGCTACCTCAAGTGAGACGGTTGCTTGTTCCAATTGCGCCGATTGCGGCAACTCACCAATATTGGGTAAATTTCTGACTTGGTTGTAGGCTTGCTGCGCCTGTTTGACATTTGCCTCAGCCTGGCGCACCTGGGCTATATTGACCGTTTTTTGATCTTCTGACGTGCCAACATAGAGCTGGCGATAATTGGCTTGTGCGCTGTTAAGCGCGGCCTCGGCCCCAGCCACGCCGACCTGGGCTAGCTCCACGGCGGCCTGCGCTGCGGCCAGATCATTCTGGCTGGGCGGTTTTTCTAATTTGGCAAGCTGCGCCTGGCTAATTTCGAGGCTGATTTTGGCTTGGGCCAACGCCAGTGTCAGATCATTGGTTTCTAATTGGGCTAATAATTGACCTTTGGTTACCGGTTGGCCGGCAGTCACCAACACTTTATCAATGCGACCGGCTGTGCGAAATGTGAGCGAGGTTTGTGCCTCTGGTTGAATATTGCCCGTCGCGCTGACTGTGCTGGCAATTTTGTTGCGGCCTACTGTAATAATTTCATAGGTTGGTTTTTGTGCCGCAGCCTGGCGTGGCAACCAATAGCGCTGATAGCCAAACCAACCAGCCGCACCGAGCAGGATAAGGACAATAAGAAAGATCAAAAATCGCCGCATGTTCTTGGTTTTCCAGGTTTTTTATGCTGTTGATACAGATGTCAACTTGGGCAGCGCTAGGCCCTCGCCTACTCTCCCCCTGTAGCGGAGGAACTAATGGTTCGTCAGTCCCGTGACAGTTCTCTCTGTATAGGGAGGGATTTAGTGCCGCTGCTCACTCTGATTTTAGTTTAACCACTGTAGAGGAATTTCTAACAAATAGTATAGTCTATCCCACAACAGTAGACAGTAAGTCTATCACTGTTCATAAGAATACCAGTCTTTTATAAACTCTACGTAAACTGCTGAAATAGGTTGCTATAAATACGGTGCGTTAACACCAAAAATTATAAATTAACAGGGTATGGAAAATAAGGATAATTTGCTCTCTCCTATTTTCCATACCCTGTTAATTATCGCTATTTTCAACGCCGACCGTTACTGGGCCGTGCCGACCTCGATCCCTGAAAGGTTTTCGAGGGCCTTGACCAGCGCATGATTGCCTTCGCTGCCTAACCCTTTTGCTTCCAGGGTGCGATATAAATTGAAGATTAAACTGGTGGCTGGCACTGGCACACCTAATTCGTCGGCTGCATCGAGCACCAGGCGCAAATCTTTCTGTTGCAGATCAATCGTAAAACCAGGCCGCCAATCGCGTCGGATGATCTGTGGCGCTCGATTGGTGAACATCCAACTGCCGGCTGCGCCTTGACTGATCGCGTCAAACGTCTTTTGCAGATCCACACCGCCTGCTTGTGCGAGTAACAAAGCTTCACACATGGCGAGACAATTGCCCACCACCAACACCTGGTTGACCAGTTTGACAGTCTGGCCGGCGCCGTTTTCACCAATATGGGTGATGGTCTTACCCATCGCCTTGAAAACGGGCATCGCGCGTTCCACATCTTCTGGGGCGCCGCCAATCATGATCGTCAGGGTGCCCTTGGCCGCGCCTTCACTCCCGCCACTGATCGGCGCGTCCAACATGCGAATGCCCTTAGCGGCCAACTGTTCAGCAATCGCACGCGTGGCTTGTGGGCTGATCGTGCTGCAATCGATCACCAGCGAACCTGATTTTGCCCCCTGAATCACACCCTCCTCGCCCAGAATGACTGCTTCGACATCGGGTGTGTCGCTGACACAAGTCACAATAATATTGCATTGCGCGGCTACATCGGCTGGACTTTTGCCGGCCTGCGCACCTTCGGCCACCAGCGCCTCTGTTTTGCTGCTTGTGCGATTCCAGGCGCACACACTAAACCCTGCCTTTAACAAATTGCGCGCCATGCCCTGGCCCATGATGCCGAGCCCAATAAATCCGATCTTTTCGCTCATGCTTGCTCCTCGCTTTGCTCTGTTGGTGAATGTCTAGACTTGAATATCCAGGTGTTTATTCTGAATTTCACAAGTCCATATCATATGTCGAATGGTCATATTCGCCCAAATATGCAAGACATACAGCTAACAACACTGGCCCAGGATTACTAAAGGTATATTGGTTGAGTCGTAGGTCATCGCTTGCAGCGTGACAAGTGACGACATCCCTACCTGTAGGATATAAGGAGGCTTGTCACGCTGCAAGCGATGACCTACGAAATAGCTGCCACCATTTATGCAACCGTATTTTAGGCGAAAAAACAGGCTCCCCCGATAGGGGAACCTGTTTTGTATGATAGATTTAGACGCTAGTGATTATTTACTGGAAGATCGCCTCTAGCGCATCGGTTGTCTCTGAATCTTTGCCTTCTTCGACCTCACGGTGGGCAATCACATCAAAGGCGAAATCTTGGCGCTTCTTGCCATCTTCTTCGACCTCGTGGTAATCGACTTCCACCGTGTCACCAGGTACAAAGCTGTTGCCGAGCAGCATCTCACTCAACGGATCTTGAATGCGATTTTGGATCACCCGGCGCAGCGGGCGAGCACCATAATCGGGGTCGAAACCGGCTTCTGCAATCGCCGAGCGGGCGGCATTCGTGATCTGTAACTTCATATCATGTTCGGCTAATTGAAGACGCAACGGCTTCAATTGGATTTCGACGATCTGAGAAATCTCATCGCGAGACAAGCTGCGATAGACCATGATCCCATCCAAGCGATTGATGAATTCAGGGCGGAAAGTCTTCTTCAGCGCATCAATGACTTTGGCCTTCATCGAGTCGTAATCGTTATCGCGGCTCTCTTGGTCGTCACGGTTGATCACGAAGCCCAAGCGGTTGCCGCCTTGGATCAACTTGGCGCCAATGTTACTGGTCATCAAAATCAATGCATTGCGGAAGTCGACGCGGCGACCCTTGGCATCGGACAAGTGGCCGTCTTCCATAATTTGCAGCAGCATGTTGAATGCTTCAGGATGGGCCTTTTCAATTTCGTCCAGCAAAATCACACAATAGGGGCGGCGACGTACAGCCTCGGTCAACTGACCACCCTCTTCGTAACCAACATAGCCTGGAGGCGCACCCACCAGCCGGCTCACATTGTGGCGTTCCATAAACTCGCTCATGTCCAGCTTGATCAGCGCTTCTTCGCTGCCAAACATGAATTCCGCCAGTGCTTTTGCCGTCTCAGACTTACCGACGCCTGTGGGTCCTAAGAACATAAAGGTGCCAATCGGACGCTTGGGATCTTTCAAACCCGCACGGGCGCGGCGCACAGCCTTGCTGATCGCTTTGATCGGTTCATCCTGGCCGATAATGCGCAGCCGCATCACCTTTTCCATCTCCAGCAAACGCTCACGTTCTTCGCCAGCGATGCGGTTGACTGGGACGCCAGTCCACATGGCCACGACTTCGGCAATATCTTCTGGCATCACTTTGGGTTGGTTGGATTCTTCATTCCAGCCTTCGCGCAGTTCTGCCAACTTGGCCTCTAATTCAACTTCGCGATAGCGCAGATCGATCGCATCATCAAAGCGTTGCGTGTCCAGCGCCTCTTCCTTCTGTTTCTGTAATTTTTTCAGATTCATAAAGGTTTCGCGCAAATTGGCGGCGTAGGGCGCTTTGTACATGCGCACGCGGCTACCAGCTTCATCGATCAGGTCAATCGCCTTGTCGGGCATAAAGCGATCCGGCACATAACGCGCGGCCAGATTGGCGGCGGCATCCAGCGCCTCGTCGGTAATTAACAATTTGTGATGATCCTCGTAGCGTGATTTAACGCCTTTGAGAATTTCAATTGTTTCCTCAATCGAGGGTTCGCCAACCAAAATCGGCTGGAAACGTCGTTCCAAGGCGGCATCACTCTCGATATATTTGCGATATTCATCAAGCGTCGTGGCGCCAATCACCTGCAACTCACCACGGCTGAGCGATGGCTTTAGAATATTAGCCGCATCAACACTGCTACCCGCTGCGCCAGCACCCACCAACATATGGACTTCGTCAATGAAGAGGATTGCTTGGGAGGCAATGATCTCTTCGATCACTTTTTTCAAGCGCTCTTCAAACTGGCCACGATACATCGTCCCCGCTACCAAACTGCCGACATCTAGCATCAAGACTCGCTTGTTGAGCAAGGGTTCGGGTACGTTGCCCTCTACAATCCGTTGTGCCAGCCCTTCGACAATTGCGGTCTTACCAACACCTGGTTCGCCGATCAATGCCGGGTTGTTTTTAGTGCGCCGACTCAAGATTTGAATCATGCGCTCGATCTCATTCTGGCGCCCAACCACCGGATCCAATTTGCCTTCTTCTGCCGCAGCCGTCAGATCAAAACCTAGCTGATCGACCAAAGGTGTCTTGGATTCTTTTTTCTTCTGTTCTTTAGATTGCGTTTGATTTTGGAGAATATTCCGTGCGGTCTGCGTACGAACGCGGTCGAGATTGATCCCGAGACCCCGTAGAACATTGACCGCAATTCCTTCGCCTTCGCGCACCAAGCCGAGTAACAGATGCTCTGTGCCAATGTAATGGTGACCCATCAGGCGAGCTTCGTCTACGGCCAACTCAATCACCCGTTTGGTGCGTGGCGCCAATGTTGGTTTGCCAAAAGGCGCACGCTCACCGCGGCCCACTGTGCGTTCGACAGCCCGAATCACCTGACCCGGTTCCACCCCTAACTCACGCAACACTTTCACCGCCACACCGTTTTCTTCACGTACCAGGCCCAATAACAAATGTTCAGTGCCGATATAGTTATGGTTTAAACGGAGGGCTTCCTCTTGCGCCAACGTTAACACACGCCGGGCCCGTTTTGTAAAACGATCAAGTTTAGAATCAGACATATATTTACCTCAAAAATAAAGTGGAGCAGTTCTGTGATTAGCTACAATTTTAGCAGAATGGGGGAGCTAATTGCCGTAACTTGGGTTCCTCTTTTGCCGATTAGGCATTGTGGCCAGGTGCAATTTTGCTTAGGCGAAATAGAATCTACAATCGAAATGTGGGTTGCCACAATCATTGCTGATATTTGAGTACCCTGCGGTCAGCATCTTTGTGAGATGTAAAGCGCTGATGCCTTTGCAATTACCCCTAATACCATAGATTCGGTATTCCATAATAAGATGATTTAATGTACGTACAAACCGCAGCAAATTAAGCACTTCAGCGTGAGCGGCCCCATCTCACCGCTTGAACATACAAAGTATAACATAGAGTGGGGGTGGATCTTGTGACAATTTGTTGACCGTGAAGTTCCCAGCCTATAGGCTGGACGGCTTATATCCCACGACTGAAGGTCAAGGGCTTTACGCCGCTAGGATCGTAAGATATTTAATTGTTAAGATTGAAGTTAATTGTTAACACAACGCTTGTACACCACATTGTGCATAACGCTATTGTAACGATTATAGGTAATCTTTGTCAATACGCTGAAATACGTATCTAGAATAGACATTATCGTGAATAAGCTCACACCTCTGGTGGGCAAATTATCGGCTCTCCTGTAAATCCCTTATTCCCGATAAACTCTAATATACAAGCTCATTCATCGCTAACTTTGCCACTTACTCGACTAGCTTTCAAGGTCAAGCGGTTGGGGCAAGCCACCTCACCGCACAAGTTAGCCGCTAATTTGGGGCTTCCTATTTGATCGCTATTAGAATTGAGTGATCAACGACTAGCCTATACGTTTGGTTCCTGCTATAAAAAAGCGAGGACGTAATCAATACGTCCTCGCTCCGTGGTCCTTATCAATTGATAGCTGAATTAAGCTGAGACACCAACAGGCTCGGCCATTTCCGGCACACTATCATTCATAGTCTCATTTTCTGAGCCTGTGCCATTGACCGCTACTTCATCATCTTCGGTGCCGTCTGATGGCGCAATTTGCCAATCGATTTCATCTTTCGGCAACGCTTGCTTCAAACTCAGACCCATACGCCGCTTGTCCGTGTCAATCCGAATAATCCGCAGATCGTACTCTTCGCCTTCGCTAACCACCTCTTTGGGGTGATTGACCCGACGATCGGCCAATTCACTGATGTGAATCAAACCTTCAACGCCGTCATCATTCAGGCGGGCAAAGGCACCGAAGTTCACTAGTTTCGTAATGCGACCGCGCACAACCTGGCCAACCTCATAGGTCTGACTGATCACTTCCCACGGTTGCGGCTGTAGGCGGCGCATGCTCAAGCCAATACGGCGGCGATCCAAGTCAACACTCAGAATTTGAACTTTGACCTTATCCCCAACCTGGATAACTTCACCCGGATGAGTCACGCGGTTCCAACTCAACTCACTGAGGTGGATCAGACCGTCAGCCCCGCCCAAGTCAACAAAGGCGCCAAAGGCCGCAATGCTGCTAATAACGCCGTCGTAGACGTCGCCTTCCTTCAGCGATTCTAGCAATTGCTCTTTCTGTTTGCGACGCCATTCGCGCATAGCCAGGCGCTCAGACAAAATCAGACGATTGCGCTTGCGATCAATGTCAATAACCTTGAGCTTTAAGATGCCGCCCATGAGTGGCGCCCATCGCTCATCACCTTCACTGTCACCGTTGGTGTTCGTGTTAACGACGTTGCCCGTGTTCTCTGGGCCATTAAGCCCAGCCGCATTCAGTTGGCTGGCTGGCACAAAGCCGCGCACTTGACCCAAACGGACAATCACACCCCCGCGGTTGTAGGCCTCGACAATGCCATCAAAGATATCTTGCGATTGCATCAATCCTTCGGCGCGTTCCCAATCCTGTTCGGCGAGGGCGCGGCTTATGCTTAGCAAAACGTTGCCGTCTTTGTCCTCGCGCATCACATAAACGGGAATTTCATCGCCAACCTTGAAGGCAGCAAATTCATCCGTGATGCGCTCCAATTCACGACCATTGACGATACCTTCAGATTTGAAGCCGATATCAATCAACAATTCGTGGGCACGCTTGTCAACAATAATGCCGGTGCGAACTTCGCCAGACCGAGGCTCGTGCATTGTCAGATCAAAATCTGCCAGTAATTGTGCCATCGGGTGCGTCGGATCGACGATACCCAACCCAGACTTTTGTGATTTGATCTTTCGACCCAAGGCTATTTGACCATTGCTCATTTAAAAAAACATCCTCCAAATAGAAAAAATTGCCAATCTGCCAATATAAAAATGGCAAAATAAACGCTATATATAAGAGGGAACCCGCGTTCCCTACCAGCTTTTTACGCGAAATAAAATTTCGCTCATTCCGTTAATGCAATCACTTCAATTTCTACCAAACCACCAAGCGGCAAAGCGGCCACTTGCACTGTGCTGCGCGCCGGTGGCTCAGCCTTAAATATTTCGCTGTAAATCGCGTTGACCTTAGCGAAATCTGCCATATCGACTAAAAAAATGGTCGCTTTAACAACTTTTTCTACGCCACTGCCGGCCGCAGCCAGCACCGCTGCCAGATTGGCTAACACCTGGCGCGTCTGTGCTTCAATGCCCTCTTGCAATTTACCAGTTTCGGGATCTAGGCCAAGTTGACCAGAGGCAAAAACGAAATTGCCTGCATGGATCGCCTGGGAATAAGGGCCCAGCGCCGCAGGCGCATGTTGTGTACTGATCGCTTTTCGTTGCACCAGCTACCTCTCAAGGGGTACGAAATTCAATCACGCACAGGCAAGGCGGCGAAAACGAATGGGAAATCGTTCCACCGATAATCTATCTACCCTACACTTTGCGCAAGAGTGGTTGGAATTGTAATATATCTTTCTAATTCAGTCAAAACATCAGGACAAAGTTTTGCAAAAATTACCTTTGCTTAAGTTGACTCAGTCGAGCAAACGTAGTTTGCTCTGTTATATGGACTAAATGGTAGCTTAACTAGGCACAATCGGTAGGCTACGGCGCATAATTTCGTAATTTTCTAAAGCACGTCCGGCGCCTAGCGCCACACAAGCAATCGGATTTTCGGCCACATAACAGGGCACACCAGTCTCTTGCGTCAATAACTGCGCCACACTGCGCAATTGTGAACCACCACCCGTCAACACCATGCCGCGGTCAATAATGTCGGCGGCCAATTCTGGCGGCGTCTTTTCCAACGTCGCGCGCACGGTGCTGACGACTGCCTGCAACGGCTCACTAATCGCTTCTGTCACTTCGCTGCTATTAATCTGGATGATTTTGGGCAAACCAGTCACTTGATCGCGCCCACGCACTTCCATCGAGCGGACATCTTCCATCGGGAGCGCGCTGCCAATCGCAATTTTGACTTCCTCGGCGGTTTGTTCACCAATTAATAAATTATATTTCTTACGGACATAATTGACGATCGACTCGTCAAAGCGGTTGCCGCCAACGCGCACGCTACTCCACACGACAATGTCATACATCGAGACAACCGCGCACTCAGTCGTGCCACCACCCATGTCGAGCACCATGTTGCCGGTTGGCGTGCCGATGGGTAGGCCGGCACCATAGGCAGCCGCCAAAGGTTCGGGAATCAAGTAGGCCGCACCGGCGCCGGCCTGCATGGCTGCATCATGCACGGCGCGTTCTTCCACGCTGGTGACCCCGCGCGGCGTGCTGATCATGACCTTAGGTTTAAAGAGATTGCGAAACATGCGATTGCGCGGGCCAGCTACGGCTTCAATAAAATAACGCAGCATGTGCTCAGTCACGACGAAATCGGCAATTACACCGTCGCGAATCGGGCGCGCCACTTCAATACTTTCAGGAGTGCGGCCTACCATGTCATAGGCTTCGTGGCCGACCGCCACCATTGTATTGTCGCGCAACCGGATCGCGACCACAGAGGGCTCGTGCATAATAATGCCACGGCCCTTGACGTGTACCAGCACGTTGACGGTGCCCAGGTCAATCCCAATATGTTTTTCAAACATAATTATCGTTTATACCCTCAGATCACAGACAACGCCGACGTACCGTAGTAGCTGATGATTGATTCAGCCTATTCTAGATTAAATCCCTACAAAAGGGCGCACCGATCGAGGATATTCGCTCGTCAAACGTCGCCACTGCTCAATATTCGGATAAGAACTTAATGATGATAACGTCTTATAATAGACCTTATTCCGATTGAATGAGCTGAATTCGTAGGTGCGATTTTTAACCGCACAATCTGCGTCAATCCCAGATGATGCGGTTAAAAATCGCACTGACAAGCATACGATGCCTGTGTTGCGCTTCACTACTATCAAATCGGAATAACCTCTAATAATTGTTGATCGAGATGATTATACCGTCTAAAGCAATCTGCTTCAAATCACCTTGGGCATAATCATTTTCAATTGGCAAAATTGTTTTATCTTGCAAGTATAAAAAACCGGGTTCCCTTTGCGAAGGAACCCGGTTTATCACTTTCGTGTAGGGCGACGTTGTGCGTGTACGGAAGGCGCTATTATTGGGCCTCGTCTTCAAAGCTTGGGCCACTGCGATGATGCGGCGCATGTCGGCGCGCGATTTTTAACCGCAGATTGCTATAACGCAAGGCGGCGACTGCCTCTGGGTTATACTGCTGTGAACTGCTCGCCTCGATCGAAGCCCGGGCTCGTTCACGGGCTTCTTCTGCGCGTTGGACATTAATCTCGCCCGCGCTTTCCGCTGCCTGCGCCAAAATCGTCACCTTATCAGGGCGTACTTCGACTACGCCCCCGCCCACGGCGATAAATTGCTTGTCATTGCCTTTGTGTAAGACAATTTCGCCAATATCAAGCGTAGAGATCAACGGTGCGTGGCCACGCAGAATACCCATTTGTCCATCAATACCGGGCAAAGTGACCATATCCACTTCTTGCGACAAAAGCCGTCGCTCTGGCGTTACGATGTCAACTAGAATAGGCATGAAAACGACTCCTTTGAATCGACGATTTACGATTGACGAAGTAGTTTAGTCATCCTTGGTTCTTCTGCTTTCGACAAATGATTCTCGAAAGCAGAAGCAACTGCACCGTCGAACCTACTTCGTCAATCGTCAATCGTATATCTTATTGGGCGCGTAGTTGCGCACCTTTTTCCATCGCTTCTTCAATCGTACCCACCATGTAGAAGGCCGCTTCGGGCAAATCATCGTGCTTACCGTCGAGAATTTCCTGGAAGCCGCGCACTGTATCTTCGATTTTCACGAACTTGCCCGGTGTACCTGTAAATTGCTCGGCCACGAACATCGGCTGCGTCAGGAAGCGCTGAATCTTGCGCGCCCGTGAGACGGTCAAGCGGTCATCTTCGCTCAACTCTTCGACGCCAAGAATCGCAATGATGTCTTGCAAATCGCGATAGCGTTGGAGCGTGCGCTGCACCTGGCGGGTCACATCATAGTGAGCTTCACCCACGATCAGCGGATCCAAGATGCGACTGGTCGAACCTAGCGGATCGACGGCCGGGAAGAGAAACTGCTCAGCCAGCGAACGTTGCAACGTGATCGTCGCATCAAGGTGAGCAAAGGTGGTCGCTGGTGCTGGGTCGGTGTAGTCGTCAGCGGGCACATATACGGCCTGCATCGAAGTGATCGAACCAGTTTTGGTGGACGTGATGCGTTCTTGTAGTGTACCCATGTCGGTGCCCAGGGTAGGGGCGTAACCGACAGCGCTCGGCAAGCGGCCAAGCAGCGATGACACTTCCGAACCCGCCTGCACGAATCTGAAAATGTTATCAACGAAGAGCAGCACATCACGCCCTTCATCGCGGAAATATTCGGCCATCGTGACGCCGGTCAAACCCACGCGTAAACGGGCGCCTGGCGGCTCGTTCATCTGGCCGAAGACCATCACCGTGGAACTCATAACGCCTGATTCAATCATTTCAACCATGAGGTCATTGCCCTCGCGGCTGCGCTCACCCACCCCGGCGAAGACCGAATAACCACTGTGGAATTCGGCCACATTGTGGATCAGCTCTTGAATCACAACCGTCTTACCCACACCCGCGCCGCCGAAAATGCCGGTCTTACCACCGCGGGTGAAGGGGGCGATCAAGTCGATTACTTTGACGCCTGTCACGAAGACTTCGGCCTGGGTGCTCTGTTCGTCAAAACTGGGCGGTGAACGATGAATCGGCGAATAGGCTGTCGCTTCGACTGGCCCTTTATTATCGATTGGTTCGCCGATCACGTTAAATAGGCGACCCAAAGTGGCTGGCCCCACGGGTACGCTGATCGGTTCCCCATCGGAAGTCGCCCGCATGCCGCGGCGCACACCATCGGTGCTACCCATCGAGACGCTGCGCACAACATTGTTGCCTAACTGTTGCTCGACTTCAAATGTCAGATTGCTGCCGTCATCCATTTTTACTTTAACGGCGTCATAGATTTCGGGTAAATGACCTTCAGGGAAGACAAAGTCTACCACTGGTCCGACCACGCTTTGGACTGAACCAATAAGTTGTTCAGACATTGTGGACCTCCTTATGATTTACGATTTACGATTTTAGATTTACGAAGTGACATCGTCAACGAAGTAGCCTCGTAAAACATAGTTCGTGATCCAAAATAAACTAGGCTTTTTTTACTATGATGTACGATTTACGATTTTAGCTTTACAAAGGTACTTTGACGGTTATGCCTCTTCTGCTGTCGAGAAATGATTGTCGAAAGCATGAAGCATCTACGTCGTCGAATCAACTTCGTAAATCGTAAATCAACGCTCTATTGAGCGACATAATCGTCAATCATTTTGCTTTTTCCAGGCCAGCGCTACCACCGATAATATCCATCAATTCGTTGGTGATACTTTCCTGGCGCGCTTTGTTATAAGTAAGCGTCAAGCTATCAATCAATTCACCCGCGGCGTCGGTGGCATTGCGCATCGCCACCATGCGTGCAGAGTGTTCACTCGCGATCGATTCGAATAAGCCTTGCAAAATCTGCACTTCAGTGAAACCATAGAGTACATAGTTAAGCACAGCTTCTGGGCTAGGCTCAAAAATATATTCGGGCGCCATACTCGCCGAAGACTCTGCTGGTTCAACGGGCAAGATCCGCTGCACGACCGGCTCTTGGCGGATCGCGTTGATGAAGTCGGTATAAATCAGATAGACTTCGTCAAAATAGCCTTGCATAAAATCATCGATGACTACGCGCGTAATCGGCGAAGTATGGCTGGTCGTTGGCGCATCTGGCATCTTGGTGAATTCGGCGCGCACGACCGGATCGTAGCGTAGCAGCCAATCTCGACCTTTTCTACCCACGGTAACCACTGCGACCTCGACGCCTGCGCGCCGCTTTTCGCGCATAAAGCTGGCCGCTTTACGGATCACATTGGCGTTAAAGCCACCAGCCAGACCACGATCCGCCGTTATCAGGACGACGCCAATCCGTTTGATTGTGGCGCGCGGCTTGATCAACGCGCTCATCTCACTCTCAACGTTTGTCAGGCGTGCGATGTAGGAAAGCACTTCACGCGCCTGGGCGGCATAGGGACGCGTAGCTAATACCTGGGCCTGCGCCTTGCGCATTTTGGCCGCAGACACAGCTTCCATTGCCTTTGTAACTTGTGCAATATTTTTAACCGACCGAATACGGCGTCGGATTTCTCGTGTATTAGCCAAGGGAGAACTCCTTCAATTTACGATTTTTGATTTACAATTTACGAGGTTGATTCGATGATGTCGTTGCTTCTGCTTTCGACAAATAATTCTAGAAAGCAGAAACAACGATGCCGCCGAAATCACTTCGTCAATCGTAAATCGTAGTTCGTAAATGTTACACTGGTGGGATCCAAGTCTTGTTAAAGTCCTCAAGTGCCAGGCGTAGTGAATTGATCGTATTATCATCCAATTGCGTTGTGCGCAACAGGGTCTGGCCGATCTCTGGGTGGCTGGCATCCATATAAGCATGCATGTCGGCTTCCCATTTCTTCACATTGGTAACCGGCACTTTATCTAGCGCGCCATTGCCGACTGCCCACAAGCTCATCACCTGTTTGTCTAGCGGCACCGGTTGGTATTGCGGCTGCTTGAGCAATTCTTGCATGCGATAACCACGATCTAATTGGCGTTGGGTCACTGCATCCAAATCGCTACCAAACTGGGCAAAGGCAGCCAACTCACGGAATTGGCTCAATTCAGATTTCAGACGGCCAGCCACTTTCTTCATGGCCTTGGTCTGCGCCGAACCACCGACGCGACTCACCGAGATACCCACGTTCAAAGCTGGGCGAACACCGGCATAAAAGAGGTCACTTTCCAAGAAAATTTGACCATCGGTGATCGAAATCACGTTGGTCGGAATATAAGCAGAAACGTCGCCGGCCTGGGTCTCGATCATCGGCAAGGCGGTTAAGCTACCACCACCTTCTTCATCGGACAATTTTGCGGCACGCTCAAGGAGACGGCTGTGCAGATAGAAAACGTCACCCGGATACGCCTCACGGCCTGGTGGGCGGCGCAACAGCAGCGAAACCTGGCGATAAGCCTGGGCATGCTTGGAGAGGTCATCATAGACGATCAAGGCATGTTTGCCCTGTTCCATGAATTCTTCACCAATCGCGCAACCAGCAAACGGGGCCAAATATTGCAACGCCGCTGGGTCTGCCGCCGAAGCACTGACGATGATGGTGTGTTCCATCGCGCCATACTTTTCTAGCGTACCGACCACCTGGGCGACGTTGGATTGCTTTAGACCGATCGCCACATAGATGCAGATCAGGTCTTTGCCCTTCTGGTTGATGATCGTGTCCAGCGCAATCGCAGTCTTACCGGTTTGGCGGTCACCGATGATCAACTCGCGTTGGCCGCGACCAATCGGAATCAACGCGTCAATCGCCGTGATCCCGGTCGCCACGGGTTCTTTTACACCTTGGCGTTTGATCACACCGGGGGCAATACGTTCGACGTTGCGAAATTTATCGGTGGCAATGGGCCCTTTGCCGTCAATCGGCTGGCCTACTGCATTAATCACCCGGCCGATCAAGGCGTCACCAACGGGTACCGCTGCGATGCGGCCGGTGGTGCGCACCAAATCACCTTCTTCAATGTTGGCATACTCACCCATAATGATGATACCAACATTGTCTTGATTTAAGTTCAAGGCGATGCCTAACGTGCCGTTCTTGGTAAACTCTAACAGTTCACCGGCCATGGCGCCTTGCAGACCGGAGACGAGCGCAATGCCGTCACCGACCTCCATCACTTCGCCGACATCCAGTTGGGTCGGCGCAACAGTGAAGTTTAAAATTTGCTGTTTCAGCAAATTCGTAATTTCGTCTGTGCGTAAAGCCATAAAATACCTCCTACTGTGGAGTGATTTTCAAAATCACTCTACGACTAGTGAACAACCGTTGACTAGCGGACAGCTGCGGTCAAAGATTCGCGCAGGGCGCTCAGGCGACTGGCCACCGAAGTATCGATCAGTCGATCACCAACGCGCACGCGCAACCCGCCCATTAAGGCTGGGTTTACACTGAAACTGAAGGTCACTCCTTCGCCATGCTCAGCAGAGAGTACTTGCTGTAGCTTCTGCTTCTCTTCATCAGAAAGCTCGACCGCACTCGTAATTTCGGCCTTGATCGGCGCGGCATTGCCACTGACAAGCTGCGTCAGCGAGGTCGAAACTTCGGACAGCAAATTTAGATCACCCGCTTGAACCAAGAGTTTGAGCAAATTCGATACTTCCGCTGGGGTGTCCGTTGGCAGGGCACCTTCTAACGCAGCCAACTTGTCGGCTGTGCTTTTGCTGGCATCATTCAACTCGGCTGCCAGCGCCTGATCCTGACTGAGCCGATCAGACACTTGACTGAGCGCAGCTTGCCAACGATCCAACATCGCCTGGAACGTAGCCTGGGCATAACGGTTCGCACGTGCGCTCTTGTCACTCATCGGGCACTCCCACCGTTAGCATGCTGGGTCAAGAATTCTTCCACCAGCCGTTGTTGTTCATCTTTGTTGCCCAGTTCGCGGCCCAACAATTTCTCGGTGGCCGCAATCGCCAGATCGTCGATTTGCTTGTTCGCATCGCTCAAGGCTGTTTCGACCTGAGCCTTGGCATCA
>JBBQBY010000007.1:0-39058 GCA_038318235.1 Caldilineales bacterium
TTTGTGGAGTAACAACGGCCAAATATGGTCTGTTTTAATAATTTTTGCCCTATTTTAGGCCAAATTTCTTGGCAATGTGGGTCAGAATATTTATCGAATTCGTGTTTTTGACTGTTCGTAAGGTTTTGGCGAAGGTATTGAAAGGTAGGTGCGGTTTTTAATCGCACTTGGCTGGTTTACCCAAGCTGTGCGGTTAAAAACCGCACCTACGATTGTCTGGCATTTAAATGGTTTGTCTATAAGTATAGCAGATGTGCCGCGCCTATTCAAGGGAAAGGCTAGTATTTTTTACAGGGTGGGAGAGAAAGACGTTCCTTATCTGTATTATTTGAAATCAATAGGTAACATAGAGGTTTTGCGTGGATATAGATACTCTTGAAATTTTGTTATATGTACACGAAATAAAATTCGCGAAATTAAGTCTGGATACTCAAAGTTCGTATGCTGAGCGGCTAGAACTTGTTAGAGTCTGTAATTAATAAACAGGCTCTAAGTGAAAATAGAATAGAGCTTCAGATGACAGGTTGAAAATAATATTTACGGGATGTGTAATTTTAGAAATTAAAAGTAGTTGTTCAAGTTGATGTAATGGACTAGTTTTTATTTAAGCAATTTTGCCTATTGAATTTTTTGCCCATTATGCTATACTAACGCTGGCGTAAGGCTTCTGAATATTTTGCATAATTCTAGAGCAAATGAATCGACATAACAAGCAGAAATTTGCTCATTCTGTGTGGTGCTTACTAGCCGCTAACCAGGCAGAATGGAGAGTTTTTATGTCAAGTGTTAGCTGTTTGCTTTAGAAAACAAAAGAATTCTTGAATATGTGTTCACTATGCTAGGCCGCCAGTTACCCTTTGCTTTCAGCAGCTTTGAAAGAGCATGTGCATAGGAAATGCCAGTGATTTGCATCTATGGTGAACCCGAACACTAAGCGTCTCTTTTTTATCCCGCAAGTCACCCCCAATGCAGATATAACGGATAGTTTGGCTGTCTTGAAAGCACTGTTGCTTGGCTACCGGATTCCCCTTACCGATGCGTAACTCACGCCAGCCTTCACTGACGCCATCCCGATCGATTCCCCGCCGCCCTCATCCAAATTGCTCATCATTGCGGGGTGGAAATGGAACAGGCACTGTTGCCTGTTGATGCCCTCCAACTGCCCAACGCGTTACCGTCCCTTGTACGGCTCCGGCCTATTTCCGAACAACCACCGCATTGGGCCGTGGTCTGGAATCGGATTGGGCCATTTTTCCAAGTATTGGATCCGCAGTTAGGTCGGCTTTGGCTTGGGGCCACCCAATTGCTGACCGAGCTAGTGTAGTTGCAGACAAGGTCATCGGTGTTGTAAAGTCACGAGCCTCATCTTGTTATCACCGATAGTAAATTTTTGACAAGTATTCGATATTGTTCTAATCGATCCATGGCACGATCTCCTGCTTCATAGCATCAACAACAATCATACGGATGGCGTAGTTTTCGAGCAAAACCTGACCAGAAATATCCAAAAATATTGCTTTATGCGCTACATCATTGATCGCTACGTAAAGAACTCGTTCTGGGTGTGTCCGCTTCAACCAACTTCAATAGATTATATATTGGCCGAGCACTCGTTCCAAATCGGCAACTTTTGACATACCGACAAAACTCTTCACCTCAATCACAAGCTTATCGTCACCACGTTGCACAGCCAACAAGCGTTCTATGCCAAGGTCAACATAAACAGCGCGAATACCAAAAGAAACCCGTGAACGGATCATGCGTGATGATCCATCCATCTTTGATCAGTGCTTCTTTGACGACATCGTGTAAAATATTGCGTGCTGGCATAGACGAGATTATAGCATAAATGAATGGCGATTCCCAGATGAACCATCTAAATTTCTACACCAATCAAAATGTCCTTATCACCGGCGGCCTCGGTTTCATCGGCGCAAACCTGGCGCGGCGGCTGGTCGATCTGGGCGCGCACGTCACCCTGGTTGATTCGCTGATCCCTGACTATGGCGGCAACCGCTTTAATCTGGCTGGCTATGAAGACCGGTTGCGCATCAACATCACTGACGTGCGCGATCCGTATTCGATGCGCGCACTGGTCCAGGGCCAAGATCTACTCTTTAATTTGGCGGGTCAGGTCAGCCACATTGATTCGATGACCGACCCGTTTAGTGATCTGGAGATCAACGCACGCGCCCAGCTTTCGATTCTAGAAGCGTGTCGTCATGAAAACCCGACCATCAAGGTCGTCTATGCCGGCACGCGCCAACAGTATGGCAAACCGGATTATCTGCCACTCGACGAAAAACATCCGCAACATCCCACCGATGTCAACGGCGTCAACAAACTGGCGGGCGAGTGGTATCACATTGTCTATCACAATGCCTATGGTCTGCGCGCCACTTCGCTGCGCTTGACCAATACCTATGGCCCGCGCCAATTGATGAAGCACAATCGCCAGGGTTTTATCGGCTGGTTTGTGCGGTTGGCCGTCGAAGGTAAAGAGATTCAACTCTATGGCGATGGCCAGCAACTGCGCGATCTCACCCATGTGGATGATGTGGTGGATGCCTTCTTGCGGGCTGGCGCCAGTGATGCTGTCAATGGACAAGTGTTCAACCTGGGCGGCAGCGCGCCGGTCAGCTTGCTGGAAATAGCGCAGATGTTGGTCGAAATCGCAGGGCAAGGCAGTGTCCGCTTGGTGCCCTGGCCGGAAGCGCGCAAACGGATCGATATTGGTGATGTCTATTCGAGCTATGCGCGCATCCAAACGGTGCTGGGCTGGCAACCGACAATTGATTTACGCGCGGGATTGGCAGACACCTTCGCTTATTATCAACAGCATCGCCAGCATTATTGGGAAGAATAGATATAGTTTACGAATTTGCGGATGGTGAAATAAATGTATCTTTTTCATAGATACACGCAGACCTGCTACCAGTGGTGACGTTTGCCTGATTTTTTTGCACGGGTTCAACTGCCTGTGTTATAGTTGCCTAAATGTAGAAGAGATCTTTGGGTCTTTTCCACCGCGGAGACAATGGCGTCTCCGCATTTTTTTATCTAAGCTTGGTTCTCTGTACCATCTACGATCCTTTTGACAACAGCTGCCCAACACCGATGAAACCAGCACCAAGTAGACTTGTAGAGAACTGTTGCTCGTTTTACGGATCAGCCTGAGGAGAACACCCGTGAAAATTGTTGTCTTGATCAAGCAGACCCCAGATACCGCCGAGCTACCCAAGGTGGCGGCGGAAGAAGTGAAGCGTGGCACCATCAAGGCGACGATGGTGATCAACCCGTGGGATGAATTTGCCGCTGAAGAAGCGATTCAACTTGCCGATCGTTTTAATGGTGATGCGATTGCCCTGTCGGCGGGGGCGCCCGGTGCAGTCGATGCGCTCAAACATGCGCTGGCGATGGGCGTGGGCAGTGCTGCGCTCGTTGACAATGCTAGTTTGCGCGACGGTGATATCTGGGCTACGTCCGCCCTGTTAGCGGCGGCGATCAAAGCGCAAGGTGAAGTTGATCTGGTCTTAACCGGCAAACAGAGCGTTGATGACAACAGTGGCACGGTCTTTGTGGGCGTGGCCGGCAAGCTCCATTGGCCGCTTTTGACGAATGTAGTTAAGGTGAAGGATATTGCGAATGGCGTTGTTACGGTCGAGCGTTTGATCGAAGGTGGGCAAGAGACGGTGAGTGCGCCGCTGCCCGTGGTCATCAGTGTCGCTAAAGAGATCAATGAGCCGCGTTATCCGAGCTTCATGGGCATTCGCAAGGCCAACAAGGCCACGATTCCTACCCTGTCGTCCAGCGATCTAGGGCTGGCGACCCCGGCCAATAAAACGCAGTGGACAAATATCCGCAAGCCAGAAGTACGCCGCACCCAGGTAAATATTATCGAAGGCGCAACGGTCCAAGAAAAAGCCGCCAAACTGGTGGATGCATTGCTGGCTGAGAAGGTTATCTAACAGAATGTAAGTGGTAAATGGTAAATAGTAAATAATCACCTAGCAACCCGACACTTTTGCTTGGGCCATTAAAATGGCCTGCTGACAGGGCAGGAAGTGCCCGCAGGCACTGGTCATTCTAGTCGCTAAGGTGACTTCCTGCTGTCAGCTGCGGGTTTTAACCCAACGAAAAAGCAAAACTGTCGGGTCGCTAGAATAATCACCACTTACCACTCACCATTTACCATTTACTCGCTCTTTACCAGGAGAATCCAATGTCTGTCTTAGTCTGGATTGAACAAATGAATGGGCATGCGGTCGCCAGCAGTTGGGAAGTGCTGGGCAAGGCGCGCCAATTGGCCGATGAACTGGGCGCGCCATTGGTGGCCGTTGCGATGGGATCGGACATTACCGCGACGGCGGAGCTTGCGCGCCAATATGGCGCTGATCTAGTTTTGACCATCACCAGCCCGGTCTTGGAAAATTATCGGTTAAGCGCCTACGTCGCGGGTTTGCGGCGGGCGATCGAAGAGGTGGAAGCCGCTGTCGTCTTGACCAGCGCCACGCCACGCGGTCGCGAACTAAGCGCCGCCGTCGCCTGCGAACTCGATGCCGGCCTTGCGCCCGATGCGGTTGACTTGCGTGTCGAAGCGGATAAACTAGTGGCTGTACGCGCCATCTATTCCGGCAACATTTTGACGGATGTCAGCTTTGCCAGCCCTGTGCAATTCGCCAGTGTGCGCCCGCGCTCTTTCCCCATGCCCGAACTAGGCGAAGCCGTTGCCGATCTGCAACCGCTTGATTTGGGGTTGAATGAAGATCAGGTCGCCGAAAAAGTGCTGGAAGTAAAATCCACCGATACTGGCGAGATCGGCCTGACCGACGCTAAAATTATTGTCTCGGGCGGGCGCGGGGTAGCCGCGGATCCAGCAAAGGGTTTTGCCCTGGTCACCGAATTGGCGCAAACGTTGGGCGCGGCGGTTGGCGCCAGTCGTGCTGCGGTCGACGCGGGCTACATTCCTTATCGTTACCAGGTGGGACAGACCGGCCGCACCGTCAAACCGGATCTCTATATTGCTTCGGGCATCAGCGGCGCGATCCAGCATCTGGCCGGCATGGGCAGCAGTAAAGTGATCGTGGCCATCAACAAGGACCGTGAAGCGCCGATCTTTGAACGCGCCAACTATGGCATTGTCGGCGATCTCTACGAGGTGCTGCCCGCGCTAACCGCCGAATTCAAAAAGCGCCTGAAGTGACAATGTAACGTGCCCCGGCACGTTGACCCCGATCTCTGCTTGAATTGATAGCCAATGGAATTTAATTATGCAACTTGAAACAGTACAACCCTCCCCCGCTACGCTGCCCTATCAGGCCCACTTTCGCTGTTTTCGCGGTTGTTCCGGCGAATATTCAGTCTATGATGTGATCTATACTTGCCCTACCTGTGGTGGCTTGCTGGAAGTCCATCACGATCTGGATGCGTTGCGCCTGCGCAGCGCTGACGAATGGAAGAAATTGTTGGATAGCCGCGTTGGCTCCACCCAATGGCCCTATGGCAGTGGCGTCTGGGGCATGCGCGAGTGGGTGATGCCCGATCTGCGCGACGAAAATGTCGTCAGCCTGTATGAGGGCAACACCAACCTTTTCTGGGCCGAACGCTTGGGCAAACAACTGGGCGTCTCGGACCTTTGGATCAAGCTATGCGGCAACAGTCACACCGGTAGTTTTAAAGATTTGGGCATGACGGTGCTCGTCAGCGTCGTCAAACAGATGATGCAGGATGGCAGCCCGGTGCAGGCCGTGGCCTGTGCGAGTACGGGTGACACCAGCGCGGCCCTGGCTTCATATGCAGCCGGCGCGGGCATTCCAGCCGTAATTTTTCTGCCGCAAGGCAAGGTGAGCACCGCCCAACTGGTGCAGCCGGTGGCCAATGGCGCCCATGTGCTAGCGCTGGATACCGATTTCGATGGGTGCATGCGGATTGTCCAAGAAGTGACCCAGGACAACAGCATTTATCTGGCGAACTCGATGAACAGCATCCGCGTCGAGGGCCAAAAGACCGTGGCAGTTGAGATTGTACGTCAGTTCGATTGGGAAGTGCCCGATTGGATCATCATTCCCGTGGGCAATTTGGGCAACATCAGCGCGCTCTATAAAGGCTTGAAGCTGTTGTTGGATTTGGGGATTATCAACAAGTTGCCGCGTTTGGTCGCTGCGCAGGCCAGCAAAGCCAACCCGTTCTATCAAAGCTACCTGAATGGCTTTAAAGAAAAGGCCATCATCCCCGCCCAAAAAACTCTCGCTTCCGCGATCCAGATTGGCGACCCGGTCAGCTACGAAAAGGCTGTACAGGCGGTGCAAATGACCAATGGCATTGTGGAGGAGGCCAGCGAACATGAACTTGCCACCGCCTCGGCATTGGCAGATTTGACCGGCATGTACACTTGTCCGCACACTGGTGTGGCCTTGGCGGCGCTTTTCAAATTGGTCAAACGCGGTGAGATCAAGCCCAGCGACCGCGTGGTGGTGATCAGTACGGCGCACGGATTGAAATTTACAGATTTCAAGGTGGGCTATCACGAAAGTAAGCTGGACGAGGTGGAGAGCCAATATGCCAATCCGCCTTTATATTTACCCGCCAACCCAGATGTAGTGAAAACGACCATTGCGCGCCGCTTAGAGGCGCAGTTGCATAATGGATTGAGCAGGTAAGCAACGTGACCGAGCCGCAACTTTCCAGCCAGGCGCTGCTGGTTCATCAACTGTTGAAGACGCATCAACTTGAGCGCACGGCGTTATTGGCGCGTGCTCAAGTTGTGGTGGCGCAGGATCCACGTGCGCGCGCCGCTTGGTTATTTGGCTCGTTGGGGCGGGGCGATGCTGATGATCTGAGCGATATTGATCTGTTTATTATTGTGGCCGATCAAGATCAAGATGACGTGGCCGCCAATCGCTATGCGTACATGGCGCAACTGGGCGAACCTTTGCTCATTCTCGAAGCACCACAAAATTGGCCGCCTGGCGCCGTGTATAATATGGCACTCTATCCGGGTGAGTCTGGACCGCATCAAATTGACTGGTATTGGCAACGTCAATCGGCGGCGCAGATGCCGACCGAAATTCAATTGTGGTTTGACCGTGTGAATTTGTCACACGCCGATGGACCGACGCGTTTCGACTATGCGCCTGTCCCACCCCGCCCGCCCGAAGAAGTGGCGACGCAAGCGGTCAATCAGTTCTGGGTGATGCTGCTGATTGCGGCCAAATATGTCGCACGAATATCGCGGCAAAGAAAAACGGACTTGCTGAACTGGCCGCTAAGCTCATTGCGCGTTGTGGCGCAATTTGTCGGCCAACCCGTGCCTTTGATCGCAGAGACCGCGCCATCGGCTGCTGATCCAGCTGACAGACTGCGCATTCTACGTGAATATGCCGCCGTAATGGAAACGCTGATGCCCCAAGTCGTGACCAACGGTGGTCGCGTACCGATGGCGATTGTGCCGCAAACTTATCACTATCTTGCCCTGATCGAAGCGGTCACCCAACTTCAACCCAACCCAATCGAGCGTCCATGAGTATGCAAGATTCACCACCTGCACAACCTGTTTTTGACTATGAAGCCAGCGTATTCTCGGCCGGGCGCATGGATTTTGCCTGGGAAGAATTGTCGGAGGAAGACCGGCGCCAAGCTTATGCCGACTGGGAAGCTGGCAAGGGACTGATTGGTGGCAATCCGCACGTGCGGCCCGGTTCGGCTTATCTGCCCGAATGGGGGCTCAACCTCCCGTTCTTCCGCGCCCTGGCATTGGATGATCCGCGCGGGGACAATGGCGCACGCTTGCGCGCCGCGTTAGCCTCGGATCGGCCACTGGAAGTTGAAATTGGCTTTGGACGCGGCGACTTTTTGCTGGATCGCGCACGCCGACACCCAGAAACGCTACTGATTGGCTATGAGACCAAAACGAAGGCGACACGCCTGATGTTGCAACGGGTCGAGCGTTACCACGTCGATAATTTGTGGCTGAGCAATGATGACGCACGGTTTAATATACCGGTTGTGCTGCCCGATCAGCGGGTCGATCTCTTTCATATTCTCTTTCCCGACCCTTGGTGGAAATCCCAGCATCGGATCAAGCGCCTCTTTTCGCCGCCCTTCGTTGATCTGCTGGCGGCCAAACTGCGGTCAGGCGGTATGCTCTTTTTCAAAAGCGATGTCCAGGAATATGGCGAAATGGTGCGCTATTTGGTGGAGCAACATCCCGCTTTTCTGCCGCATGATCCTGCAGGGCTAGACCCCATTGGTGACTTTGCTTTAACGCATCGCGAGGCCTGGTGTCTGAAAAAGAAGCGCCCCGTATTTGCGTTTTATTTTGCCCGCCGCTAGCCCGGCTAAATATGGTATAATGCAATTATCTGTGTTATTCAGGAGTATAGAAAGATGAACCCTTTACTCAAGCGTATATCGATTGATCCAAATATTTGTTTTGGGAAATCGTGTGCGTTTTTCTCCTGAAAATACAGGTGGAATTGTTGTTATCCGTGTACCAAGAAACCCTAGTCTTGGGTTGTTAGAACAAATGATTGCCGCACTTTTACACTATATTCAGCATTCATCAATAATCCACCAGCGATTAATTGTGGAACCCGGCCGCATACTGATTCATCAGGGTGACGCATGATCAATTAGCTTTCATCCTAGAACATTGCTCACTATACTGAGTTCAGAATGAAATCCGGAGTTTTTACCCCCTCCTAACCTCCCCCAAACGAGGGGAGGGACTGATCCTTCGTCTACCTTGTGACGGTTCCCTCCCTGTTTGGGGAGCGGGAGCCCCTTGGGCGCGGGTGGGGTAAAACTCCGGATTTCATTCTGATTTTAGTATAGTTACCAACCCCTCTTTTTCACATTCCCATCTCATCACCCATTTGATGTGCAATGAATAAGCGAGATTTTAGGAGTAATACGCATAAGAATCTGATGAATGATAGTACACCTACCTTATCTTGGCCTGGCAAACAGAGCCCAAAGCCTGTCACACTCTGTCCAGTACAACTAGTGGAAGTTTTTGATCCCGCTAACACCTTGCGCGTGGCACACGATCCACCTCACAATGCGCCACTGGCAACACCCAACTCGCTATACCTCGGCGATAATTCTGCCGTTCTCACCCATCTCTTAGCCAACGGTTATCGAGGCCAAGTAAAGCTGATCTATATCGATCCGCCCTATGCGACTGGCGTCAAATGGGGGCGCAAAGTGCGCTTGCGCGGCCCTAAAGCGCCCACCATGCAGACGAGCGCCGATCATGTTTTTGCGCAACAGACGCAATATAGCGACCAGTGGAGTGACAACGATTATTTACAATTTATGTACGAGCGCTTGTCGCTCTTGCGCGACCTGCTAAGTGAAAATGGCAGCTTGTGGTTGCATGTCGATCACCGACAAGTACACCATATGCGCATGTTGTTACAGGAGATTTTTGGCCCCGATAATTATTTGAACACGATTGCCTGGCGCAGTCAGGTGGCGCGCGGGGCCAAGGTAAAGGCCTTTTACTTTCCCTTCAGCACCCATTATATCGAAATTTTTGCCAAAAGTCGCGCGGCGCCCACCACTTGGCACCTGGCTAAAAAGCAGATTATCCTGACAGAAGCAGAAGCCGCGCGTGAATTCATGCACGATGAACGGGGCTTTTTTCGCACCTCGGATCCCGGTACCTATAGCTTTGTCAGCCTGAAAACTTTGCTCGCCGCGGGGCGACTTTATGCCCCCTACAGCGGTGAATTAATCGTTGACGAAACTGCGCAACGCGTGTATGCCTCGAAGGGTGGGAATATTGGCGTTAAGTATTATCTCACCAACTTGGGGCGGGGGAAATGGGCGGTTGAACGCGCGGTTGATAACTTTTGGGACGATATTCCCGGTCTTGGCACAACACCGGGCGAAGATTGCGGTTATCCCACCCAAAAAACGGAAGCGTTGCTTGAGCGCATCATTCGTACATCAACCGATCCGGGCGACCTCGTGTTGGACTGTTTTATGGGTTCGGGAACCACCTTGGCGATGGCGCAACGGTTAGGCCGGCGCTGGATCGGCTGTGACAATAATCGCGGCGCGGTCTTGACCACGCGGCGACGGCTGCACGCCATCAACCTGAGTGGCGACCGTAACCCGCCTGGGTTTGCGGTTTACCAGACAAAGGCCGACTCAGAACCACTAGGCTCGCTTCAAGGCACGGCCCAGGCCCAGATTGAAATTGTCAGAAATCCCGCTGACGCGACCTTGATCTGTGTGACGATCCTCAATTTTGTGTCACCGGCGATTGCGACTCAACTGGCGCTGACGCTTCGGCCTGATCATCCAACCAGCACTGAGTGGCGAGCTTTGGTGGATTGTATTGCGATTGATCCGGCTTATGATGGACAAGTCTTTCACAGTGTTGTGGTTGATGCACCACTAAAAAAGCGCGATCAGGTGCAAGGCTCCTATACGCTGCCGGTGCCAGCCATGGCTAGCTGTGTCGCCGTGCGGGTTACAGATTTGCTGGGTGAAGAAGTATTGGTGACCAAGATTGTATAGCCGATGATCGCCGAATGGCATCGATAAATTCCGCGCTTGGCCTTTAGTTCGGCCGATAAGTGCAATTATAAATAAGGATGAAGGATGAAAACACCTGTATTAACCGTTTTAGACGAAGATCGCCATGCCTGGTTTGCCGGGCGAACGCGTGCGATTTTGAATTATCTGGATGCTGAATTGGGGACACAGCCACCGCACGAACCGCGTACCGTGTTGGACATTGGCGGCGGCGCGGGCAACATGGCGCATCATCTGGCCCACTATGGCCGCGTGGTCGGCGTTGATCCAAATGCGCGCCCCTTGGCGGTGGCAGCACAACGCGGGCTTGACGTGATGCAGAGTTCCGGTACTGATCTGCCTTTTGCCGCCGATAGTTTCGACCTGGTTGCGTTGCTTGATACAGTAGAGCACATTCCAGATGAGTTTGGGGTTTTTCAAGAATGTTTGCGCGTGTTAAAACCCGGTGGCAAGCTGGTGGTAACAGTGCCTGCGTTTATGTGGTTGTGGAGCTACAACGACGAAATTAACGCCCACCAACGCCGCTATACGGTCTCTGAATTACGCCAAAAACTTGAAATTAGCGGGTTACGCGTGAAACGGATCAGTTATAATAATTTTTTTCTATTTCCGCTGATTGCTGGTATGCGTCTGTTGCGGCCTTACAACCCTGGCCTGGAAAGTCCTCATCTGAGCCAGGAAGAAAATGTCTATCAGGTCGAAATGGAGCCAATTCCCGAGCCAGCGAATACGCTCTTGCAAGGCGTCGGCTGGTTAGAGGCAGAGCTGCTTTCGTACGTAGCACTCCCTTTTGGTACAAGTGTGCTCTGTGTTGCCGAAAAGGTGTGATGACCAAGTAACTTAATTTTAGATTTTGTACTAAACAATAACTGACAAAACTGTAAGAGTTATGCAAGCGAAATAGCTGTTTTTAATGGATAAGTTATGCAATAATAGGCCTATACTCGCTTTCTCTGTAAGCGAAGATCCTAGTTTAGCCGTAGACCACCTCCAGAAAAAGCCATCAAAACTCCTTGCGGGGTAGCCCTGTCTTTAGACATGGGGAGGTAAGCGCTTGGGCTCCCCATGGGAACCTGAAGCGCCGCAAGCAAAACCGCGCCCAAAGGGCTCCCGGTTTTGGACATTGTTTCAAACACCGCGAAACTTTACAAATCCACAGATATTTGATACAATTTCCGTATGGCTATGGATATTGTACGGATGGTAAAGGTTAAAATAGACTTAGAGTTTGATGTAGCGCAGCGCACGATCCAGCGATGGAACGAAGCTTGCAATTACATCAGTACTGTTGCGTTTGCCAATCTTGCGATTGCGCACAACACGCTCAAGCTTAATAACTTGACCTACCAAAATATCCGTAGCCAGTTTGGTTTGTCTGCCCAAGTGACCCAGAACGCAGTTCGTCAAGTGAGCGCAAAATACCAATCCGCCAAGACTTCTAAGACTAATCTCAAGCAAGCGATCTACTTCAAGCCTTGCAACGCAATCGCCTTGCAAGGTGGTGATCGGGGGCGTGACTTTGGTTTTCGGAGTGATGGCTTGAGTATCTGGACGCTTGACGGACGGATTAAGCCTGTTCCCTTTCACGGTTCGCCCAAGCTGGCTGAATACCTGACGGACTGGAAACTCAGTGACGCCAGAATGTTTATCAGCAAGGGTGAAGTATTCCTGTCTGTATCCTTCAATAGGGAAGTTGAACCTGTTACCAAGTTGAACAATGCCGTGATTGGCGTTGACCGTGGTATTAACTATTTGGCCGTCACCACGGATGGTCAAAAATCGCAGTTCTTTGGCGGTGCGAAGGTTAGACATATTCGTAACCGCGATTTGAAAAGTCGTGCATCTCTCCAACGGCAGAAGGCAATGAAGAACACGCGTTCGATTCGACGTGCGCTTAAACGGTTGAGTGGGAGAAGTGCAAGATTCATGCGAGATGTTAATCACGCTATCAGCCGTGGCATTATTGACTTTGCCAAGCGCACAGGCAACCCAACGATTGCGCTTGAATACCTTGACGGGATTCGGAATGCCCCGCGCCGTAAAGAACAAAACGGTGAGGCTAATTCGTGGGCGTTCTACCAACTTGAACAATTCTTGCAGTACAAAGCCGAAGACCTCGGTTTTGAGCTTATCGAAGTTGACCCCAGGTATACGTCGCAAGGTTGTTCTAAGTGTGGGCATACGCAATCGTCGAATCGTCAAGGTCATCGGTTCCTCTGTAAGGCTTGCGGTTTTCAATTGCACGCCGATCTAAATGCTGCACGCAATATCAAATTACGTGGTGTCCTGACAAGGCAAGCTCTTTGTCGGGATGGGTCGCCGTCAGTTGGCCCTGATGCACGAGTCGTCTCTACGAGACTACGGGCAAGCCCCCGGCTAAAGCCGGGGGTAACTGACACGATGAATTGTGTTTATGATGTACCATTGTCATAAAATGTAAGCAATACGGGAATTATTTACTTAAAATGCGAATCATAGTCTCTCTGGGTACTGAATCGGTAGTTCGCCTGCATTACGAGCCTGGCTTTCAAAGCCAGGCTTTTGGATTGGCTCGCTAAGCCGTTCCTGTAATCTAGCCTTGAACGAATCGGTTATTAAAATTGAACTTACTACAATTTAATTGTAATTCGCCAGTGAAACTAACTTACAAATACCTTTGTTCTCTAGTATAATGAGTGGTATTCTTACCTTAATAATTTCTGAACAAAAGGAGATTCATTTATGTGTGCAAAGGGAGCGATACTTGCTCAAGTGTCCAATGCAAGATGGTTGCGTGCTCTGTTGACGTGGCTGAACTTGGCGCAAAGCAAGCTCGATCGCAAATTAAAGCACCTGCTCTTATCCGGCAGCATTGCCGGGCTTGGCCTACTGATTCTTGCACTCCCTTTAGCTGCATCGCTCCCTTCATCAACGTTTCAGACGCCGCTACATATTCAGGCTGCATTAATCAAGTTGGCCAACGAACAGCCAAATTTGCAGGTGACAGTAATTGTTCAGCGCTCAGGCTCAGATCGTGGGCTTGAGGCAGTTGTGGCGCGCACAGGCGGGCGGGTGACGCGAACCCTACCCCTGATTAATGCCTTAGTCGTGCAATTGCCAGCGCGCGCCGTGGCCGAACTGGGTCGCGCCCCAAGTGTCCGTTGGATTTCGCTGGACTCTGTCGCGCAGAGTAGTTTCTGCTTTTGGTGTGTGGATACGAGTCATTTGGCCTCTGCCTATATTCGTACGATTGGCGCAGACAAAGTCTGGAATCGCGCGCCTTATTGGCAGGGCCAAAAGATTGGTGTGGCCGTTGTCGATAGTGGCATTAGTATGCACTATGATTTGAATACTTCACGCTGGGGCGTCCAGCGGCTGGTGGCAAAATTTGTCTATAATGGCAATCCTAGTGGTGAAGATTTTTATGGTCATGGTGACCATGTGGCACGGATTATCGGCAGTAACGGTGGGTTGCTCGGTGAATATATTGGGGTTGCGCCTGCGGTGAACCTGATCAATGTTAAAGTCGCTAATGATGAAGGAAAGGCTAAAATTTCCGACGTGATTAGCGGTTTACAGTGGGTTTTTGACAATCGCGATCGGTATAATATTCGTGTTGTTAATATTTCGATGAACGACAGTGTTTTGGAGTCGCATCATACAAGCGCACTTGATGCGGCGGTAGAGATATTGTGGTTTAATGGCATTGTGGTGGTTGTCTCGGCCGGTAACACGGGCAGTGGTGGCATTTATGCACCGGCGAATGATCCTTTTGTGATCACAGTGGGGGCAACGGATGATCAAGGAACCGCTGATCTGGCTGATGATGTGATGGCGCCATTCTCGGCCTATGGGACAACCAGCGATGGTTATGCCAAGCCGGATCTCGTTGCGCCAGGCACCAATATTGTCAGTCTGATTAAGCGTAATACCGTATTGGCCAGGCAACACCCGGATAATATTGTGGAGATGCGCCGTCTGTTAGGCACATACTTTCGGATGTCTGGCACTTCAATGTCCACCCCAATGGTCGCGGGGGCAGCCGCGTTATTGCTCCAATCCAATCCAGACTTGACCCCTGATCAGGTAAAATATCGGTTGCTGCATACGGCCCGTCCCTTCGATACCGCCCAGCACGCGGGGGCTGGCTATTTAGATGTAGATGCTGCGATTCGCGGCACCACAACCCAAAAGGAAAACCAAGGGCTTACGGTCAGTAACCTCCTCTGGGATGCTCTTGTCCCGCTACTTTGGGATTCAATTACGCAAGGGTCAGTCAATTGGCGTGGCCATGGGACGGCGTTTTGGGGCTCCACCACGCAAAATAGCGATCTGAATAACTCGGTGGTCTGGGGCAGCGATTATTGGGATACTGTACAGGGCGCTCAGGTAGCTGAGCCTATGCTTGATGAATCCGCAACGGACGAGGTAGAATTCCCAACCGAAGAGACCCTCAGCCTGCCGTCAGAAGTAACAGAAAGTGCTAAATTGACCATTGACCCTTCCTTATTTAATCAGCATATTTTCCTACCCTTCGTCGCTGCTAACAACCCCTAGCCTCAATTAATAATTTTGCTGATGCAGTAGACAACTGATGTTCGTTGTGGATGTCTATTGCATCAGCAAAATTATGCTTGTTGATAATGGCCTGAATCTGTATATTTTTGAATCTATACAGTGAATTCTATGACCTGTTACATTGGATCTGCCCATAATTGGGTTATGTAAAATGCACGAGGAGGACAGATATGACAGTTCGTCAGTGGGCGTATATCGGTAGTGTCACTGTGGCTGGGCTCGCACTGGGTGCGGCTGTCTTTCTGTTCTCAACCCTCCCGATGAACCAATGGTTGATTTTTTGTGTACTGACCATTTTGGCAACATTGGCGCAGTTTGTAGAATTCCCTTTTTCCGATAACAGCCAAGCCTATTATCCGCATACCGTGTTTTTTTTCGCCGGCCTACTCTTGCTTTCGCCATGCTTTTTTGTGCTACTGGTCATCATTCCCCATGTTGCTGAAATGCTGAAGGCTTATATTGAACACAAGAAGCTACCTTTCTCTTGGCACGTCCAATTGTTCAATATCTCTGTGCATATTATTTCTGGGTTGACGGCTCAGTGGTTTTATTCTACGTTATATACCAGCCTGTTTCGGACGCTGCCTGTTGGCCCACTTTTGGTAGTAACGGTGGCTGCGCTAAGTTATGTTGTTGCGAATCATCTCTTGGTCGGTTTGGCAATGGTCATTGTCGGTGACATGACCTGGCGCGAATCTGGTGTGTTGTCGGCGGAAAACCTGGTTACAGACTTTATCTTGTTGTATATGGGGTATGCCGTGGCGGTGTTGTGGGGCATCAACCCTTGGCTAATTATACCGGGGCTGGCACCGTTGGTGTTGATGTATCGCGCCCTTTTGGTGCCTAAATTGACACAAGAGGCGCAGACCGATAGCAAGACTGGCTTATTGAACGCGCGCTACTTTACCCAACGTTTTGTGGAAGAGCTAGAAAATGCGCGCCGTCTCCAAGAACCTTTAGCCTTGATCATGGCCGACTTGGACCTTTTGCGCATTATCAATAACACCTACGGGCATCTAGGCGGGGACGCTGTCTTGGCCGGCGTGGGGAGAATTATTCAAGCGAGCATTTCTGATCACGAATTGGCCGGACGTTTTGGCGGAGAGGAATTTGCGATTGTATTGCCTGGCGTGGATCAAGAAGAAGCACGCGCCTTCGCCGAACGCTTGCGCGCCAAAATTGAAGCAACCGGCTTTGTATCCGCGACGACCCCTAACCCGATCTGTGCTACCATGAGCTTTGGGATTGCTTGCTTCCAAGCCGATGCCGACACCATGAATAACTTACTGCACCAGGCTGATGTGGCTGTTTATCATGCCAAACTGCTCGGTCGCAACCGGGTGATGTGTCTCGCCGATCTGCCGCAAGCTATCCGTTTTGAGGGTATTCCTAAGAGCGGTCTGGCGGCTTTACCCGCAGAGACGCGCCCCGTGGGTGTTACAGACCGGTTGCGCATGGATAGTAACCCAACTGTATACCCGATGCTGCCATTGCAAAGTGTTTCTACCCAGTCTACTCCGCAGGTTGAACCCAATATTTGGTACACTATGTTTATGAGTAGCGTGATTATTACGGGTAGCATCGTGGCGCTTGGCAGCTTTTATTTTCGCTTTGAAAGAGACTGGGGCGTGATTGGTTTGTTAGTCGTAATGGCCATCATTGCCGAACTGTTGCAGGTTGACCTCTATCGCATCGGCACGATTTCTGCTTCGGTTGCGTTTGCGTTTGCGGCGGCGCTGCTGATTGGCGTTCCAGGCGTTGTTTGCGTAAGTGCCGCGATTGCGATTACAACTGCGATTGTGCATTCCCGGCAGCGATCATTGTCAAATATTATTTTTAAAGCGGCTTTCAACTGGGCAACGCATATATTGGCGGGGGCTATCCCGGCCGTGATCAAGCAGGTGTTGGGTTTCAGGTTAGAGATGGGCTCTCTCTCGCCCTTGATGGTCGCCATGAGTATTGCGGCTATTGCCTATTTCGCGGTTGAATCGGGTTTGTTTGCTACCGCGATTGGGCTTACCACTGGTGTACCTGTAATTCGCACTTGGAAAATTCAATTTCGTTGGCTGGCAGGTCACTATTTAGTGCTGTGTATTATGGGTCTGTTTTTTAGCATTGCCTACCGTACCTTTGGTTTACCCGGCATGCTTGTGTTTGTCCTGCCGATTTTGATGATGCGTTACTCACAAATGCAGTACATCGAACAGACGGAAGATAATCTGCACGAATTGAAACGTCTGAATCAAGAATTGGCGCGTGCAAACCAAGGTGTCATCAGCGCCAACAATGCTGTTCTGCAATTAAACAATGAACTCTTTATGACCCTGGCCCAGATTATTGATGCCCGCGACCCTTATGTCTCTTGTCATGCGGCGAAAGTGGCTGATTATGCCGTTGTGCTGGCGAAGGAGATGAAGTTGCCAGCCGAACAAATCGAACAGATTCGGCAGTCTGCTCTGTTGCATGATATTGGGAAAATTGCTATTTCCGAGGAAGTATTGCAAAAGAAAGAGAGCTTGACCGAGGCCGAGTATGAATATATCAAAACCCATGCCACGATTGGGGCGGCGTTTTTAGAGACTTCTCACGGCTTGCGTCATCTGGCCGGCTTTGTGCGTCATCATCATGAGTGGTGGAATGGTCAAGGTTACCCAGATAAATTGCATAGCGAAGAGATCCCATTTGAATCCCGCATCCTGGCGGTTTGTGATACTGTAGAAGTAATGGCCTCTGATCGCGCCTACCGCAAGGCGCTCTCGCTCAATGAGATTATTGACGAATTGCGCCGCATGCGCGGTATCCAATTTGATCCGATCATTGCCGAAATTTTTGGGCGTATTCTGGAGCGCGAAGGCGAGAGTTTGGTGGTCAACTCATCTTATGACGCGGCACAACATGCTTTGCGCTGGAACGCTGGGTGGCTTGATTCAAATGTTCCCTTTAATGGTGTCAATGGGGATATAACCCGAATATTTTCTTTGTCAGAAGTGCAAGCGCCCCGGCCGTAAAATTGCGCGGAACTCGCCCAAGCCTGATCCGAGCAATCGATAGGGTTAGAAATAAAGCTAATAGAGAAAGCAAATAAACTTCGCATCAATGATTTTTTCGTAGGTGCGGTTTCTAACCGCACACCCTGTGTAAACCAGCCAAGTGTGGTTTCTAACCGCACCTACCATTGTGCGATCTTTAAATGATTTCTCTATAAGTGATATCACCTGTCCACCGGCAGCGCTCACTTATCGTCGATCCTGCTTTATGGTGATCCTGAACCATAAAGCATTAATTATCTTCATCACCCTGGATCAACCGGCGCAAGGCATTGACGAGCAATTCACTCCCGGCACGGCGCACGCGATGGGTTAAGATTCCTAGCGTATCGCCGCGGTAGATCGGCACATCTTGGCTCTCCAGCGTTGTGCCACGGTTGATTCGTTCGTCGGCGACTAGATGAACCGTCACCCCCGTCTGTTTGATCTCACCCCGATCAAAAGCCGCAAACGCGTCGGTTATGGCGTGGGCACCAGGAAATTTACCGGGCAGCGCCAGGTGTAAATTCACCACGCGGTATGAAAAATGTTGTAAAAAAGCAACACTGAGCAAATGCGTCCAACCGGCCAGAATGATCCAATCTGGCTGATATTTTTTGACGAGTGCTGCCAACTCCGCATCATAGGCTTGGCGATCATGCCCGGCGGCTCGGTACGCTTTTAGTGAATGATAGAGGGTAGGGATGTGCGCTTTTTGGGCCCGTTGCAGCCCCAATGCGTTACTGCGGTTTGCAACCACCACCACAATTTCTGCATCCAGATATTTGGCGCGAATAGCATCCATGATCATCTGTAATTCGTTGCCGTCGCCAGAAATGAAGATTGCTAATCGTGTTGTCATGGATAAGTCTGTTTCGTTAGTCAAGTGGTTTTATTGATCTTCATTGCTGACAATTACACGAACTTCCGCAAAGCCAAGCGATTTTAATAGCTGTTCATAGTAACGCTGACCATCAACGGCTGCTTCTTCTAAGATCCCACTTTGCTCTGACGCATTCACCAGCAATTTGCGCCCTTCTGGCAAGATCTGATTTTTGTAGGCCTCGATCGTCTGCTGGCAAATAAAGTCGGGACATGTATCATCTTGGGCTAGAATGCGACTATGTTCAAAATCAATGTTGACATTATCCTCAAAGATCGTGGGTGGCGGCAAAACCAACTGGATCCGCTTGTGATCATCGCTAATCCAAACATCCTGGGGTGTCAGTTGGCTGAGATCAAAGCCGGCCGGCACACGCCCGCGCAATAAAACCACAAACGTCTGCTTGATTGGCAGCACCCGCAGCCAACCCTCAGGTGCTTCGGTGTAATCAACATCGACCACGTTGTAGTGCTCGATGAAAACCTGCTTGTTCACGCGCTTGATCGATTCGATTACCGCAGCGCCGTCAACCACGGTCACTTTCGTGTCGAGTTTGAAGACATCGCGCACTGTATTATTTAACATCAACCAGCCACCCAAGGCGACAATCGCCATCAGCAGCGCTGCAATCGCCATCGTCCAACCAAGGAATTGTAGAAATGCTCGGAAATTCGAGCCAGTTGGCCGATTTTGCTCGGGTGGCAGCGGCTTGCCCACTTCGCTGGTCGATTGCAACATAAATGGGTACGTTGTTTTGTTGACGGATTCACTCATCTCATTCTCCCTGATCGAGTGCTTGCGCACGGTCAGAACTGCGACTATTTAAAGGTAATTTCGACGGTTGCGAAGCCAGCCTTGCGCAAAAATTCGGTCAATTGCAAGCGCGCCATTTCGCTGGCCATATCCATCATGCTGGGGTTGTCGGCCACTTCGTCACCTAGTTGCTGGCGGGCTTTTTCGAGGGCTTCCGTCTCCATGCCTTTATACTGGGAAAGAAACCAGACTTGCACGCTATCGAAAATTTGTGATTGCTCTGGCAGCAGTTCAACGCTGGTTACTTCGGGCGCGGGCAACGTTAGCGAAATTTTGTTGCCGGTCACTTTTACGTTGCTAACTTGGCCTAAATTGACCCCGAGTTGCACTTTACCCACCGCTTTCAGCAGCAAGCGATCCGTCACTAGGTTATCCATCAAGCGGACGCCACCTAACTCCAGGTTTGCCGTGCGTTGCATATTAACCACGCTGGAAGTAGTAAATTCAACGGTGGTCAGATAATTTAATTCTTGCCAAACGGGCGGCGGGATCGGTGTTGGCAAAGGTGTTTCGGTGGGATTGGCGCGCAGGATAGCGGCGGCCTCGACAACCGTGGGCGGTGCATAGGTGGCAGGCGGCGTGGGCCACGCTTCAGGTGCAACTGGCGTTGTTGGCTGAATCGGTTTAACTATTGCCATTTTCATCTGCCGTATAGCAAATGGCGCAAAGAGCGCGACAAAAATCAAGGCAATCAGGGTGGCGAGTACAAATTTTACAGGGCTACTACGGGTTTCGATGTTGTCCGTGCGAAGTTCGAGCCTTTTCAAATTCTAAGATCTCCTTCAACGCATCTATCAAAGGACGCGTAAAAACTGCGAACGAAAAATTCCTTCGTTATATAGGCAATACGGTGAATCAACGCGAAAGTTGCAGGTTGACTTATCCTTCGTCTGCTCAAGTTTCTGTCTCTAGCTTGTGGACAAAATTGGCGAATACAGCGTTGCTCCAGCCAAAACCCTTCACCTGGCCATAGAGCCCTTCTTCACCCCCTTTACTGATCTCTACCACGTTATACTTTTCCCAGACCGCACCGGTAGCGGCAAAGACCCGCGCCACATTAGTGCACCACTTTTCGCAAATGCGTAAGGCTTCGGCGGTGTAACCGTAACGTTCCAGACCAGTGACGACCAGCCATTGCAGCGGCGCCCAACCATTCGGATAGGCCCACTGCCGACCTGGCTTACTCTCCAAGGTGGTGACCAAGCCACCCGCTAACTCAAAGCGCGGTAGCCACTTTTCCACCATGCGCGCCGCCTGTTCGGCAGTCGCCAGGCCGGCCCAGAGTGGATAGAAACCGGCCAAGGAAGGATGAGGGTTGCGGCGCGCATTCACATAATCATAGTCGAAAAAGAACCCGGTTGCTGCATCCCACATCAAGTGTTGCAGCGTTTCTGCCCGCTGCTGCGCCCGATTTTGCCAGACCAACGCCTGTTCTGGCTGCCCCAGCGTTTCTGCTGCACGCGCCAAATCGCATTCACGCAGGTATAAGAGCGCATTCAAATCGACGGGCAAATGCTCCAACCAACGGTCATCACAGCGCGTCGAATGATCCCAGCCGCTTTCGCAGGCAGCCAGGTTGTCCAAATAGTTAATATCGAAATAGCGCGACAAACCAGCCTGCACCTGGCGATGATGCGGTTGCGCCGTGCCCAGCCAGACGGTTTCGTGTTCTTGCGCAGCCAACGCCATCATGCGCGCCAGAAAACTTTTCGCATCCAGATCGCCGCGTTGTTCTTTGACCGTATAAGCCAACCAGATCATCTGCGTGAAGAACGGCGGTTGGCTGCGCGACAGAAAATAGTAGCGGCTAGCATTGGGGATCACCCCAAACCGTGTGAACAAATACGCCATGTTTTCCGCCATATCAATGATCAATGGCTCATACGCCGTCCCTACCAACCCCAACGCCATAAAATAACTGTCCCAGTAATAGATCTCCTGGAACATGCTGCCATCACTTGGCACCAGATAGGGATACGGTAGACCAATCAGCGTCTTTTCATCATCTGGATGATGGCGAATGATCTGTGGCCAGTAGTCATTGATATAGGTGAGGACAGGCGTGAAGTCGGGCATAAGGTTATCCCCTGGGAAGGCAGAATTGATCGTTAAGTCAGCAAAGTTCTGCCAACTCTAAAATGTTAGTTGACATTGTTAAAGTATTTAGTTGACATTGTTAAAGTATAAGGTGGAGATCGGGGGATGTCAATTGAAATGAGGAACGAGCAGCAGATCCGGTTGAAGAGAAATTTCTCTAGGCAGAAACTTCGTGTGCTTCGCTTGATGAAAAGTTTTGGAAACTCTGTGCTTGGCATGTGGCAAACATGCCAAGCACAGAACGGATAACTGTGAACAACTGGAGCGATTCAATTTGTCGTTTCAATCATTGATCATCTAGTGGTAAAGCCCCACCATTGCCTCGACCCATTACCGGGCGTCCAGATGTTATTCGCACCAACTGCTCGCACCTGCCAGGAGTAAGCCGTACCAGGGGCAAGATTGACGGGATAGCTCGTGCCGTTGACCCGTGTGAAGTTCGTATTATCGCCCAGCCCATTGCACGACAAGTCAGCGGTTGTATCGATGCAGAGCAGATAATAACTTGCCCCCGCTGCTGGATTCCAGGTCAAATTGATGTTGGTTGGCACCCCCGTGGCATTGTTGCCGGGATAGGTTTTATTGAACGGTGCTGGCGCGTTATCTGTGGTAAATGTCCACCATTGCCCCGGACCACTACCCGGCGTCCATGCCCCATTGGCGCTGTAGGCACGTGCCTGCCATTGATAAGTTTTCCCTGTTTGAAGGGTCACGGCGACGCTTGGCCCATTAACCCGAATGAAATTATCCACGCCGCGATCACAGCTGCTGTCTAGCGTTGTATCGATGCAGTAGCCATATTGCACGGCATTGGTGGCCGGCTGCCAACTCAAGGTCACAGCGGGTGATACGTTGGTGGCATTGTTCGCCGGGTTTAGTTTGTTGAAGGTGCCTGGTGCACTAACGCCACTTGTGGCAAAGCCCCACCACTGCCCTGAACCATTACCAGGTGTCCATACACCACTAGCACCAACGGCGCGTACTTGCCACGAGTAGGTTGTATTCGGGGCAAGATTGACGAGATAACTCGTGCCATTGACGCGGGTGAAGTTGGTATTATCACCCAGTCCGTTGCAAGACAAGTCAGCCGTTGTGTCGATGCACACCAGATAGTAAACCGCACCGGCAGATGGCCCCCAGGTTAAGTTGATACTGGTTGGCACATTCGTGGCATTGCTGCCGGGGTAGGTCTTGTTGAATGGGCCAGGTGCATCAGGCCAGCATTGCGCCCACAGTGTGTAATTCTGGCTATTGACAGCAAAATTCCAGATATTCCAAGTCCCGATATTTTTCCATGAGCCACCCACCACATATTTTCGACGTTGTGCGTTGGCTACCAGCTTGCCACTTAACGGATCGATTGTCGCTTTCACATCGACACAAGCCCCCAACACAGGTGGATTACTACCGCTTTGTGTTAACGATGCACTTATGCTAGCCGGCAAACTGGTTTTCAAAATATCTGCGGTCAGGACAACCCCACCACGCACAAGTAATAGTGACAGGTAAGCGCTGCCCTGTGCTGCAACCTGTACCTGTGGCGTAATGGTGCCGGTCGCTGTGGCCGCATTGGTAGCGCACAGTTGATGTTGATAATCATAGGTGATCTTGGCGTAACCAGTTGCTTGCGCGTGTAAGTCAACGGTGAGAATCCAATAGACCGGAATGCTTTTGCTAAAGCTGAAAAATTGTTTTGAACCTTGCCACAACGTGCCGTTCTTGGTAAAGGAACAGGGTACGTTGGCTTCGTCTTGCCAGACCAGGGTGTTATTCCCGATCCAGAAATAGGCACCAACCCGACGCGCACCGGCCGGTACATCACTCAGCAATTTGGCATGGAAGAGATTAAAATTAATGCCCATGACGCTGCCGGTCGCATATTGATTGGCGTCTAATGTCAGTGCCGGTGCGTCCGGTGCGCTTTTGACGGTTAGATCACCGGGCAGATTGATCGTGACCGGGCCGGAACTAAAGCTTTTATTCCAGTTTTTCGTGAAAATGCCATCGACAGCGGCAGCTTTCACAGCGGCATAGGCTTGTAGCGCTTGTTCCGCTTCTGTTGTCCGCAGCGCCGGGGTTAGGGCGCGCTGCGCAAGAGCAACTCCCGCCATTTCCTGAACATAGCCACTCGGATCATGCGCCAGACTTGCCATCAGTTGACTGTCCGCCAGATTGACCGGCAACTTGCGGAGGGCCAATAGAGCGGCGCCACGAAGGGTCGGGTTGCTGTCGGACAGGTAAGCGGTGATCGTACTTTGGGTTGTCGTGATGCCCGCATTCCCGACCGCCAACAGCAATATTTCGCGATCTTCAGCCGCTTGTGCCTGTTGTAACCGCGTGGTAAGTCCAGCCGCAATCAGCGTGGCTGCTGGCAGATCAGTCGCTTGGAGCGAATTGGCTAGACCACCGAGGGTTAGCAGCGCTAGTGATTGTAACTCGCCCGTGGACGTTTGGCTGAGGGCTGTGACAACATCAACTAGGCGCGGGGAAGGATGCTTCAGATCCGCCAACTCAGTTAACGTTCGTGCTTTCAGGGTGTCGCTGATCGGTGCAGCGGTCAAAACATTGTCAATCAATACATCCTGTGCCTCCGCGGTGCCGGCGATACTCAGCGCCCCAATGTAGCTGCCAACAATTTGTTCATCCGTTGCACTCATTAAACGCGCTTGCACCGCTTTGAGGATTTGTTGGGATGTATCCTGACGGATCAAATCTGCCACGCGTTGAACCAGGACTGGACTGGTCGGCTCTTGGGCCAGCGCTTGGAGTTCATCATCGATCTTTACTGTGCTCAGGTCGATCTCTAACTCTGTAGTGACCGTATCACTTAATGTGGCGCGCAAGCTGCCAGACACATAATTGGCGACGGCGGCGACAGCGCTATTGCTCTCCGTCTTTTGTACTTGACTCAGCCGTAGCCATCCGTCGGAAATGACTTTAGTTTCGATTGAAACTGCGTCCGTTAAAACGTCGGTTGTTTGCAATGTGCCTGATGAGTCACCGATGCTGATCTGTTCAACCACGTGAATAGACTGGGGCGCGCCCTGCTGAGTATCCAATACCATATCCACACGATTCTCTAATTGGATTGTTGCCCCAGTGTCTCCAGCGCTCACCATCTCTGAGAAATCGTTTGCGCTGATTTGTTTAGAGACCTGCAAATTGTTTGCCCCTTCGGTCACGGTATAGTGACTCTGATAACGCCCTTGGCCACCTTGCTCTTCTGCTGTATATTGAGCGCCTGCCTTGAGCGTAACTTGCAACGCGTTGACTAGGCCTTTTTGCATTTCAACAACGGTGGCTGGCGCATCTTGTGGATAGCGAACTTCGCGAATTTCACCGGTGCTGGCTTGTTTGAACAGTAGCGGCTTACCCAACGCTGTAATCAGATCAGGGTCATTTAAAGCTGTTGTTTGATCATCTTGCGCCGAAGCGACGATTGCCGGGTTGCGCACGCCCAGGCTGAGCAGGTAGGTTCCATCCGTTTCCTGGTCAAGAATTTGCAGATCCACCAACCCACTAAGCCGTGATGTATTGCCGTCTTCTTGAACGCCTTGAGAATCTTTGCTAACGCTTTGTGTCTGAATCGTCAAATCCCACTGATACGTGTAGGTGGCGCCAACTTGATACTTTAGTTGATGAATAGGACTGTTTTGCTGGGCTACTTGCGTGTTGCTGGCAACCAAGGGTAGATATAGCTTTGCCGTCTGACCTGGATCATCGGGTGTTTGCGCATGTCCGGCTGCCGTGTTCAGGATGATGAAACAGATAACGAATAGAGGAACCAACAATTGTCTAAAAAGTCTAGTCATACGATCTCCTTTATGATGAGAAATTTATTAAAAAATTGATCTGTGTATAGGAGAAATGCTTATGTATCGACACTCGGCTATCCAGCAGACCAAATCACAAACCTTGTTTGATGCGCTTGCATCCATTCCATCAATTAGTAGTTGCAAAATTTGAAGGACTAATTGTCGGGAGCGTTATCCTGCTGCTGTTGTTGTTCTTATTGTTGGCACCACTCTCCCGCGTCAACTTGCTGTTTGCGAGCCTGATTTTCTAAATGTTTTTTCTCGTCTGGGTCTTGGTTTTGCTCATTGACAGTTGAGCAATTCGAAGCACCCTACGTCTGGCTGCTACAAACCGATTGACAATAGAGATCGTCGCCTTGTAGAGACAAGCCGTGAGTGGATTCTCGGTGCCTTGATACTTGCCAGATGGTTACTCCTTTTGTGACAATAAATTAGGTCGTGAAAAAATGTTTCTAGGGGAAATTCTGCATGGTGCAGGGGAACAGCACGCAGTGGCTTAAACAACCAGTAACAACGCCTTATTAATGGTCAAGTCAGCCAGTAAGCCAAGGGTGCATCCCAAATTTGTGGCAGTTTCAGAGGTATGTTTTTGGTCAATACCCCATTTGGGGTATGCCGTTCCAGAGTACTAAAAAACTCGCCACTTTTTTGGGATGCACCCGTAAGCCAAGACTAATGTTTTGTATCAAAGGCTATACAATTTCCTTACTCACATTATTTGTATAAAAAATGATCTAATTTCTTGCAGCGACTTTTAAAATCAATTAAGCAGGTGTAAAACTATGTTCGTTCTTTTGTTTGGACTTTCTCCTTTTACCAAAATTGCTTGCTTTAAAAACTAAAGGGTGTTATATTTAAGGAGAACTTACAAATGAAAAATGTTTGAATTTTCTTCTTCATGCTGAGGAGTAGACTTTGTGCTTACAGCATTTTTAGCGCGAGTAAATAGTTAGAACCAGAGAGGCGGCCGTGGAAAGACAAGCTCTCCATGAACTTTGTCATCAGGTTGTTCAAGCCTTGGTGCATGAACAAGGGTGGAGCCTCACCCCAAGCGGCTTACAAGACTTGGTTGAAGCCATCTTCCCATTTGCCCAACATCTGCCTGATCCCACGCTTCAGGCGCTCCGCATTATTGTGCTCAATTACAAGCTGGATGGATTGATGGTGCAGCAGATGCTCATGCCACAGTCTGCTCTGGGCAACAAATCATGGGCAGAGTGGCGTACGCACTTTCTCAAAATCGCGAGCGTGAAAGAGTTAGCCGCGGAAGATGCGGAGGATTTGGTCCAAACTGTCTATTCAGAGGCTTTGAAAGCTTTGCTGACATTTCGCTTTCAATCGCGGCTGAATACCTACCTCGTGGCAATTTTTAAGGTGGAACTTCGGCGAATGGGGAATGATGTCTGGGAGGGTCAACTGCCGAATCAACCCGGTTTGGAATATTTCGTACAAGCCGTCGATGGTGGGGGCAATGTGGCTGTCCAGGACAATAAGGGCCATTATTTTATCTTGGGTGAACAACCCTCATCTACAATCTACTTACCCATCATTTTGGGAATCTCAGGTCGGCTACCGATGGATTCTTCCACGAAAACAACACTCTTTTTGCCATCAGTAATAAAAAATTAACAGCCTGTCCGACTAATTAAAAAGGTAAACCCCTGGCTGTGTCGCTGTACTACTTAGGGTCTGTCCAGAAATAACTTATATGAGTTTTTGGACAACTACACCTGTGTTATCAACAAAATCATCCAACTTATTTCTGGACAGACCCTTACTGATGCAGCCGTGCGTATTCGAGTTGAACCCGCGCTAGTGGCGTTAAGCGTTATGGGATTGTCCACGATCTCTTCCGCAATATCAAAACTGATTGTTCAGACCTCGGTATCGAAGTCGCCTGTGTTTTACACGATTTCAGGGTGCATTCTCTTCACCTGATGCTTATTCCAAATAATATCTATTGCACTCGCTTGCCATTGGCGGACTTTATATGTAGGCAAAGGAGGGAAACGATGATTTGTGTCTTCCTTTGCCTAAAAACGTCGGATTGTGTTAGGTTTATGTATAATAAGAGGCCACCAAATTGTAATTGTCCCCCAGTAGCAAAGAAAGATTGGAGCTAAATAATATGAGCCTTCGACAACGCCTGTCTTTAGATGGGACATGGCTTTTTCAACTCGATCCCGCTGATCATGCCAAACCTGAGCATGTGCTCAGCAGCGGAGCTTGGCGCGAGGCGCAGGTGCCACTGCCCTGGCAGGCGCAGTTTGATGATTTACGCCTCGCCAGCGGCACTGCCTGGTATCGGCGCACCTTTACGCTTGATCAAACACCGGCGGGCGCGGCTGTTCTGCACTTTGGCGCGGTCGATTATTACGCCACCGTCTGGCTGAATGGCCACAAAATCGGTGAACATGAGGGCGGTTATCTGCCTTTTGAGTTTGCGGTCGAAAGCCAATTGCACCAGGGCGAAAACGAATTAATTGTGCGCGTCGTCGATGCCACTGACGACGAACGCCGGTTCGCTGATTTCCCGTTTGGCGAAGTGCCGCACGGCAAGCAGAGTTGGTATGGACCGATCGGCGGTATCTGGCAGAGTGTCTGGCTCGAACTGCGCCCAGGCGTCCATTTGCAAAACTTGCGCTTGACCCCCGTTCCCGCAACCGGTCGTTTGGAAATTAGCGCCAGCCTGTCCGGTGTAATGCCGGCCAACACGCAAATCCAAGCGCGGGTGACCGGCCCCAATGGTCAGGAAGTCACTCGCACCACCCTAGATGCCAACGGCCAGGGCCAGGCCCAGCTTGACCTGGCAACTTTAGCGCTGTGGAGCCCAGACGCGCCAGCGCTCTATACGGTCACCGTGACACTGTTGACCGATGGCCAAACGACAGACGAACTCAGCGCCACCTGTGGCTTTCGCACCGTAGAACAACACGACGGTCGCATCTATCTCAACGGCCAGCCGATCTATTTGCGTGGCGCCCTCGACCAAGCTTATTACCCAAAAACGATCTACACGCCGCCCAGCCTCGAATTTTTAGAAGACCAGGTGCACAAGGCCAAGGCATTGGGCCTAAACTGTCTGCGCTGCCATATCAAAATTGAAGACCCCCGCTACTACGAAGTGGCCGACCGCCTGGGCATTTTGATCTGGACCGAGATCCCCAATTGGGCGCGTTTGACGGCCAAAGCCTCTGAACGGGTCAAAGCCACCTTCCAGGCCATGGTCGAGCGCGATTGGAATCATCCGTCAATTTTGATCTGGTCGCTGGTCAACGAAGATTGGGGCACCGACCTCACGCGCAACCCAGAACAGCGCCAATGGTTGGCCGATTTTTATCAGGAAGCCCGCCTGATCGACCCAACGCGGCTGATTGTGGATAACTCTGCCTGTCGCGTCAATTTTCATGTCGCGGGTGACATCGAAGATTATCATGAATACCGGTCGATTCCTGACCATGCCAAAGAGTGGGATACCTGGGTGGCCGATTTTGCCAGCCGCACAGATTGGGTGTGGGCGGCGGATTATGCCGCAAATCGCCGACCTGATCTGCCCCTGCTGGTCAGCGAGTTTGGCAACTGGGGCCTGCCCGACCCGGACAAGATCAAAGAAGATGGCAAAGAGCCGTGGTGGTTCGAGACCGGGCACGAATGGGGCGAAGGCATTGTCTATCCGCATGCCATGCGCGAACGGTTTGCTTTCTGGCGGCTGGGGGATATTTTTGGCAGCTTTGAAGCGTTCGTGCAAATGAGCCAGGAACATATGGCGCACAGCCTGGCCTATGAAATTGGCTCGATGCGGCTGCATCCGAGCATTGCCGGTTATGTGATCACCGAATTTACGGATGTACACTGGGAATGTAATGGGCTCTTAACCATGCAGCGTGACGTCAAGTACGGCTTGGATACGATCTTTACGCCGCTGAATCAAGACAACGTTGTGGTGGCGCGGCCCCAACGCTGGAGCGGCCAACCGGGCGCCAGCGTACCCGTGGCCTTGCGCGCCTTTGGCATCGATGGCCCAGGCGCGCAGGGTAAGATCCAGTGGCAAGCTGGCGAGGCCAAAGGTGAAGTTGCCGCGGCGGGCGCCGTGATCGACATACCACTGCAAACCGAAGGCGTGGTGCCTTTGCAGGTGCGCTGGCTGGCCGATAATGGCGACGTCCTTGCCAGCAGCCAAGTCGCGTTGACCGCGGTCAAACCGCCACTTCCTCAACAAAAATTGTTGGTGCTGAACGATGCGGCGTTGGCCACGGCGCTCACGCAGTTGGGCTATAGCGTGGTGACGGACGCCACCGACAGCGACGCGATCATTGTCGCCCACTACTATACCAAAGATCTACAGGATGCGATTCAAAGCGGCGCGCGCTTATTGCTGCTGGCCGGCACAGATTTCAATCTGGCCGAGCCGCGCGCCCGCCTGCCAATTGGATCTGTTGTCCCGCGTGCCGGTACAATTTGGCAAGGCGACTGGGCGACTTCCTTCAGTTGGCTTAAAAAGCAAGGCCCGTTTGCCCACCTACCGGGTGGTCCGTTGCTCGAAATGGAATATGCCGCCATTATGCCCGATGCCGTGATCACCGGTGTGCCGGCCTGGATGGCGCGCGAACACAATTGGGCTGGCCTGGCCCTCGGCTGGATCCACAAACCGGTCTCGCTGCTAACCAAGGTCAGCTATGGCCGTGGCACCATGGTGCTGACAACGTTCAAGCTATCGGCGGAGACGCTGGTGGATAATGTGGTTGCGCAGGGCTTGTTGGCGGGCTTGGTGGCGTTGGCTTGATGCAGAAGCCAGGCGTTAGGTTCGAATAGAGCGATGCACCCCAGGTTTTGGGGGGATAAATCCCGCGGCTGACAGTAACAAGTCGCCGCAGCGACTAGGGATCTCAGTTGCGGGATTTGTCCCCAATTTTTGGGGGATGTACTAGAATAAGATAGATAATGTTGACGCAGAACTTTGCGCCACTGGATAGCCTGTGGTCAAAATTTCTGTCATTGGCAGGGAGCAACGATGAAATTTGATACCAGAATTGCGGTCGTGATCCGCGAGGATTTGCTGGCTTGGCAGAAATTGAATGTCACGGCCTTCACGATTAGTGGCATTGCTAGTTTGCCTGATGTGTTGGGCGAGGATTACGTGGATGGATCCGGCCAGCGCTATCTGCCAATGATTAAGCAACCGATCACGATCTTTAGCGCCAATCACGAACAAATTCGCGCAGTCTACGAACAGGCGTTGAGCAGTGAAGTCAACTTTAGCATTTATACCGAAGAATTGTTTTCCACCCCACACGACAAAGCAAATCGCGAGGCTGTACGCGCCGTCAACAGCGAAGATCTAAAGTTGGTCGGCATAGCGCTGCGTGGCAGAAAAAAGCTGATGGACAAACTGCTAAAAGGTCTCAGCTTGCATTCGTAAAGTTGGCGGTTGGCTACGAGCCAATCTTGTAAACACGTAGCTATCGAGAGGAGCCTATCCCCATGCGTAATCAACAAGCAACGCTAGCCGCCCATAATAATGCGGCCTGGTGTGATGCCGTCTGCCGGGCGCACGGTCGGCCCGGCGAGTTCACTCCCGAATTGTGGATCAATCGCCAAGCAACGCCACGCTATTACCCAAACGCTGTCACCTTGATCGGGGCTGATGGGCGTACGGCCCAGATGGCGCAACTGGCCGCATTCACCCGCAGCGGCAACTTGGCGGCATGGGCGGTCAAGGATAGCTTCTGCACGCTGGAACTGGCCGAGCTTGGGTTTCGCGGCTTATTTGAAGCTGAGTGGATCTACCGCCCCGCCACTTTGCCCAAGCCGGATTTTGCGCTTGCGGATGTCGAGTGGCGCACAGTCGACCACCCGTCTGAACTCGTGGCCTGGGAAGCGGCTTGGGCAGGCGATCCCGTTGATCAATTCATCGATCACCCGGCGGTTTTTATGCCTGCGTTGTTGGCCGATCCAGATATTGCCTTTGTGGCCGCCTATCAAGCAGAACGGAGCATTGCCGGCGCTATCGCCAATCGCACTCCGGGCGTGGTTGGTCTGTCGAACGTCTTTGCCCCATCGTTGCATCAATCGACGTTCTGGGCAGGTTGTGTGGCGGCGGTGATCGATGCTTTTCCAGGTTTGCCAGTGGTTGGTTATGAGCGGGGTGAAGAACTCGTTCTCGCCCAGGTGCTTGGCTTTGAAATTGTGGGCCCGTTACGGATCTGGGCGAAGGTGATCAGTGAGCAACGCTTGAGTTAGCGAAGAATTACCTGTTAGCAGCCCGTACGCCTGGTTGACTGGGTCGTCTAACCGTGACACAAGCGCCAAGACACCCCCATAATCGACAACACTTACCCGAACCCCTGGTGTTAGCCCATATTTGTTGCGTAACTCTGCTGGTATCACGACCCAGCCCTTGCTTGAGATGGTTAGTACGGTCACATCATACCTCTTATCTGTGATCAACGTTATACTTTTCCTGTGTGAAGGATAACATACTGAGCAAAATAATCTACAACATCACCAATCCGTTCGAATTCATCTCTGTGTAAACCCTCAGACAATGAAAAGCGAGCCAAGCAGATTGCTTGGCTCGCTTTTTATTGTTCAGTTGTAGAAAAACGTTACTTCACGGTCACCTGCACCACATCACCTGTGGTGCGGTCGATTACGACGGTTGCGGTCTGGCTGGCGGTGCTTAATTCAACCACCCACACATCCTTACCACCCTGCGTATCAGGGGTGGCAACTCGCTCCGTAATCTCACCGGTCAACGTATCCTTGGTCGCATCGACTGCGATCTGGATCGCACGGCGGGCGCTAACGGCTCCTTTTGTGCTATCTGATTGCTGAGCCTGGATCTGGCTGGGGCGTGAACCAAGTGTTACGTCGACTTTCATCTCTTTGCCATCGCGCAGCACGGTTAAGGTAACTTTCTGGCCGGGTTCGGCTTTAGTCACCAGATAGCTGACAATGTCTTCAAAGCGATGCACGGGCATATCACCAATCGCGGTGACAATATCACCACCTGCTTGCAAGTCGCCGCTGCCACTGGTGCTCACGGCCTGACTGCCACCCTGAATCCCAGCTTTGTCGGATGGGCCACCGGCGACCACGCTGCCCACGTAGACACCCAACTTATTCTCGGATAGTTTTAGTTGTGTAGCCAGGTCAGGACCAATCGTGATGCCGCTCAGGCCAAGATAAGCATAGTTGAACTTGCCATCGGCGATCAAAGCCGGCACGACGCGGCGCACAATCGAAACTGGAATTGTGAAGCCAACACCGGCATTGCTGCGTGAAGCCGATTCGATGGCAAAGTTAACACCAACAACTTCACCGGCCAGATTGAGCAACGGACCACCGGAATTGCCAGGATTAATCGCGGCATCGGTCTGGATCACATCCGGCAAGGTGTAGCTACCACCGCTCACCTGGCTGGCTTCACCCACTGGAGTGCTGCGACCCAGTGCGCTGACAATACCAGTCGTCATTGTGCCTTCCAAGCCAAAGGGGTTGCCAATCGCAATCACCGTGTGGCCGGGTTTCAAGCTGTCCGGCTGGGCCAGTGGCAAGGGCTTCCAGGTGAAATCTGAAGGCGGCGTCACCTTGATCACAGCCAGGTCGGCTTGCGGATCGGTGGCGACGACTTCGGCCTTGGCCCATTCACCGTTGTCGAAAATCACGGTGACGGTCTCGGCGCCATTGACAACATGGTTGTTGGTGACAATATGCCCTTCATTGTCATAGATAAAACCGGAACCCTCGGCCTGTTGTAACGGTGCATCACCCTCTGGCAATTGAAGGCCAGGGATATTCAATTCGCTGGCAGAGGCATGCAACGAGACTTGGATATTCACCACAGAGGGCGATACCTGGTCGTACAAGCTGGAAAGTGCTGCTTGATTGCTCAACAGCGAAGCATCTGCTTGCACCGTAGAAGCATTGGCTGGTGTTTGATACAGCGCCGCTGCTCGACCCGTCAAAGCACTCACCGAGTCACTGCTCCACAAGAGTGGCGCATAAACCGCCCCCGTAATCAGGGTCAACGCGAGCGCCGCACTGATCAGGATTTTAGGGGTTACTTTCTTCTTGGATCGATTGGTATTCTCTTCCGGTACCAACCGAAAGTTAGACATTTGATCTGACATAGGTTCTCCATCACGAACTTGTGTTATTAAATTTGTTAAGCCTTCATCGGTTGAATAACAAGCTTGGTCTGTTCTCATGCTCTGTGCATTTGATGGCCAAGCCATGTTGCAACTGCATCATGCTGTATAATCATATGCTAATCTAGGCAACTTAATCCAGCCTGAGTGCTAGATGAAAAAAAGGTGAGGAACGGTAGGGCAGTGGATACTGTCCTTACTGCCCTTACTGCCCCACTGTTCTACCGCCTTATCCCCCACTGCTCGGCGTGGGCGCCACTGTCGGCACTGGCGCGGTTGTGGTGATGGTTGTCGTTGTGGTTAGTGTCGTGGTTGCCGCACCGGTTAATCGGATCAGTTGTTCCAGCGTGCCGCGCAAAGCCTCGGTTTCTCGACCATACCCTGTCCAATCACCATTGCGCAAATTTGTCTGGGCCTGGGTGTAGTGATCGTTGGCCTGCATAATCAGCTCTGTCACCGAACTATTCCCGCCGGACGTGGCCGTGGAACCCTGCGTTGTATCGCTTGGATTGTTGGTGGTCGCTGTTCCACCCGGACCGGCTAGCTCGGCCAACTCTGCGTTGGTCAAAACATTCTGCCCAAATAAGCCAGCCAGCGCCAGCCCCAAATTGTCGCCCATAATCACGCGGTCCGATGTCGCCAGAATCACGCGCTTTAGTTGCGGGATTTTGCCATTCGAGGCCTGGAGATAGAGTGGCTCCACATAGAGTAAACTACCGCCAATCGGAATAACCAACAGATTACCACGCACCACACCGCTGCCCTGTTGATTCCATAAAGTAAGCTGCTGACTGATGGCGGGGTCCTGGTCAATCCGTGCCTCAATTTGCTTGGGGCCATAGATCAATGAATCTTTGCCGAATTCATAGACCAATTTCTGCCCGTAGTTCTCCTGGTCATTGTGCACCGCCAGCCAGGCGATCATGTTTTCGCGATTGGCCGGTGTGAAGGGCAAAATTTGGACAAAGTTAAGCACTTTGCTGTCCGGCAATTCCATCAACACATAATAGGGTTCGATTGGCTGCGGCTGATTGTCGTGGACCTCTTCCGGCCAGGCCCAGACATCCTCTTTGTTGTAAAATTCATTCGCATCGGTCATATGATAGATGCGATAAACATTGGCTTGCACCGAAAAGAGATCTTCTGGATAGCGAATGTGTGCCTTTAGCCCCGCCGGCATGGCGCTGAAGGGGGTGAACAAGGCTGGAAAGATGCGCATGTAGGCGGCGATAATCGGCTCTTGTTCATCCATGACATAAAACTTCATCGTGCCATCATAGGCGTTGGTGACAATTTTGACCGAGTTGCGAATATAGTTGATCGATTGCGTTTGCCCTGTTTGATCGACAGTGGAATCTGCTGGCTCACTGTAGGGAAAGCGGTCACTCACGGTATAGGCATCTTGGATCCAATAAATGCGGCCGTCTGCACCGATCACAACATACGGGTCGTTGTCGAATTGCAAGAAAGGCGCCACCTCGCGCACGCGTTCGGTGATCTCGCGTCGCCAGAGCAAACGGCTATCGCTGCTGATATCGCGATTGAGCAGCAAGTTGATGTCGGCAAAATTAAGGGCAAAGAGCAAACGCGCCCCGAAAGACATCGGAATGCCTTCGCTGGCCGTAAACTTGGATGTGGCTTTGTCTTGGCCGCGCGGGTAGTCAAACTCGGGCTGACCGGTGCGCACCACCACATAATCATTGGTCAGTTCACCGAAGTAGATCTGCGGCTGGGTCACCGTAATCGCCCCTTGCACCGGCAAGTCTTTCAACAGAAATTCAGGCAATCCATCGCCCGTCACCTTGGCAACTGGCGAAGCGGCCACACCATAGCCATGCGTGTAGACCAGCTTGCGGTTGATCCAGGTTTGCGCATCCGCATTGAGCCGCTCGGGCACCAGTTCACGGGCGGCAAGCATCATCTGTTGGACTTTGCCGTTGATCGTGTAACGGTCGATATCAATATTGTTAAATTCATAATACTGCGTGAGCGCTTGCACTTGATTATAGGTCTGGAGCAGCGGGCGATAGTCCCACAGCCGAATGTTACGCACCGTATCCGGTTGGGTTAAAAGCGCGTTTGAGGTGAGTGGGCGCGTGGCGTCGTAATTGCGCGACTCAATTTTATCTAACTCAAAGGCCGTGCGCGTAAATTGAATATTATTGGCAATATAGGGGAGCTCCAAGGTCAACTCATTCGGGCTGACTTGGAAGCGCTGGATCAGGCTGGGGTAAATGTTGCCGGCCACCAGCGCCAAGACCACCCAGGCGACCAGCACGACGGCGATCACTCGCCAGGTGCGGCGCAGAAAGACCGTCACCACCAGCAGTGCAGCCGTGACCAAGGTGATAATGCTGAGCAGATTATAGGCGGGCAATTGGGCATGCACATCCGTATAACCGGGGCCCAACACAACGCCGCGCTGACTATAGGCCAGTTGGTAGGCATCTAGCCGGTATTGCCAGGCCACCAGGCCCAGGATCAAAGCACCTAGCACGCTTAAATGGGCCAGTACCGGTGTGCGCACATTCCAACTGCGCACACCAATCCCTGTCATCACCGCCGTGGCTACTAACGTGAAGACGCCCATCACCATCAACCAGGCGCGTAACCCTTGCCAGACGGGCAGGGTAAACATAAAGAAGCTGACATCGCGGTCAAAAATCGGCACCGTCAGATGGAAAGTGCCTTGATTGAAATAGACCAGGAAATCTTCCCAAGTGCTCGAGGCGGCAAAGCCCATCAAGATCGCCAACAAGGCCCCCGCCACCAAGATCACCGTGCGCACGCGCAACCCAAAGGCGGTCGCAATCTGTTCAAGCGCGGTATCGACCAAGCCATACGGTTCCAAGCGATGGGCCAGCCAGACATTAAAGGCCAGAAAGAGCCAAAAGATCAGCGCTCCCGCCGCAAACAATCCAAGCGAAGCCTGGATGCGCGTAAAGAAGACCGACGCCAAGCCCAGGCTGTCATACCAATACCAATCGGTGTAAAACGTCACCCAGCGGTTGAAAAAGATCAGGATCAACAGCGGGATCAGCAGCCAGATCCAGCGCCGCGGGTTACCCACGGTCACGGGTGGCCGCGGCTCAATTGGGGGACGGTCGCCGCCTTCCCGCTGTAAATTTTCTTCCAGCGAACGAATCAAATCCGCAAACGGATCGTTATTACGCATAATAATTCCTTTATCATGGGAAATTTGACGGGAAATCTAAAGAGCGGCAATGCTTCCCTGCGCGCTTGTCTCTACTCTTTGGGCTTTATTCTAACAGACCATCCCCCGCTTCACCAGTACACTTGCTCCCTATTCCGGTCTGATCAACGTCTACTTCAGGAAAAATCAAAAGGGCGAGGCGGTGAACACGCTTCACCACCTCGCCCTTTTTGAAAATTACGCTGGCTTGTCTTGAAAATCCTTCGATCAACGCTTATGGCGACGTGTTCGCATTATGCGCCATAAAGGTATCACCGGCTGGGCTGTTGATGTTGGTCAATTGGATAAAGCCATCAATCGGCTGATCACTTGAGGTCACCAACAGTGAACCTTGCCAGCCATCACCCATTGTCGCATTGAGCAATGGGCAGTTGGTGCTGTTTGGATCGGTCAGACGATGGTTGTGGGTGACACTCGTATTCCCCGCAATGGTACACGGTCCGACGGTAATATTCGATCCACTACCAGATTTTGCAATATAGGTAAAGGTGATCTGCATCGCGCTACTGCTCAAGTTCTGGATGGTGACGGCTGTGCCTAACGTGCCAGCGGCGTCTGCCACACGTTTCTGGATCAGCGGGAAGATCGCCACCTTGCCAGCCCCATTGCCGCGCCGCGCTTCATAGGCCGCGGCACTATCGGCATTATCGGTGCCCCCGACATAGCGCATTTGCACAAATGCGACAAAATCTTGGTTTGTGGTGGTCGTCGTCGAAACCGTACAAGCGCCGAACCAACCATTCATGGCTGGTGAAGGAAAGAGCGTGTTAGGCACCGGCACGGGGTTGAAGTAGTAGGCTTTATTCGGGTCGATGGCGGCATCGTTGGATACGCTAAAGTCAGACCCTGGGCTGGCTGGATCTTTTTTGCAACTGAAGATCACCTTGTTCAGCGCAATCGTACTGCTCGACAAATTTTGCACGGCCACCGGGGTGTTGAGACCATTCGCCAACCGCACGGTAAACAAAGGCACAAACCAGGTCTTGCCGACACTTTCCGTAGGAAACCGATTAAATGTCTGGACGACGTTGGCACCAGTGTAAAAATTCGAGGTGACGGCAATTTTGCCGCAGCCCGTCGAGCAAACAACGGCCGCACCTACCCAATCCGCGCCGGAATCATCCGACGGCTTATAACGAAAGGTGGCCCCAGCGGCTAAATTCGTCACCGCCTTGGTGAAATCACTATAACCAGCCGCAGCTTTCATGTCGATATTAAACGTGATCGCGGTCGAGCCCGCATTTTGGATCAGCAGCTCACTGTTGCCTACCCCACTGGCGGTTGCGTGCTGACGCAGGATCAGGGGCACATACACCGTGCTGCTTGTCCGCGTGTTGGGGATGCCGTTATCGCCACCACTGGAGTAAGCCGCTGGTGTGCGTCGGTTGACCACCGCAACACTCAAATCTTCGCCTCCATCTACAATTGCCGAGCCTTGCCAATTGCTTGGGGGCGTCGCACCGCTCCACACCGCATCATGCGCCAACCCACTGGTGCTTTGCTCACTGGCAAAAGTGCCATTGTGATAAAGGTGACCTTTACATCGCGCGCAGTATCACCATCATTGCGCACATAGATCGAACTGTTCCAACTACCGCTGCTGCCGCGAATATCGGGCAGGTAGGTGGCATCCTTCACCCAGGCAACGCCAACAAAGTTGCTAGCCTCAGCCTGATCCCTAGTACATAGCGGCTTAAATGAGCCAATAGTAAGATGAATAAGGTAGACTGAGCCTAATCGTAGGGATGTAACCAACTAAGCAAAAATAACGGGCAAAAAAAGCTATGCCAGACCCACGACCAGTGCGACTGGAAATAGACGACAAGATGCGTGCCGCGCTGCAAACAGTGGAGCGACAATATTCAACTGCGCAACAAGTGGCCCAAAGAGTGCGCATCATCCTGTTAGCCGCCGAAGGGAAAAATCATCGCCAGATCAGTCAAGCGCTCGGTGTCTCC